>CAYUZK010000072.1:8720-22326 GCA_964449625.1 uncultured Archangium sp.
TTGCCCTCGACGCGGGCCTTCGCCGTGCGCTGGGGCATGGCGTTCTTGTAGAAGGCCGTCTGCTCCTTCGCGCGCGTCTGCTTGTCCACCGCGTTGTTCGTCGCCGCGAGGTACTTGGCGTTGGGGTCCACCTGCTGGTTGCCCGGCGCCACGTCCACCACCTGGCCCTTGGGCATCTCCTCGGGCTTCTTCTTCTCTTCGGGGCGCGTCTTCTTCGCGACGACCTGCCGCTCGTCCTTGATGCGCGAGGCCTCGGCGCCGCGGTTCTTGTCGAACTGCTCGGCCGTCAGCCCACGCAGCACCACCGGGCGCGCCGGGGCCGGGCGGCTCGCGCGCGGGGGCACGTCCCACTTCACCAGCGACGAGAGCACCACCAGCGCCAGGATCAGCCCGTGCACCGCGAGCGTCAGCCCGAGCGCGAGCAGCCCGCGGGCCAGGCGCCGGGCGCGCGACACGGGGCGGTGGCGGGAGACGAGCATCACGACCAGCTCATCATAACGACGTCGGGGCGGTCCTCGCACTCCGTGGCCGGCCGGGAGTTCCTCAGGGAAATCAGTAGATTCGGGCCACCTGGGCCCCGTTGTAATAGTGCTCGAGGATCTGCCGGTAGCTCTGCCCGGCCTCGGCGCGGCCGATGGCGCCCGTCTGGCACATGCCCACCCCGTGGCCCCAGCCGCCGCCGGTGAAGACCCAGGCCGTCGGCTGGCCCTTCGCGTCGCGCTCGGTCTTGAGCTCGAACATGGCGCTGTTGAGGTTGCCGAAGGCGCGGCGAATGACGAGCTCCCCGCGGATGGTGGTGGCCCCGTCTTCGCCCGACACCTGGAGCAGCCGGGCCCTCCCCGACACGCCGCGCTCGGTCACGTTCATCGCCATCACGCGGCCCACCTTGTAGCTGGCGAGCTTCTCGTCGACGTCCTTCGCCGACAGCCGCTTCTCCCAGCGGTACTTGGAGAGCTGCGCGAAGGACGACACCCGGCAGGCGTGCTGCGCCTCGGTGGTGAGGAAGGCCTTCAAGGTCTTCGGCGACGCGGGCACGGGCTTGCCGGGCATGACGTCGGGCCGGCCGCGGAGCGAGGCGTTGGCCACGCCGCCCCACACCACGTCGTTGTCCTCGGTGTGGCCTCCGCAGACAGCGCTGTAGACGGAGTCCACCAGCCGATCGCTCGCGTCGAAGGAGGCCTCGCCGCGCGTCGCCTCCACGGCGGCGTTGGTGCTGGCCGCCTCGCCCGAGACGCCGCGGTACACCGCGCAGTGCTGCTCGGTGCACAGCAGGTACGGGTCGCCCAGGTGCTTCAAGCCGATCTTCGCCAGCACCTCGCCGCGCGCGGTGACGGCCTGGGCCTTGAGCGCCTCGGGGTGCGCCTTCGCGAAGATCTCCGAGGGCACGAGGCCCTTGAGCAGGTCCTCGAGGTCGACCTGGTTGATGACGGCGATCTTCCCCGTGCGGTCCGCGGTGAAGAGCACGCTGCCGCGGAAGGCGCGGTCTTCGAAGTTATGGTTGTCGTAGCCGACGCCGTACTCCACGCGCCTGACCTCGATGGGCGCACCGTCGGGCGCCTCGGCCGTCAGCGGCCCGTCGACCGTCGCCACCACGGTGTCGCGCGCGTCGATGAGCTCGAGCGTGAGCGAGCCCTTCTTCTTCACGTCTTCCAGCAGCGTGGTGCGCACCTGGTGCTGCTTCAAGAGCTCCGCCTGCTGGGCCGCGAGCGACGCCGGCGGGGCAGGGGGCTGGTCCACCACCAGCACGTAGCGGCGGTTGTCGATGACCTTCCCCGCGATGCCGTACACGCCGCCGAGGACGTGGGCCTTGAGCTTGAGCCCGCGCGCGGCCCACTCCGCCTGCGCGTCGGCCAGGCCCAGCTTGTCGGCGAAGGGCACCTCCGCGAGCTGGATGCGCGCCACGATGGCCGCCGGTGCGCCCGCGACGCGCCGCACCCGCCACACCATGCCCGGCGGGCCCTCCACCAGCTTCTCGGGCGTGCCCGGCAGCCGAAAGCGCAGCCGCCCGCGGCCGGCCAGCGTCACCTCCGCGCTGCCCTCCATGAGCCGCACGGGAATGAGCGGCGAGCCGCCCTTGAAGTCGAGGCGCTTGGTCGACGACTCCCCTGGCGCGGGCGGCAGCTCCACCCCATCGCCCGCGGCGGCGAGGGTGCTCAGGAGCAACGTGGCGGCGAGGACCAGGCGCATTGATCGACGAAGCCCGGGTCTCCTCGCGGAGGGCCCGGGCTTCTCTCTTGAGGCGCCACCCGGATTCGAACCGGGGAATGAGGGTTTTGCAGACCCTTGCCTTACCACTTGGCTATGGCGCCGGAATCACGGCGTGTATTGCTCAGCTCGCGGAGCCGGTCAAGGATCGCGCGAGGTTGATTTTTGAGTCAAAGTCCGCGCCCATGAGCGCCGGGTTCGCCACCTATTCTGAGGAGCACGAGGCCTTCCGCCAGACGGTGAAGCAGTTCGTCGAGCGCGAGATCAAGCCGCACGTGCGCGCCTGGGAGGCCACCGAGCGCTTCCCCCGGGAGCTCTTCGGCCGGGCCGCCGAGCTGGGCCTCTTCGGGCTCAAGTACGAGGCGCGGTACGGCGGCACCGACGCGGGCTTCTTCTTCGAGGCCGTGGCCACCGAGGAGCTCAGCAAGTGCGGGTCGGGCGGGGTGGCGGCGGGGCTCATCGGGCAGGCGACGATCGGCACCGGGCCGATCCACCTGTTCGGCAGCGACGCTCAGAAGGCGCGCTACCTGACCCGCGCCATCAAGGGGGAGTGGATCGGCGCCTTCGCCGTCACCGAGCCGGGCGCGGGCAGCGACGTGGCGGGCCTGCGCACCACGGCGCGGCGCGACGGTGAGGGCTGGGTGCTCAACGGCTCGAAGACGTACATCACCAACGGCGTGCGCGCCGACTACGTGATCGTCGCCGCGAAGACCGACCCGTCGAAGGGCCACAAGGGCCTGTCGATGTTCCTGGTCGACAAGGGCGCCCCCGGCTTCACCGTGAGCCGCGCGCTCAAGAAGCTGGGCTGGCGGGCCTCCGACACCGCGGAGCTCGCCTTCGACGACTGCCGGCTGCCGGCCGACGCGCTGCTCGGCGTGGAGGGCAACGGGTTTTCGCAGATCATGGGCAACTTCCAGTGGGAGCGCCTCTCGCTCGCGCTGGGCGCCGTCGGCGCGGCCGAAGACATCCTCGAGCAGGCGATGCGCTACGTGCAGCAGCGCGAGGCCTTCGGGCAGCCCCTCGCGAAGTTCCAGCTCACCAAGCACACGCTCGCGGACATGGCCACGGACCTCGAGGCGGCGCGGCAGCTCACCTACCACGCGCTGCGGCTCCACGCGGCCGGCGAGTGGGCCCTCGGGCAGACGGCCATGGCCAAGAAGGTCGCGACGCAGATGTGCTGCCGCCTCGCCGACCAGGCGCTGCAGCTCCACGGCGGCGCCGGCTACATGCAGGAGTTCGACATCGAGCGGCACTGGCGCGACGCGCGCCTGGGCCCCATCGGCGGCGGCACCAGCGAGATCATGAACGAGATCATCGCCAAGCAGCTCGGGCTGTGAGGCGCCAGAAGGCGCCCCCGCTCAGAAGCGCGCCTGCACCACGGCGTTGAAGCCGAGCTGGTTGGGGTTCTCGAAGACCGGCTGGCTGATGAACTGCGTCGAGTCGCGGAACGTCACGCGGTTCTCGTCGCGGTTGTAGAAGACCTCGCCCAGCACCGCGAAGTACTCGCTGATGTCGAGGCGGAAGGTGCCCTTGACGCTGAAGATGGGCAGCACCTCGACATCGGGCGGGAGGATGGCGAAGAGGTTCACGTCGCGCACCACCACCGTGCGCGGGCCCGTGAGGCCGGGCGGCGGGTTGGTGCCGCCGAAGTCGAAGCGCGGCGCGCTCACCGAGGCCGGCGACTGGAGGCCCAGCACCAGGCCGAGCGTCAGGTGCTGGTTGGGGAAGAAGCGATCGCCGCCGATGGCGCCCCACAGCTCCGGCCGCACGGTGCTGCCTGCCGAGAAGTCGAAGTACGGCGGCAGGCCCGGCACGTCGAACTGAATGAAGGAGAGCGTGCGGTAGAGGCCGATGGCGTAGAAGCGCCAGTAGTCGAGCTTGAAGCGCGCCTGCACCGCGACGGCCGAGGCCGGCTGCACGCGCGTGGCGGCGAAGCGGTCGGGGTCCACCAGGGTCTGCCCGAGGAAGCTGGCCTCCACCGAGAGCTGGTAGCTGAAGCCGCCGTTGTACGTCTCGGGCTTGAAGAAGCGCTGCGTGATGTCCGGGTCGTTCTTGTAGAGCCGAAGATCGAGCGACGGGAGGATGGTGTCGGAGAAGAGCGAGAGCTGCGTCGAGGCGCCCAGCGCGTTGACCGGCGCGCGAATGCCCTGCTGGGCCAGCGAGGGCACGATGCCGCGCTGAAAGTAGCCGCCGTTGGCCTCGAGGCGTAGCCGGTTGGGGATGAGGTCGATGCCGCCGCCGAAGAGCACGCCGGCCTGGCGCTCCTGCACGTTGAGCAGGTTGTTGAGCAGCAGGCCCGTCTTCGCGCCCGCGTAGGCGTACCAGCGGTCGCGCGTCACCTGCAGCTTGGCGCCCGGCACGGCGGCGGGGCGGCCGGTGTTCGAGGTGCCCGGCCCCTGGTTGAAGGTGAACGAGGAGTCGCCGCCCCACGACAGCTTCCACGCGTAGCCGAGGCGGAAGCGGTCGGCCGACACCGGGAAGGCCGTCAGCGCGATGTCTTCCTTCTGACCCCAGCCCGCGGGCCGGTAGTTCAGCTTCACGAAGGAGGCGTTGTCGAAGAGCGAGATGGCGCCCGACGGGTTGTTGATGACGACGACGTTGAGCGCCGCCTCGGCGTCGAAGCCCTCGAAGAAGCTCGCGCTGCGCTTGTAGAGCGAGATGTTCGAGAGCGTCTCGAAGCCCGTGAAGCGGGTGTTGAAGTTGTCGTAGAACTGCGTGTTCTGCCGCGAGGCGCCGAAGCCCGTGCCCGGCTCGCTGGGCGTCGTCTCGCCGGGCTTGACGAACACGTTCGAGTTCGCCAGCGCGAAGGTGACGCGCGTGTCGATGAAGTCGCCGGCAAAGGCGCTCCCCGCGATGGTCGCCACGAGGGCGATGCTCTTCGTAAACCGCTTCACTGGTTCTCTCCCGGGCCCCTCGTGGAGGGGCCCTCCCTACTGCGGGTCGGTCAACGGCACGGCTGAATCGGGCGGGGGCACTCCAGGCCCGGGCCGGGGTAGCAACACAGATCGTCAGGGGCGCGCGGCACCACCACCCAGCGGGGCCTCGCCGGCTGCACGTGGCGCAGGTGGCCGATGACGTCGAACTCCGCACCCCGCAGGTTCCGGCACTGGGCCGCGCGCTCGGCGTCGGCGTCGGCCTCGTTGCAGTCGGGGTCGAGGTCGGGCACCGCGTCCTTCGTGATGAGGTTGATGCGCGCGCGGGCGTTGTGGCCCACCGTGCAGCTGCCGGCCTCGGTGGTGGCCTGCAGGCCCAGCGTCGTCTGGCCCGGCGCGAAGGTGAAGCGCACGAGGCCGTCAGCCGGCACCAGCGGCGCGTCGTCGCCCGGAGAGGCCGTGCCGGCGCCGGCGGCGTAGCGCGCGGGCGCGGTGCAGGTGATGACCACCTCGGTGCCCTCGGCGTAGCCGGTGACGAGCGCGGTAGGGTTTGGCCCCGGCACGCCGCCGTCGCTCGGCGCCACCGCGAGGGAAAGCTCGGCGGTCTTCACGCGCAGCGGCAGCGAGTCGTCGAGGCCCAGCCGCGCGGGGCCCGGCGACGCCATCTCGACCACGTACTGGCCGAAGCCTCGGAAGGTGGACGCCTCGGTGCACAGCTGCCCTGCGAACTCGCCCAGGCCGATGATGCAGGCCTGGTTGCACTCGCGCTCCACCCGGTCGGCCTCGGGCTCCGGCGCGTCGAAGCTGCAGGTGGACCACTGCCAGCCGCTCCCACCCGGGTTCGACTCGCAGAAGAAGGGCACCGAGCCGTTGGCGTTGGCGTCGCAGTTCTTGAAGACGCGGGGGAAGCGCACCCGGCGCACGCGCACCAGTGACGACTCGAGGCTCTCCATCTTGAGGTTGCGGCGGTTGTGGCCGCACAGCGCGTCGGTGAGGAAGGGCGCCGCCGCGTTGTCCATGCCGCAGGTGCGGTAGCTGATGTCGTAGGGCCTGGCGAACTGGAGCCACTTGTTCCACTGCTCCGGCGGCAGGCGGCGCACGCGCTCGGCCACGCTCCACGAGGGGAAGACCATCTGCGTGGTGGAGGTGAACTCCTGCACCGAGCCTGAGAGCGTGAAGAGCAGGTCGCCCTCGTCGAGCCCGTCGGGGAAGTTGTAGTTGTAGATGAACATCGAGCCGAAGGTGCCGGGCATGTAGCCCGGGCAGTCGGCGCGTCGCACGCAGCGGCGCTCCGAGACGGCGCAGCGGCCCACGCCGCCGTCGGCCAGCTCGAGGGGCTCGGTGCCGCCGTCTGTGAGGGTGACGAGGCAGGGCTCGGGCGGCTCCGGGGTGCGCACCTGCACCGAGCCGGAGGCGTCGCGCGTCTGCTCCACGAGGCGGCAGGCGCTGATGTCCGTGACGAAGAAGCCCGACGGGTCGAGACCCGTCACCACCATCAGCGCCTCGCGGTTGTTCCGGGAAGGGTCGGTAGCGCACGACTGCTTGAGCGTGTCGCCCGACTCCGGGTTCTTGCCCACCACCACGAACTCGCCCACGAAGGGCGAGCTGCGGTTGTCGAACTCGCCGGGCAGCTGCAGCGACTGCAGCGTCTGGTCTGCGAAGTAGATGATCCTCGAGGTGCCCGAGGCGTAGGTGCGCCGCGCCGGGTACTGCGGCTCCGGGGGCAGCACCGCGACGAGCGGCTCGCCGCCGTCGTAGAGGGCCTTGGGCGGGGCGTCTTCGACCCAGACCCGCACCTCGCCGTAGGGGTGCAGCGCGCGCACGCTCGCCGTGACCTTGCCCAGCTCGGCCAGGGCCCAGCGGCTCTTCTGGTCGGCCGCGAGATCGCCGGGGATGACGCGGAAGCTCACCGAGCCGTTGAAGTCCGTGTAGGGCTCGCCCGCCCGCGTGAGGCCCTGGGCCACGAGGTCGAACTCCACCTCCCCGGTGGGGATGAGGTAGCGGCAGCCCGGCGTGCCCTTCTCCGCCTCCGGCACCGCGGCCGGGTCTCCCCCGAAGCGCTCGAGGCAGCTCGCGACGACGCCCAGCGGCGCCCGGTTCCCGCCGGTGCGCACGAAGACGCCCGACACGTCGACCTTGAACGAGGCCAGCTCGGGGAGCTGCGGCACCGTCAGGGGCGGGCAGGCGGCCAGCGCGAAGGCGGCCAGGACGAGCAGGCGGCGCATCACTTCACCCTCCGGCTGATGCGGCCGTCTTCGGCGCCGGTGGCGATGGGCAGGGCCGTGGGGTTCTCGCAGAAGTTACGCACCGCGCGCGTCACGTTGCCGCACAGCGGGTCGCCGGCCAGGGCCTGGCGGCAGGAGCACCGGCCGAGGAAGGGCCCCTCGGGCAGCTCGTTGGCGCAGGTGGCGATCTCTGGCTCGAAGTCACCGATGGCGTTGGCGCAGGCGACCGTGTCTCGACGGAAGATGTCGGCGCAGGAGCAGGCGCCCTTTGACTGCAACAGCGCGTCGCGGAAGGCGCTGGCCTGGTTGCAGAAGCTCAGCTCCTGCGGGTCGACCACCCAGCGCTGGAGGTTCTCAGGGTTCCGGTAGCCGCAGGGCTGGCCCTTCTTTCCGATGAGGTTGCCGTCGGCGTCGGTGGCGCCGGCCAGCAGCTCATCGCAGCTGCAGAAGTTCTGCAGGTACCCGATGAGCGAGTCGCGCAGGGGGATGCCCGTCTCGACGCGCGTGGTGTTGCGCTTGAGCACCAGGAAGCCCGAGCCGCCGCGCGCGATGTAGTCGTTGACCGCCACGCGGTAGGTCTCGTTCTCGTTGAGCGGCAGCCCGTTGATGCTGATGTTGGTGCCCGGGTGCGACCAGCAGCGCCCGCCCGTCGGTGAGCTCGTGTCGGCCAGGCACTGCCAGGGGAAGCGCCCCCCCCCGCGGTCGTCGTCGGGGCAGTCGCGGGCCTCCTCGGCCACGTTGCACGGAATGCGCACGGCGTTGAGCTGCGCCTGCGCGCAGTCCATGGTGAAGCGCACGCCCGAGACCTGCGCCTGGCTGGTGCACCCGCGCTGCGCCGAGCGCTCGCTCACGAAGTCGAAGAGCTCCTGCATCTCGCGCCCCGACACGAACATGATGTTGATGGTGTTCTCGAAGGGGAAGACGTTGAACATCGCCTCCTGGGTCAGCGGCCCGCCGTAGAGGTTGTCGCGGATGCCCAGGGAGTTCGTCAGCGCCACCTCGGCCTCCACGCCCTGGCGCCGGCGCATGGAGTCGGCGGCGATGTTGCCCAGCGGGCTGTCGCCGCCCGTCGAGTTGTTGCGGCGGGCGATGTCGCGCGGCGCGAAGGCGAAGAGCGAGGTGAGGTTCAGCTTCACGTCCAGGTCCGTCATGTACGGCAGGAGCAGCTGCGTGGTGTTGCGGTCCTCGAACTCCTTGCACTGCTCGATGCCCGCCCTCACCCGCGGGTCGCTCATGAACTCGCCGGGGCTCCAGAACTGCGTGCGGTAGAGGTCGTGCAGCCCCTCGTTGCACCACAGCGAGTCGACGGGGAAGACGCGGAAGTCGAACGAGACGATCTCGCCGCGCTCGGGGTCGGTGACGCCCTTCTCGGGCATGGCGATCACCGCGTCGATGCGGTTCAAGTACTTCGAGAAGGCGCCGCCGTGGCTCAAGATGACCTTGCGGCCCCGCGGGTCGGTGAGGATCTGCGGCGGGTTGAGCACCACGTGCAGGTGCCCCCCGAGGATGGCGTCGATGCCCGCCACCCCGGGAATGAAGACGCGCACCACCGAGGTCGGATCGCTCTCGGGGCCGAAGCGCTCGAGGAGCTTCCACGGGTCCACGGCGCGCTCGACGAAGGGCCGGGCCAGGCTCCACTCGTAGAAGGCCTCGTAGCCATGAATGAGGTCCTGGTCTTCGGTGAGGCCCGCGTGGCTGGTGATGGTGATGAGGTCCACCGCCGGGCGCAGGAACTCGACGTAGCTGCGGGTGATCTCGTTCTGCTCGAGGGGGATGGCCTGCAGCGAGTTGCCCTGCTCCACGATGGAGTTGAGCGAGCCGAAGTTGCCCAGGCCGATGATGCCCACCCGCAGCCCGCCGACGTTCTTGATGGTGTAGGGCGAGGTGTAGAGCGCCGTCGCGTTGCTGCCCGGCTGGCTGTAGTCCTCCCACTGGTAGTTGGCGACCAGCAGCGGGAAGCGCGCCGCGTCGCGGGCCTGCTTGGTGAAGTTCTGCGAGCCGGCGTCGAACTCGTGGTTGCCCACCACCGCCGCGTCGAGGCCCACCAGCGAGAGGAAGCGGTACTCCGCCTCGCCCAGGTTCAGGTTGAAGATCGGCGCGCCCTGGAACGAGTCGCCGGAGTCGAGGTGCAGCACGCGGTCGGCCTTGAAGCGCTCCCGCTGAATGAGGGCCGCCAGGCGCGTCGCCCCGCCGAAGGGCCCCGCCTCGGGGATGAGGCCCAGGTCGACGTCGGTCTTGAGCGGGTTGAAGTCGTAGGGCAGCAGCCGGCTGTGGAGGTCGGAGGTGTGCAGGAACGTCAGGCGCACCTGCTGGCCCGAGAGGTCCACGTCGACGCCCGGCAGCACCGGCAGGCACGAGACGTGGTGGGCGGCCGACACGGCCAGGGCCAGCAGCAGCAGCGAGCGGGTCGCGGCGTGCCGGAGCGAGCGGGAGGGGCGACGGGGAGGCTTCATCTCGGGCTCGATGGGGGGGAAGGGCGGCCAGGCGACGACGGGGGCCACATACGCGGCCCCGCGCCTCTGGTAAAGCGGCGAACTCATGCACACTTCTCCGGTGACGGCCCTCGAGGTGGTGGAGGACTTCACGGCCAGCGGCCGCTGCGACGAGGGCTTCCTCCACGTGCGGCGGCTGCGCGTGCGCAACCAGCGCGCCGACGGCAGCCACAGCGCCACCTACCGGGTCGACGTCGTCGATCGCCCCCGCCTCGACGCCGTCGCGGTGCTCGCCTGGCGCCGCGGGGCCTCGGGCCTCGAGTTCCTCACCCGCCAGAACCTGCGGCCGGCGGCCCACTTCCGCCGCGAGAAGGTGCCCACCGTGCCCGACGGGCGCTCGCACCTCTTCTGCGAGGAGATCGTCGCCGGGCTGCTCGAGGTGGAGGACCGGGGCGAGGCGGGCCTGCGGCAGCGCTGCGTGGAGGAGCTGCGCGAGGAGGCCGGCTTCACCGTCGCGCCTGCGGCCATCGAGCTGCTCGGCCCGCCATTCTTCGTCGCGCCGGGCATCATCAGCGAGAAGATCTTCCTCGCCGCGGTCGACGTGACGGGCCTGCCGCAGGCCGCGCCTTCTGGCGACGGGAGCCCCCTGGAGGAGGGCGGGGCGCTCACCTGGCGCTCGCTCGCGTCACTCCAGGCGGCCCTCGCCGACGGCGCCATTCAGGACGCGAAGACGGAGCTGGCGCTCGGCCGCTTCCTCGCGCGTCAGTGAGCCGCGGCGACCTTGCCCTGCTGCGGCTTCGCGTTCCACACGCGGGTGCACAGCGCCAGCCCGATGAGGGCCATGGGGATCATCGCGAGGGGCCAGTAGATCCAGTTTCCGGGGATCTTCGCCGCGTCGCCCTGGGGCAGCACCATGCCCACCAGCAGCGACTGGAGCCCGGTGCCCAGGTAGACGAAGCCGTCGATGATGCCCACGGCCACGCCGGCGTTCTTCTTGCCGCCGAAGTCGGCGCTGGCGGTGCCCGAGAGCATGCCGTGCACGCCGACGTAGTTGAGGGCCATGAAGACCAGCACCCAGCCCACGAGCGGTGACGAGAGCGCGAAGTACATGGCCACCGCGCCCAGGGTGATGCCCGCGTAGAGCACCGAGGCCACGGGCCCCCGCCGCGAGTTGAAGACGCGGTCGGAGATGACGCCGGCCATCATGCCGCCCACGATGCCGAAGACGCACAGCAGCAGGCCCCAGTTCGCCGAGACGAAGTCCTCCGACCAGCCCACCGACTTCGAGAACTTCGGGTACCAGCTCATCACCCCGTTGCGCAGGAAGCCGGTGCAGAACTCGATGCCGACGATCACCAGGATCACCGGGTTGGTCAGCATCTTCTTGAAGACCTCGGCCACGCTCGCGTGCTCGTGGATCGCCGCGGAGTCGTCGCCCACCTCGAAGTCCGGGTGGCCCGTGTCGCTCGGCGTGTCGCGCACCAGGAACCAGGCCGCCACGAAGGCCGCCAGCAGCACCAGCCCGGGGATGATGGCGATCCACCACGGCGAGGAAGGCGCCGCCTTGGCGATGGCCTTGCTCCAGTCGTAGCCGAAGTACACGCCCAGCGAGATGAGGATGCCGAAGACGCCGCCCTGCACGCCGCGCTCGCGCACGTGGAACCAGGCCGCGTTGACCTTGACGATGGAGACCGCGCCGAAGCTCTGGAAGTACATGTCGAGCGCGTAGAGCACCGCCAGCCACGCCACGAGCCCGCCCGGCAGCACCCAGCCCAGCTTCGCCTCGCCGTACACCACCAGGCCCATGAGCAGGTTCGCGCCGGCCGCCCCCGCCGCCGAGAGGAGGATCGTCGTGCGCCCGCCCAGCTTGTCGGTGAGCGGCCCGTTGATGATGAACGAGAAGCCGTACACCAGCGTGCCGGCGGCGAAGATGATGCCGAAGGCCTTGTTGTCCGTCTTCGCACCCAGGGCGGTGGTCAGCTCGTTGACGTTGTAGCGCGCGAAGTAGAGGAAGGCGTACGTCAGCCCGAGCGGGAACCAGTTCCAGAACCGGCGCTTCTTGAACGCCTCGCTGTGCCCCAGCTCGACCTTCGGCAGGCGCGCGAGCACCAGCGTGATGGCGCCGAGGAGCAGGGCGATGGGCAACAGGTTCGACAGCCAGGCAGGCATCGGCGGGCCTCGTTTCGGGGCGCCGCACTCCCACACGAGTCCGTGGACGTCAACGCGTTCGTCATCCCCTTGAAGTCGCAAGGGCGGCCGGTGGCGTGTGACGCGGTTGTCACATAGAGTGTCGCGAGTGGTTGCCCCCAGACCCAGCGAACTCTTCGATACCAAGGTCGAGGTCCACGACCGAAAGCAGTTCGAGCTGAAGCTCGAGTACCAGCCCTCGGGCACCGATCCACAGTCCGAGTACCTGGTCGAGACCATCCTCTTCCTGCCGAAGAGCCTCAACATCGGCGCCGACACCTGGCCGCGCGAGCAGTTCTACGCCGACCTCCACAACTACGTGCGGCTCAAGACGCCGGTGCTGTCCTTCGACGAGATCGTCGGCGGCGCGCACTCGCCGCTGGTGCAGCTCGAGCAGCGGCTGCAGCTGGGCCTCATGGGCCCCTCGAGCGAGGTCGTCTACGACGCGAAGATGCTGGCCTGCGTGATGCGCGGCGCGCTCCGGCGCTTCGCGCGGGGCATGAAGAAGGAGTGCGCGCACCTGCTCCGCGGGGCCGAGAACGCCCACTGCGCGCCCACCGACTCGCCCGAGCACCTGCAGCAGCTCGCGCACCGGTCCATTCACGCCACGCAAGACGTGCTGCGCCGCTACCGGTCGTGCAGCGCGCAGCTGGTCGCGAAGTACGACCTGGGTGATCGCGCTGCCGCGGCGCTGCGCCTGGTGGACGAGTTCCTGAGCCTGCAGGTGGAGCAGTTCTTCCGCCGGATCGTCGTGCAGATGGAGCAGATGCCGCGCTCGGGCGTGTACGTCGCGCTGCGCCGCGAGCTCATGGAGGTGGTGGTCGCCGACGAGCAGTACCGGCGGGCGGCGCACCTGCCCTCGGTGCTCGCCATTGAGGGCGACAACGAGGAGTACACGCACCGGCTGAGCTTCCTGAAGAAGTACTGCATGAACATCCTCTTCCTCAAGGTGCAGCGCAGCTCGCCGCGCAAGGCCTGGGAAGAGGTGCTCTTCGCGCTGGCGGCCGGCGGCTCCATGGCCTTCGCGCTGGGCGTGGGCCTCTTCGCGCAGACCCGCTACCCGCAGGCGAGCTTCAACTTCTTCCTGCTCGCCGTCGTCGGCTACATGTTCAAGGACCGGCTCAAGGAGGCGCTGCGGCGCATCCTCGCCAACTACGCGGGCAAGTTCCTCTACGAGCGCACCACCCGCATCGTCGACCCGGTGACTCGCGACGAGGTGGGCGTCTGCAAGGAGAAGCTCGACTTCGACGGCGGCGTGCTGGTGCCGCCCGAGGTGGCGCGGCTGCGGCAGCGCGACGACCTGGTGATGGTGGCCCAGGGCGAGCTGGCGGAGTCCGTCATCCGCTACCGCAAGAAGATCGTGCTCGAGTCCGAGATGCTGCCGCGCATCGCCGACGGCATCGTCACTGGCGTCACCGACATCATCCGCCTCAACGTCGACCGCCTGCTCCACGACATGGACGACCCTGAGTTCGCCCTCGACTACGTGGACCTCGAGGACTTCTCCGTCGGCAAGCTGCAGATGGCCAAGTGCTACCGCATCGACGTCGCCTTCCGCTTCATCGTCGACGACGGCCGGCACCAGCGCACGACGGTGCGCCTCGTGAGGCTCGTGCTCGACCGCAACGGCATCAAGCGCATGACCGACCTGGTGCCCGAGACCGTCATCACCGAGTCGCTCGTC
>CAYUZK010000072.1:22426-25781 GCA_964449625.1 uncultured Archangium sp.
GCCCCGCCCGCATGAGTGACTACCTCCACCGGGTCGCGGTCGACTGGCACAAGACGCTCGAGCAGGTGCTTGAGCTGGCCCGGCAGTCGGGCCCTCGGGGCCTGCTGGTGTTCGACCTCGACTCGACGGTCTTCGACAACCGCCCCCGCCAGGCGCGCATCGTGCGCGAGTTCGGCCAGGCGAAGGGCCTCGCGAAGCTGCTCGGCTGCCAGCCCTGGCACTTCACCAGCGGGTGGGACCTGCGCGGCGCCACGCGCGGCTGCGGGCTGGGCGAGGCCGAGTCTGACGCGCTCTACCCCGAGCTCAAGGCCTTCTGGCAGGAGCGCTTCTTCACCAGCGACTACTGCCGCGACGACATCGAGATCGTCGGCGCCCCGCGCTACCTCCACGCGCTCGACTACGTGCGCGCCCGCGTCATCTACGTCACCGGCCGCCACGAGGCGATGCGCGTGGGCACCGAGGCCTGCATCGAGCGCTGCCGCATGCCCATGCCCAGCACCGGCGGCCACGTGCAGTTGCTCATGAAGCCGACGCTGGCCGAGAGCGACGACGACTACAAGCGCCAGACCCACGCGCACCTGAAGACCATGGGCACGGTGCTCGCCGCCTTCGACAACGAGCCGACGCACATCAACGACTACGCGACCAAGTTCGAGGGCGCGCTGCCGGTGCACCTGGCCACCGATCACTCGGGCCGCGACGTGCCGCTGCACGAGCGGTGCGTGTCGATCCCCCACTTCGCGTACTGACTGACGGCCCGATCCCGGTTGCCGACGCGCCGCGACATCGCAAGAAGGTGTCGGGTGTGCCCCTGCCTGTTAGAAGCGCGCACGCTTCGCGCAGCCCTCACCACTTGAAGGAGTCGTTCGTGGCCAGCACCGAGCAGATGCTGACGATGTACCGGAAGATGGTCCTGAGCCGGCGCTTCGAAGAGAAGGCCGGGCAGGCCTACGGCCTGAAGAAGATCCAGGGCTTCTGCCACCTCTACATCGGCCAGGAGGCCGTGGTGGTGGGCATCAACGAGGCCATTCGCCCGAGCGACTGGGTGATGACGGGCTACCGCGACCACGTGCACCCGCTGGTGCGCGGCGCCGACGCCGGCATGCTCATGGCCGAGCTCTACGGGCGCGACGGCGGCTACTCGAAGGGCAAGGGCGGCTCGATGCACTTCTTCGACGTCGAGCACGGCTTCTACGGCGGCTATGGCATCGTGGGTGGGCAGATCCCCCTGGCGGCCGGCATGGCCTTCGCGTCGAAGTACCGCAACGAAGATCGCCTCACCGTCTGCAGCTTCGGCGACGCGGCGGCGAACCAGGGCGCGCTCCACGAGACGTTCAACATGGCGCAGAAGTGGCAGCTGCCGGTGCTCTACGTGGTGGAGAACAACCGCTACGGCATGGGCACCGACATCGCCCGCGTGTCGTCGATGCCGGAGATCCACAAGCGCGCCCCGGGCTGGGGCATGCGCGGCGAGGCCGTCGACGGCATGGACGTGCTCGCCGTGCACGAGAAGGTCACCGAGCTGGCCGCGTGGATCCGCGCTGGCCACGGCCCGGCGCTGCTCGAGTGCTACACCTACCGCTTCCGCGGGCACTCCATGTCCGACGCGGCCACCTACCGCACCAAGGAGGAGGTCGAGCAGGAGAAGCAGCGCGACCCCATCCTGACGCTGCGCACGCGGCTGCTCGAGAAGAAGCTCGCCACCGAGGCGCAGCTCGACGCCATCGACGAAGAAGAGAAGGTGCACGTCGACCAGGCCATGGCCTTCGCCGAGGCCTCTCCGCTCCCGCCCGACGGCGACCTGTGGTCGCACACCTTCGTGGAAGAGGGCGAGCCCGACGAGCGGCCCCGCCAGCGCGTGCTGGGCGCCACCGACGTGAAGTGGCCCGAGTTCCCCAGCCAGTTCGAGGTGACGTGGGAGCTCGAGCCGAAGACCCCGGCTCCGGCCGCCACGAAGCAGAAGAAGGGAGCGGCGTAGCCATGGCCGAGCTCGCGTACCGTGATGCGTTGAACCAGGCGCTGGCCGAAGAGCTGGCCCGCGACCCCCGCGTCTTCCTCATGGGCGAGGAGGTCGCCCGCTACGACGGCGCCTACAAGGTGTCGAAGGGCCTGCTCGACAAGTTCGGCAGCGCCCGCGTGGTCGACGCCCCCATCTCCGAGCTGGGCTTTGCCGGCCTCGGGGTCGGCGCCGCCATGGTCGGCCTGCGGCCCATCATCGAGATGATGACGTGGAACTTCGCCATCCTCGCGATGGACCAGATCGTCAACAGCGCGGCGAAGGTGCGGCACATGTCGGGCGGCCAGCTCCGCTGCCCCATCGTCTTCCGCGGCCCCAACGGCGCGGGCGGGCGGCTGAGCAGCCAGCACAGCCAGGCGCTCGAGGCGAACTACGCCCACTTCCCCGGCCTCAAGGTGATCGCCCCCGGCACGCCGGCCGACGCCAAGGGCCTGCTCAAGTCCGCGATCCGTGACGAGAACCCCGTCATCTTCATGGAGGGGGAGCTCCTCTATGGCCTCAAGGGCGAGGTGCCCGAGGGCGAGCACCTCGTGCCCATCGGCAAGGCCGACGTGAAGCGCGAGGGCAGCGACGTCACCCTCATCACCTGGTCGCGCATGCTGACGGCCTTCGTGCTGCCGGCCGCCGAGCAGCTCGCGCAGGAGGGCATCAGCGCCGAGGTGGTCGACCTGCGCACCATCAAGCCCATGGACGAGGAGGCCATCGCCGCGTCGGTGAAGAAGACCAACCGCGTGGTGATCGTCGAGGAGGGCTGGGGCTACGCCGGCTTCGGCGCCCACGTGGCCGACTTCATCCAGCGCGAGTGCTTCGACGATCTCGACGCGCCGGTGGTCCGCGTGCACGGCCTCGACGTCAACATGAGCTACGCCGAGAACCACGAGCGCCTCATCCTCCCGTCGGCCTCGCGCATCGTCGAGGCGGTCCACCAGGTGCTGTACCGCTGACGCTCCTCTCCTCACGAGACGCCCCACCATGCCCACCCCGATCCAGCTCCCCGCGCTGTCGCCCACGATGAACGAGGGCCGCATCACCAAGTGGCTCAAGCAGGAAGGCGACAAGGTCAGCTCCGGTGACGCCATCGCCGAGTGCGAGACGGACAAGTCGAACCTGGAGATCGAGGCCACCGACTCGGGCACTCTGCTCAAGATCGTCGTGCCCGCCGGCGCCACCGCGCCCATCGGCGGCGTCATCGCCTGCCACCGGGCCGAGCGCTACCCGGAGCGTTTCCGCGCACTCATCGGCCTCGCCGGCGCCGTGCCCACCTACGGCTTCTTCCACGACTGGTGGATAGACCCGGCGGTCAACGTCAACCAGATGCAACCCGGCTTGATGGATGCG
>CAYUZK010000073.1:0-23249 GCA_964449625.1 uncultured Archangium sp.
GGGTGTTCGCGTGCAGCGTGGTGAGCGAGCCGTCGTGGCCGGTGTTCATCGCCTGCAGCATGTCGAGCGCCTCGCCGGAGCGGCACTCACCCACGATGATGCGGTCGGGCCGCATGCGCAGGCAGTTCTTCACCAGGTCGCGAATCGTGATCGCGCCCTTCCCCTCGAGGTTGGGCGGGCGCGACTCGAGCTGCACCCAGTGGTCCTGCGTGAGGTTGAGCTCGGCGGCGTCCTCCACGGTGACGATGCGCTCGTCCTCGGGAATGAAGGAGCTGATGATGTTGAGCAGCGTCGTCTTCCCCGAGCCGGTGCCGCCGGAGATGACGAGGTTCTTGTGCGCCTTCACCACCATCTCGAGGAACTCGGCCATCGGCGGCGTCAGCGAGCGGTACTTGATGAGGTCGCTCACCTGCAGCTTGTCGCGCTTGAACTTGCGGATGGTGATGCACGGCCCCTTGAGGGCCAGCGGGGGAATGATGGCGTTGACGCGCGAGCCGTCTTTCAGGCGGGCGTCGACCAGCGGGCTCGACTCGTCGATGCGGCGACCGATGGGGGCCACGATGCGCTCGATGACGCCGAGCACCGCCTGGTTCGACGAGAAGATCTTCTCGGAGAGGGTAATCTTGCCCTTCTTCTCGATGTAGATCTGGTTGGCGTGGTTCACCATGATCTCGCTGATGTCGTCATCAGCGAGGAAGGCCTCGAGCGGGCCGAGGCCGAGCGCCTCGTTGAGCACGTCGGTGAGGAGCACCTCCCGATCGATGTCGTCGGGGATCTCGCCGTCCCCCTCCATCTGCTCGAGGATGTCCTTGATCGCCTTCTCGGTGCGCCGCCACAGCTCCTCGTCGCCGAGGCGGTCCATGTCCAGGCGCCGCAGATCGAGGTACTCGATCAGCCGGTCGTGAATGTCCTTCTGGAGGTTGGCGAGGGCCTCGATGCGCGGGTCGACGTGCTTGTTGCGGCGGCGCAAGGCCGCGGCGAGCGACGCCGGCATGCCCTTGTGCTCGTCCTCCTCCTCGGCCGGCGGCTCCTCTTCGTCGCCGGCCGGCTCCTCTTCGTAGCCCTCGTCCTCGTAGCCCTCCTCGCCCTCTTCGCCCTCCTCGGCGTACTCTTGCTCCTCGTCGGCCGGGGCCTCGGCGCCGTAGTCGTCGGGCGGGGCGTCGACGTTCAAGATGTAGTCGCCCACGTAGATCTTGTCGGTGGGCCGCACCACCAGCGGCCCGGCGATCTTCTTGCCGTTGACGAAGGTGCCGTTGGTCGACTTGAGATCGACCACGATGTACTTGCCGTCCTTGAGGACGAGCTTCGAGTGGTACTTCGAGACGTTGCCCTTGTTGAGGACGATGTCGTTCTGCGCGAGCCGCCCGATGGTGACTTCGTCCTTCTCGAAGAGGAGCTCCTGCGTCTCTCCGCCCTTCTCCGCCATCGTGATCAAAAACATGAGCGCCAGCCTATCACGCGGCGGCAACCTGTTGGTTTGCGAACTAAAAACCCCGCGGGCGGTCCAGTTGACCGACCCGCGGGGTCGCACCTGCGACTACCTGTGGGGGCGCGTCAGTCGAAGATGCCGAAGGTGACCTCGCCGCGGGCCTGCTTATACCGGCTCTTCACGTCGTCGATGATGGTGCGGATCTTGTCGGAGTCGGGGTTGACGATGCGCGGCGTCACGAAGATCACGAGCTCGCGCTTGTTCGAGTCGAAGGCGCGGTTCTTGAACAGCTCCCCGATGATGGGGATGTGCCCCAGGCCGGGCAGCTTGCTGACGGACTTCTGCTCGTCGTGGGCGAAGACGCCCGAGAGCACGATGGTCTCGCCGTGGCGCACGGTGACGTTGGTCTTCACCTTGCGCGTGCGGAAGCCGGGCACCGAGGCGCCGCCACCGACGGCCACGGCCACCGAGATGTCCACCTCCGACACCTCGGCCTCGATCTCCGTCTGGATGTTGCCGTTGCGGTCGGCCGTGGGGCGCAGCTTGAGGATCACGCCGTAGGGCTTGAACTCGATGGTGAACTGGTTGTTGGTGATGAGGGGAATGGGCACCTCGCCGCCGGCCGTGAACTCGGCCTTCTCACCCGAGGCGCACACCAGCTTGGGCTGGGCGAGCAGGCGGCCGTAGCCGTCGTTGGCCTGGAAGCCGACGTTGAACTGCGAGCGGCCGTCACCGCGCACGCCGAAGTCGCCCTGGCCGAAGTTCCCGGGGAAGAGCTCGCGGGTGATGTTCACCGTCGCCGTGGCCGTGCCCGAGATGTCGGTGGGGTAGCGGATGCCGTAGCGGTCGGTGGACTGGCGGCGGATCTCCACGAACTGCACCTCGGAGAGGATCATGCGCTTGATGCCGACCACCAGGAGGTTCTCGACCTTCTCGCCGATGGCCTTGGTGATGAGCTCGGCCTTCTGCAGGTCTTGCTGCGACTCCACCGAGCCCTCGAGGAAGATGGTGGAGCCGACCACGTTGGCCTGCACGTTCTTGAGGCCCGCCTTCTGGAAGGCCGCGTTGAGGTTCTGGGCCACCAGCTTCTTCGCGTTGGGGGCGATCTTCACGAAGCTCTTCACGTTGCCGTAGAGCCCGACGACCTGCTCGATGCGGTCGGCGTCGGCCTGCGTATACGCCTGGCCGTCGAGGTAGATGCGGTCGCCCACCATGCGCACGTTGACGCCTTCGATCTCGCCCAGGAGCTTCTTGATCTCCGAGATGATCTCGTTGGGGTCCTGCTTGCGCACCGAGAGCAGGTAGCTCACGCGCTGGCCGGAGGTCTTCCAGACGAGCAGCGTCGTCTTGCCCTCGGCCGAGCCGATGATGAGCAGCTGGTTGTTGCCGATGGTGCGCACGTCGGCCACGGCCGCGTCACCGACGGCGACGCGCTGAATGCCGGGCACCGTGAGCACCTTCTGGGTGCCGACGCCGAGCGCGATGTTGCCGCCCTCCTGGGCCAGCGCGGGCAAGGCCCACAGCGCCAGCACCACCGCACCACTGCGAATGACAGCCGAGCGCATCAGCGTCCCCTCCTCGCGCATCGTCAACTCCCTCAAGAAGCGTGTCCGTCCCACCACATCGCCCAGAAGCTGCCCAGGGCGATGGCGACCCCGTATGGAATGTGTCTTTGCGGCGTGTCGACCCCGTCGCCCTGACCGCCCTTCGTCAACACGCGGCGCACCGTATCAGAGAGCGCGCCCTGCCAGATCAAAGAGACGATGGCCTGCAGCGCGCCGACCACGGCGATGAGGAGCACCCCGGTCAGCGCCCGGGGGAAGCCCAGGGCCGCCCCCATCACCCCGGCCAGCTTCACGTCGCCCCAGCCCAGCCCCTTGCCAGACACGGCGAAGGCCCCGAAGCAGCCGACGGCGGCGACGAGGCCAGCCACGCCGGAGCCCAGGCCCACGTCGAGGTCGCCCAGCCCCTCGAGGAAGACGCGCAGGCCGAGCGCCAGGGCCATGGCCGGGTAGGTCACCAGGTCGTAGATGCGGCGGGCGCGCAGGTCCGTCACCAGCGAGACGACGAGGGCCAGCGCCAGCACGGCATCGAGGAGCAGGCTGAGCGCGGGCACGGGGCCGTCAGCGGTAGACGAACTTCACCTTCTCGGAGCAGATGAAGTACTCGTCGCCGTCTTCGATCTTCCGGCGCTTGATGCGCTGCTTGTTGAACCAGGTGCCGTTCGACGAGCCCAGGTCCTCGAGGAAGAACTCGCCGGCGTCGCGGACGATCACCGCGTGCTCGCGAGACACCTTGCCGGAGTTGATGACGAAGTCGCAGTGCTTGCCGCGGCCGATGACGAAGCGATCCTTGGCGATGCGGTCGAGCTCGCCGCCCTCGAGCATCATGTAGAGCGCGGGCGCCCCGTCGCCGCCCATGTCCACGTCGACGCCGGGGTCGCCCGGGTCGTCGATGTCGGCGTCGGAGTGGTCCTGCTGGTGGCCGCCGCCCTGGTTCTTCGACTTGATGAGGCGCTCGAGCTCGGCGGCCGTCTCCAGCACGCGGGCCTGCACCTCGGCGCGCACCGGGTCCTCGTCCATGGCGCCGGACGAGGGCTGGTTGACGGGCTTGAGCATCGGGGGCGCGCCGCCGCCCGCCGGGCCAGGCCGGGGTGCTGGCCGGGCCGCCGCGGGAGCCGCGGAGGCGGGCACGGGCCTGACCGCTCCACCCGGCGCGCTGGCGCCGGCCGCGGAGTCGAGGAAGCCGTTGAGCCGGGCGAACATGAACATCGCCTGGTTGATGAGCGCGTCACGATCCGAACCCATCTGGACCGCCATCTCCTCGAAGGCGTTCCAGATATGGTCGGCGATCTGCACCTTGCGTGGTGGCCTGCTGCTGGGATCCATCATTGGGTGTGCTCGTGACCCTTCGTGGGCAAGGTCAGGCGGACGATAGCAGCCCTCATGACCCCGTCCAAATTACCGATGGCAAAAGGCGGCCTCTGCTGATCCAACGAGGCCGCGACGCATGAGGCGCTGGTCCAGCTCGAGGACGCCGTTGGCTGACGGCACCGCGCCCCAGAGCGTCCAGTTGTAGACGGCGCCAGCCTGGCCGGTGACCGCCGTGGGCACCTCGGCCATGACCAGGTTCCCCAGCACCAACTGCGCGGGGAGCTGGCTCGAGCAGTTGAGCACCGTCTGCGTGTCCACCGAGAGCCGGTAGGGCTCGAAGCGCGCCTGGAGCCCCAGGCTGACGAAGGCCCCCTCGAGGGGTGGCAGGCTGTCACCAAGGGTAAGGCTCAAGGCTACTCTGGGGCCGATGTACCCCGTCGGGAGGCTCGTGTAGCGGCGGGCGTAGGTGATGGTGTCGCCCGGGGCCCCGCGGCCGAAGTAGCCGTCGAGCTCGCCCAACGCGACGAGCGGCTTGCCCGCCGCGGCCCGCACCGAGTAGCGCACGCGCGCCTCGCAGCCCGCGGGCACCGCGTCGATCTCCAGGGCCTCCGGGGCGACGCTGGCCACGGCGGCCCGGCCACACTCCGTGAAGCCGACCTCGGCGGAGCCGACCTCGAAGCGCACGACGTCGCCCACCAGCGCGCGGGCGCCCTGCCCCGTCGGCACCGGCAGACGGAGCCCATCGGCCGCCGAGGTGGGCAGGTCGAGCAGCCCCGGGAGGTGCCCGGCCTGCACGACGTAGAGGGTCTGCGTGTCGAAGTACCCGTCGGACACGTCCACTCCGAAGGGCTGCTGGGTCTCGGCGGCCTCCGGGTTCGTCACCGCGAAGGCGCGGAAGGGCTGGCCGCGATCTCCACCCACCTGCGTCACGGTGGCGGCGACGAGCGAGCCCAGGGCCCCACCGTCTGCGTCGAGGAACGCGACGCCGCCGTCAGCCAGGGCCAGGGGCGCGCGCACGCTCGCCTCGGTGATGACCGCGGGCCGGGCGTCGAAGTCGAGCACCGCGCCCGCGAGCGCGTCGAAGTAGGTCAGCTCGCCGTTCGAGCCCGCCAGGGCCCCGAGCTGCGTGAAGCGCTGGTACTGGAACTCGAGGCCCGCGCCGCCGTCGGTGGCCTCTACCGTGGTGCGCAGCGAGGCGTTCTCGGCGACGGTGAGGCCCGTGGCGAGCGCGCCGTTGACGCGGATGGGCTGCATCGGCTGCCCCGAGAAGTCGATGGACAGCGGGAAGGCGCCCGTGGCGTCCGTCGCCGAGAGGTCCACGGTGACGACGCCGCCGCACTCGGGGCCCCCGCAGGCCTCCTCGTCGAGGAGCGCGTAGAGCCGCGAGGCCATGGTGGACATGGTGAAGCGCCGCACCGGCGCGGGGAAGGCCAGCGGCACCATGCGGCGGCTCGCCGGGTCGAAGAGCACCGCGCGCCCCGGCGTCGTGCCCGTGGCGCGGGTAGACAGCGCGAGGCAGTCACCCGCAGCGCAGAATGGCGCGCCGAGGGCGGTCCGAGAGGCCTGGCGGGCCACCGGCTGCACGGCCACCACCACCTCGGCGCCGAGCTCCAGCACGAGCCGCGGCGCGAGGCCGTCGAAGGTGTCGCGCAGGCTCTCGCTGTCGGTGGGCAGCTCCAGCGCGTAGAGCGCGCTGCGCGCCCCGTCCCACGTCGAGAAGTAGAGCGTGCTGCGCGCGGGCAGCGCGGTGAGGCCGGCGCCCATGGTGGCGGCCACCGCGGTCACCGCGCCCGGCGTGGGGAAGGGCCGGCCGCTCAGCTGGCGCAGTTGCCCCGGCGCGTTGGGGCGGGCGGTGACGATGGAGATCTCCGCGGCGCCCGGGCGGGCGGCGAAGACGTAGCTGCCGGTGACGCGCTCCCCGGTGTCTGCCCGCTGCCCCTCGTCGGCCACGAGCAGCGTGGGGCGATCGAGCACGGGCACGGAGAGGGCCTCGAGCGGGTTGGGCCCGCGCACGACGCTGGGCCGCAAGAGATCCTCGCGCCAGAGCCGGATGACGCGCAGATCGTTGGTGTCCGACGAGGTGATGAAAGCGAAGCGGTTGGGCACGCCGGGGCCCGCGCGCGCGGCGAGCTCGCCGTCAGGGCGCTCGTCGACCATCACGAGATCGTAGGCGCCGTTCAGCGTCGCCACGCCGCCAGTGGGCTGCTGCGAGCACGCGGCGCCCAGCGCGACGAGCCCAGCGAGGGCAAGCGGGCGCATCACCGCACACCGCCGATCGCCTGGCAGCCGGGAGACGCGGCGCCGCGGGTGAAGCACAGCTGCTGCGCGCCCAGGTGCGCCACCAGGCGGGCCTCCTGCGGGCGCGAGAGATCGGCGATGTCGATGACCGCCACGCGGCCGTCGCCGAAGTTGCTGACGTAGATGCGAGCCCCCGTGCCGCGGTGGTCCACGGTGACGCCGAAGGGCTGAGAGCCGACGCCGGTGACCGAGGCCACCAGCTCGCCGACCTCGTCGTCGTACACGGCCACCGAGCCGGTGGTGGTGCTGGTGATGACGGCGAGGTCTCCCCTCCCCTGCCGCGGGATGACGCGTATCTCGTTCGGCGCGTCGGGCAGCACCACCGCGCGCAGGAAGCGGATGTTCGTCGGGTCGTCGATGGAGGCCACCAGGAGCGCGTCGGGCACGCGGCCGACGAGGAACAGCCGGCGCCCGTTGGAAGACAGCGCCACGCCGCGCGCGTCGGACACGCGGTACGAGAACTCCAGCCCGCTCGCCCACACGCCGCCCGAGCGCGACACCGCGCGCAGGAGGTTCGGGGCCGGGCTCACCACGCGGCCCGAGGCGAAGACCCAGCCGTCGGAGGCCACCACGCCGTTGGTGGCGCCGGGGCCCAGCGCGATGAAGTTCTCGGCGCCGACGGTGAAGGTGTCGGAGTCCACCCGCACGAGGTACCCGCGGAGGTTGGTGTTGGTCAGCACGGGGGAGTCGGCCTGGGTGAGGTGCCCCACGTACACGTCGGCGAAGGGGAGGCCCTCGGCGGTGACGCAGCGGCCGGCCGTGCAGCCGCGGCCCTCGCCGCAGTCGGCCGCGGTGGTGCAGGCGCGCGGCGCCACCGAGACGCCGTAGGGCGAGGGCGCGCGGGGCACGCCGTCAGGCGACTGCTCGAGCTCGCGCGGGGTGAGCGACACGCCGGTGGTGACGCAGTTCTGCGGCTGGTCGGCCGGGGCGTCGCCGACACACGAGAGGCTCGGCGTGCCGGCGGCGTCGAAGCGCGCCTCGACGCGGTACAGGCGCATGCCCTCGGAGCGGGTGGGCGCGAAGAGGCGGAGCCGATCGGCCCCCTGCGCGAGGGCGTCGAGCTGGGCGCTGAAGCTGGCGATCTGCACCGAGCGCGAGTCGTCGATCTTGAGCTCGGTGAGCTGATCCACGCCGTCTTCGCCCACGGGCGCGCCCAGCGGCGGCAGCCCGAGCTCGTCGAGCTGCAGCGCCACGATGGAGCCCGAGGCGAAGCGCTTGTCGAAGTTGGCGTTGGAGACGAAGAGCACGCCCTCGGTGCGCCCGGGCACGTCGACGTGCACCACGCCCGCGGGGAAGTAGAGCTGGTTGAGGGGCGGGGCGTTGGTGAAGTCCGTCTGCGGGCACCCGGCCAGCAGCACCGCCATCGCGAGGAGGACTGCGCGCGTCGTCACCTTACGCCTCACCCTGGAGCTTCGAGAAGTCGGCCACGGCGCCGAAGAGGCCGGCGATCTCCATGAGCAGGCGCACGCGGTTCTCGCGGAGCGGCTGCTCGGGCGCCATCACCATGACCTTGTCGAAGAAGGCGTCGACCAGGGGCTTGAGCGGCACCACCTTCGCGAGCGCGGTGGCGTAGTCGTCGGCCTTCACCGCGGCCACGGCGGCCTCCTTCACCTTCGCCAGCTCGGCGAAGAGGGCCTTCTCGGCGTCGTCCACCAGGCGCGCGGGGTCCACCGGGGCGCGCTGCACGTCCTTCGCCTGCTTCTCGACGATGTTGGCCACGCGCTTGAAGGTGGCGGCCAGCGCGGCGAAGTCGCCGTGGCCTACCCAGGCCGAGAGGGCCTCGACGCGCTGCTTCGTGGCCACGAGATCATCGAAGCCGGCGGCCACCACGGCGTCGATGACGTCGGCCCGGTGCTGCTCGCCCCACAGGGGCCGCAGGCGATCGCGGAAGAAGTCGAGCACCTGCTCGCGCACGGGCGCCTCGCCGGCCTTCTTCTTCAGGTTCACCGTCTTGGGCTCGAGGAGCGCGAGGGCCTGGTCGACCGCGGCGGCGAGGGAGAGCCGGTAGCCCTTGCCGATGACGAGGTTGATGACGGCGATGGCGGCGCGGCGCAGGCCGTACTGGTCCTTGGCGCCGGTGGGCTTCTCGCCGATGGCGAAGAGGCCGCAGATGCTGTCGAGGCGATCGGCGAGGCCGATGAGGGCGCCGGCGTCTTGCGTGGGGAGCGCGTCGGCGGCGCCGCGCGGGAGGTAGTGCTCGAAGATGGCCAGCGCCACCTCGGGCGGCTCGCCGCCGTGGAGCGCGTACTCGCGGCCCATGACGCCCTGGAGCTCGGGGAACTCGCCCACCATGCCGGTGACGAGGTCGGCCTTGGCCAGCGTCGCCGCCCGCTCGATGGTGGCGCGGTGCGCCTCGGTGCCCGTCTGCTGCGAGAGGAACACGGCGAGCGCGCGGAAGCGGTCCACCTTCTCGGCGTAGGACGAGTTCAGCTTCGCCTGCCACGTCACGCGGGCGAGGCTCTGCACGCGATCGATGAGCGGCGTGCGGCGATCCTCGTCGAAGAAGAAGCGGCCGTCGGTGAGCCGCGCGCGCAGCACGCGCTCGTAGCCTCTGACCGAGAGCTGCTCGTCCTTCACCGGGGTGTTGGACACGGCGATGAAGCGCGGGAGCAGCTTGCCGTTCGCGTCCTCGAGCGAGAAGTACCGCTGGTGGCTCTTCATCTCCTGGATGAGGACCTCCGGCGGCAGGTCGAGGTGGCGCTCCTCGAAGCTGCCCAGCACGGGGCTGGGGAGCTCCACCAGGTTCACGACCTGGTCCACCAGCGCGTCGTCGCTGATGACGGTGCCGTGCGCGAGCTTCGCCTTCTCGGCGATGCGCTCGAGCATGAGCTGCCGGCGCTTGCCGAGGTCGGCGATGACGTGGGCCTTCTCGAGCGCGGCCTCGTAGTCGGCGGGCCGCTCGAGGGTGATGGCGCCCGGCGCGAGGAAGCGGTGGCCCTTCGTCTGCCGGCCGCTCTTCACGTCGGAGAACATCACCGGCACCACCTCGCCGCCGAGCAGCGCGACGATCCAGTGGAGCGGCCGGCCGAAGCTCTGCTCCACGTCGCCCCAGCGCATCGACTTGGCGAAGCCGATCTTCCGCACGCAGGCGTTGAGCACCTCGGGCAGCAGCTCGAGGGCGCGGCGGCCCTTCTCTTCGACCATCGCCGCCAGGTACTCGCCCTTGGGCGTCGTCACGCGCTTGAGCTGGTCCACCGGCAGCTTCACGCTCTCGGCGAACTTGGTGGCCGGCACCTTGGGCTGGCCCTTGTCGTCGAAGGCCGCCTTGACGGAGGGGCCCAGGACCTCCTTGGTCACGTCGTCGGTCTTCTCGACCACGTCGGCCACGAGGAGAGCCAGGCGCCGCGGCGTGCCGAAGCGGCGGATGGCGCCGTGCTTCACGTTGCGCGCCGCGCACTCGTCCTTGAACACCCGCTCGAGATCGTCGAGGGCGGGCACCACGAAGCGGGCGGGCAGCTCCTCGCTGCCCAGCTCGAAGAGGAGCTCAGCCACGGGCCACCTCGGGCTTCGCGTCGTCCTTCTTCTGGAAGGTGACGGTCTTCCAGTGGTCGCTGGCGGGCTTGCCCTCGAACATGGGCAGCTGCTCGCCGACCGTCCACGTCGTCTTGCACAGCGGGTAGCCCAGGCGCTCGCGCATGGCGAGGTAGCCCTCGGCGCACAGGCGGGCGTTGTCGCGCACGCGCTTGATGTAGCGGGCGCGCTCGGTCACCGAGATGGCGCCGCGGGCGTCGAGCAGGTTGAAGGCGTGGCTGCACTTGAGCGCGTAGTCGTAGGCCGGCAGCGGGAGCTGCTTGTCGACCACCAGGCGCTTGCACTCCTTCTCGTAGCTCTCGAAGAGGGTGAAGAGCTGCGCCGCGTCCGACTCGTGGAGCGCGTACTTCGACATCTCGACCTCGTTGGCGTGGAAGATCTCGCGGTACTTCACGCCCTTGACCCACTCGATGTCGTACACGTTCTCGACGCCCTGCAGGTACATCGCGATGCGCTCGAGGCCGTAGGTCAGCTCCGCCGCCACCGGCTTGCAGTCGTAGCCGCCGCACTGCTGGAAGTAGGTGAACTGGGTGATCTCCATGCCGTCGCACCAGACCTCCCAGCCCAGGCCCCAGGCGCCCAGCGTCGGCGACTCCCAGTCGTCCTCCACGAAGCGGATGTCGTGCGCCATGGGGTCGATGCCGAAGGCGCGGATGGAGTCGAGGTAGAGCTCCTGCACGTTCTTCGGCGCCGGCTTCAGGATCACCTGGAACTGGTGGTGCTGGAACAGGCGGTTGGGGTTCTCGCCGAAGCGCCCGTCGGCCGGCCGCCGCGAGGGCTGCACGTAGGCCACGTTCCACGGCTCGGGGCCGAGCGCGCGGAGGAAGGTCATGGGGGCCATCGTGCCGGCGCCGACCTCGAGATCGTAGCCTTGCGTGACGATGCAGCCGAGCTTCGCCCAGTGGTTCTGGAGCGTCAGCAGAAGGTCTTGAAAGTACATAGGGCGGCGCACCGTACAGGTGACGCCCCCACCCTTCAACGACGGAAGATCACTGGAGGAACGGGAGCGAGCCGACGTCAACCGCCCGCATCTCGGCCGTCTTCCCGGCCTCGATGGTGACCGAGAGCAGCCGGGCCTTGCCGTCACCGTCGATGACCTGGAGCTTGTGCACGCCCACGTCGAGCGGCACCTTCGCCAGCGGCGTGGAGCCCAGGGAGTCACCGTCGAGCACCACGTTGGCCGACGACGGGTTGATGGTGCGCAGCGAGAGGTAGCCCAGGCCGCCGGCCTTCGCGCCGCGGGTGTCCTTCACCACCTCGACCTCGCCGGGCCCCGCGCCAGGCTTGGGGGCGGCGCGCTTCTGGCTGGTGGCCACGGCGGACTTGAGGTCGTCGATCTGCTTCTGGAGGTCGTCGATCTTCTGGGTGTTGGCCACGCCCACGGCCTGGCCCTGCTGCGAGGCGAGGCGCAGCGCGCGCTGCTCGGCCTCGAGGTAGTCGAGCTGCTTGATCTGCGCCTCGAGCTCGGCGAGCAGCCGCTGCCGCTCGGGATCGCTGGCGGCGGCCTCGGCCTCCTGGAGCCGCAGGCGCTCGGCGGCGAGCTCGGCGTCCTGCTTCTCCTTCTCGAGCAGCCAGGCGGGCTTGTCGATGCCCGCGGGCGCCGCGGTGGGGTCCAGCTTCTTCGGGCCCGGGTCCACCGGCACGGGCTCCGCGGCGAGCAGCGCGTCGACGTGGGGCTTGAGCGGCCCGGCGAAGGCGGCCCAGCCGAGGCCGCCGAAGACGAGGAGGACCGCGAGCAGAGCGAGGAGCCCCGCCACCCCGCCCTTCTTCGGGGCGGCGACCGGCGCGGGCGGCGGCGCCTCGACGGGCGCAGGCGCCACGGGCGCGAGCTTCATGGCCGAGCGCGAGCGGGGCGGCAGCGTGGCGTCGAGGTCCTCCTTCGGGGCGGGCTTGCCGCCGAAGGGCGACTTCGCGCCCGGCCGCACGGTCTCTTCTTCGACCGGCTCGGCGGGCACCTTGCGCAGCGACTGCGACGACTTGCCGACCTGCGGCAGGTTGCGGCTGGAGGGCGCGGCCGCCCGGTCCTTCGGCACCTTCGGCAGGCGCGCGGAGGAGGCGCTGGACTTCACGCCGGGGCGCGGGTGCGGCGTGGCCGAACCGCGAGTGGGCAGCGAGCCCGTCTTCTTCGGGGGCCGGCTCTCGGGCTCCTGCTCCTGGCTCACGAAGCCCTCGGCGGCCTGCTTGACCTGGGCCTGATCGTCGCCGGAGTTGGCCGCCTCGAGGAGCGAGCGGGTGATGGCGATCTTGTCCTCGAAGAGCTGGCCCATGAACTCGGCGAGCTGCTCGTCTTCGAAGAGATCGGGGCACGCCTGCTCGATGGCCCGGGCCAGCTCGCGGCCGGTGGCGAAGCGCTGCTCGCGCTTCTTCGAGAGCGCCTTGAGCACCACCTGCGCGAGCGCGTCGCCGACGTAGGGGTTGTTGACCGCCGGCGAGGGCACCTCGGCGTCGACGATCTTGATCATCATCGCGGCGTCGGTGGGCGCGGTGAACAGCCGCTCGCCGGCGAGCAGCTCGTGGAGCATCACCGCCGCGGCGAAGAGATCGGTGCGGCCGTCGAGCGGCTCGTTCTTCACCTGCTCGGGCGACATGTAGCCCGAGGTGCCCTTCACCACGCCCACCTGCGTGCGGTTGAGGCGGCCGCGGGCCTTGGCGATGCCGAAGTCGATGACCTTCACCTGCCCCGTCCAGGTGATCATCACGTTCTTGGGGCTGACGTCGCGGTGCACCACGGCCATGGGCTGGCCGGTGGGGTCGGTGAAGTGGTGGGCGTAGTGGAGCCCCAGGCAGGTGTCGCGCACCACCCGCGCGGCGAACCCGACGGGAATGGGCGCCTCGCGCTTGGCGGCGCGCTTGACCACCTGCTCCAGGTTCTGCCCAGCGATGAACTCCATCGCCAGGTAGAGCTCGCCGCTCTCGTCGCCCAGATCGAAGACCTGGCCGATGTTCGAGTTGTTGAAGGCCGCCGTGATGCGCGCCTCGTCGAGGAACATCTTCACGAACGAGTCGTCGGCCTTCACGTCGGGGAGGATCTGCTTGAGGGCGACGAACTTCTTGAAGCCGCCCGGGCCCGGCAGGTACGCGAGGAACAGCTCCGCCATGCCGCCGATCGAGAGCCGGGTGATGATCTCGTACTTCCCGACGCGGCGACCCCGATCGAGGTCGGACGAAGACTTCGACGGAGCCATGAGTGCGCGCCACCCTACCACGGAACCCGCGGGGCGGGCCCTCGTCGTCAGGGGGCGGCGAGCTTCCAGAAGGCGTAGGGCCGCAGGTCGGTCACCGAGCAGCTCGTCGAGAGGTACACGCCGCTGGCGACGTTGAGGAAGCGCCAGGTGCCGCCGGCCGCCGCGACGTTCGCCGTCTTCCCGGGCAGCACCTCCACGGTGGCGCCGCCCTGGCCGAAGACGACGCCCGTGATGAGGAAGCGCCCGCAGCCCGTCTGCGAGCAGCCAACGAAGGCCGGGCCGTCGCCCACCGTGAAGGGCGCGAGATCGGCAGGCTGAAGCAGCCGCCCGCCCTGCGCCACGTCAGCGGCGAAGAGCACCTCGTTGGTGGTGGCGTGGCGCACCATGACGGCCCGCGTGGGCTGCGTCGCGCCGTCGTCGACCACCACCACCTTCACCGGCGTGCCCACCTCGAGCGGCGGCCCGAAGCCCGCGGGGAGCTGCACCTGCACGCGGCCGGTGAGGAGCTCGCCCTGCACCGGCCCCGGCCGCGAGAGCGAGACCTGCAGCGTGCCGCCCTGGAAGCCGACGGCGGTGATGGTGCCGGTGCCGGCGAGCTGGCTGCCCTTCGGGCGCGAGGTGCGCTCGAAGAAGCCCATGTTGTCGGGGCTGGGCACGAGCAGGCTCCAGGCCGAGCCGAGCTCGGGGAAGTCGTTCGGCGGGCAGCCCGAGGTGCAGGCGCCGTCGAAGCACAGCTCGTTCATGCCCTTGCAGTCGGCGGTGGTGGTGCACGCCGCCCCGCGGGCCGGGCCGATCTCCACCTGGAGATCATTGACGGTAAAGACCTTCGTGGTGCACGTCTGCGACACCTTCGGCAGCTCGCCGTCGCCGATGCCGCCGTCGCCGAAGAGCACGCCGGTGGGCCGCTGGGCCGCGAAGCACAGCTCGAGGGTGAAGGGCTCGTTCAAGGGGGCGTTCTGCTGGTCGAGGCACGGCTCGGCCGTGCAGCTCGACGCGCCGGAGATCTGCACCACGCCGTCCCACCCGCGCTCGGCGGTGCCGCCGGGGTCGACGCGGAGCACCCGGGGCGTGCCAGCGTCGGGGCACGTGCAGGCGCCGCCGCAGGCGTTGACGCAGTACCGGCACTCACAGGCGAGATCGTCGAAGCCGAACTTCGTGCCGGCCACGTCGCGCTGCACGGTGAGGCCGAGCTTGCCTCCCGTGAGATCGACGTAGATGGGGTCGCGGGTGGGGTTGACGATGCGCAGCGTCACCGGCTGGGGGTTCGCCGGGCTGCAGCGGCAGCCGAGGGCGCTCAGGGCGAGCAGGAGGAGGGAGAGCGTGCGCATGTGGGGCATCGGTGTCGTAGGCGCCAGGCCGCCCGGGCGCAACGTACCTCGGGTATCAATCGGTTGCGCGCCGCACCTGAGACTTGCATCTGCGAGGTCACGTCGCCCAATCTGCGCGACTGACCGTCATGCGCCACGCGTGGACCATAGGGGTGCTGCTGGGGCTGGCCGCCTGCGACCCGGTCGGGCGGGAGAACGGCCGCGGCTCGGCCGTGCCCGACGTGGCGCCGCCGCTGCTCTCGCCGGTGGAGATCAAGCCGCCGCGCATCGATCGCACGCCGGTGACGCGGGTGGAGCTGGTGGACCCGCCGCGGGTGGACTCCATCCAGGTCGACCTGCTGCCCCAGGACGACGGCGTCGTCGACATCCTCTGGGTGATCGACGACTCGGGCTCGATGACCAACGAGCGGCGCACGCTGGTCGGCAACTTCAACCGCTTCGTGCAGGAGCTGCTCGCCCTGCAGGTCGACTTCCAGATGGGCGTCACCTCCATCGTCTCGGTCGACGGCGGGCGCCTGCGCGGCACCACGCGCATCATCACCAACCAGACCCCGAACCCGCGGCTGGTCTTCGAGCAGAACACCACCTTCCCCGCCTCGCGCTCGCGCTGGGAGCAGGGGCTGCGCATGACGCAGCTCGCGCTCACCTCGCCCAACACTGATCTCGGCCAGCCCAACGCGGGCTTCCTGCGGCCGGGCGCGGCCCTGGCGGTGATCGTCGTCACCAACGAGGACGACTCCAGCTTCGGCACGACGGACCACTACGCGCGCGTCTTCCGCGGGCTCAAGGGCAAGGGCAACGAGAGCCTGGTGTCCTTCTCGATCATCGGCGGCACCCTGCCCAACGGCTGCGTGCCCCCGGGCGAGACGGGGCTCTACGGCAGCACCGCCGACCCGGCCGTGCGCTACGGCGAGGTGGCGGCGAAGCTCGGCGGCATCATCGGCAGCATCTGCGACGCGAGCTTCGAGCAGACGCTCCTGCGCATCGCCCAGGCGCTCAACACGCTCAAGCGCGTCTTCCCGCTGACGCTGCAGCCCATCGTCAACTCCCTGCGCGTCAGCGTGGTGCTCAACGGCGTCACCACCCTGGTGCCGCAGGACCCGGTGAGCGGCTGGCAGTACCGGGCCGACACCAACTCCGTCGCCTTCCTCGGCACCTACGTGCCCCCGCCCGGCTCCACGGTGCGGCTCGAGTACGCCTACGCCCGCCCATGACGCCCCGCGCCCTCCAGCTCGCCTTCGTGTGCGCGGCCCTCCTCGGCCTCGCCGGCTGCTCGCGCAGCGCGCTCAACCCCGACTGCCCCAACGGCTACACGCCGAACGAGGCGGGCCGGTGCGTGTGCCAGACCAACGAGGGCTGCCCCACGGGCTACCTCTGCGAAGACGCGGTGTGCGTCTGCCGCGGCACCGCCTGCTGCCCCGCGGGCTACGAGTACTCGGTGGACTCCGAGGCCTGCGTCTGCCGCGACTCGGGGTGCTGCCCGAGAGATCACCGCTGGCTCGGCGACGAGCGCCGCTGCGTGTGCGACTCGGCCGAGTGCTGCCCCGACGGCTACGCCTTCGACGTCGAGGCCCAGCAGTGCGAGTGCGCCGACGACGCCTGCTGCCCGCGGGGCTTCGTCTTCCTCACCCCCACCGACGGCGGCGTCGACGGCGGCCCGGTGGTGCCCGCGGGCGGCGCCTGCGCCTGCGCGTCGACCGACTGCTGCCCGGTCGACTTCACCTTCGACCCGCGCACGAAGGACTGCGTCTGCGCCAAGACGGCCTGCTGCCCGCCCAACCACGAGTACCAGGCGGGCCTGGGCGCCTGCGTGTGCGTGGGCGACACCTGCTGCCCGCCGGGCTTCCGCCGGGGCGCCGACAACCGCTGCGTGTGCATCAACAACGCGAGCTGCCCGGCAAACCAGGTCTGCGACGCCGTGAGCGGGAGCTGCAAGTGCACCAGCAGCGCCGGCTGCCCGCCCAACAACTTCTGCAACTCGCTGGGCTTCTGCCAGTCGTTCGCCTCCTGCACCTCGAACCTCGACTGCCCGGGCGGCACCTTCTGCGACGTGACGACGGCGCGCTGCATCCCCGATGGGCCGTGCACGCTCGACGAGCACTGCCCCCTGAGCCAGGTGTGCAGCACCGCGCAGCTCCAGTGCCGCGCCGGCTGCCGCGACGACGGCGACTGCACGCCGAAGAACTCGTGCGTCTCGGGGCAGTGCCAGTTCTTCTGCCGCGACAACGCGTTCTGCCCGGTGAACCAGTTCTGCGACACGACCTCCGGGCGCTGCGCGACGCGGCCGGGCCGGGCCGACTGCCGCACCTGTGACTCGGCGCTCGACTGCGGCGTGGGCGCCGGCGCCATCTCGTGCCTCACCTTCGTCACCGAGGGCCAGACGGGCAGCTTCTGCGGCCACGACTGCGCCGAAGACGCCGACTGCCCCTCGGGCTTCGACTGCGGCGGCGTCATCTTCGCCTGCACGGGCCTGGCCTCCTTCTGCCCGGCGACGCCCACCGGCGCCACGGCCACCTGCCAGGCCTTCACCGTCGAGAACGAGGAGGGCACCCAGTTCTACTGCTCGGGCACCGACGGGCGGCCGGTGGAGTACAAGAAGAGCTGCGCGCCGCGCTCGGGCTTTTGCCCCGCCACCGCCGCGCCGTGAGGGCGCCCGTGAGGCCAGCCTGGCGACGCGGGGCGGAGCGATGCCTCCACCGGCCCGTCAGCCCTTGAGCTCGAGCCCGAGGCGGTAGAGCGTCTTCGCCGGCCACCCGGAGCGCTCCGCCAGCTCGGTGCTCAGCCCTTTCAGCTTCTCGCCCGCCGCGAGCCCCTGCGCGAGGGCGCGGCGCACCTCGTCTTCGGCCCAGCGGGTCGAGCCGGTGCGCCCCTCGACGAGGAGGACGACCTCGCCCAGCACCTCGACGCCGGCGAGCTGCGCGGCGAGGGTCGAGAGCGTGCCGCGCAGGAAGGTCTCGTGCAGCTTGGTCAGCTCCCGGGCCATCACCGCGCGGCGATCGCCCAGCTCGGCGAGGAGGAGCCCGAGCGTGTCCTGCACGCGGCGCGGCGACTCGTACAGCACCAGCGTGGCCGAGAGGCCGGCGACCTCGGCCAGCATCGCCTTCGCGTCGGCCTGCGTGCGCGGGAGGAACCCGAGGAAGTGGAAGCGCCCCGTGGGCAACCCCCCAGCCGACAGCGCCGTCACCACCGCCGACGGCCCGGGGATGGGGACGACGGTGACGCCGGCCTCGAGGGCCTCCACCACGAGGCGCTCGCCCGGGTCGCTGATGGCCGGGGTGCCGGCGTCGGAGACGAGGGCCACGTCGTCGCCCCCGAGGAGCCGGCCCACCAGGGCCCCCGCGCGCTGCCCCTCGGCGAAGGCCGGCAGGCTGGTGGTGGGCGTGCCGATGCCCATCTTCTCGAGCAGTCCGCGCGTGTGCCGGGTGTCTTCGCAGGCGATGAGCTTCACCGCCCGGAGCACCTCCACCGCCCGGGGTGAGAGGTCGCCCAGGTTGCCGATGGGGGTCGCCACCACGAAGAGCCGGCCGGTCATGGGCCCCTCCTACCTCACCGGCCGGCGTCGAAGGCGTCGGCGATGTACTCGACCACGCCCTCGCGCCCCCGGCCCACCACGCTGGCCACGTCGAAGCGGATGACGCGCGCGAAGAGGCGGTGCCGCTGGCAGTACTCGGTGGCCGCGAGCACCACCTTGCGCTGCTTGGCGTGCGTCACCGTCTGCGAGGGGTCGCCCCAGGCCGCGGTGGAGCGCATGCGCACCTCGACGAAGGCCAGCACGTCGCCCTGCTCGGCCACCACGTCGAGCTCGCCGCGGCGGCACAGCACGTTGCGGTCGCGCACGCGCCAGCCCTCGCGCTCGAGGTGCTCCACCACCAGCTGCTCCGCCGCGCCGCCGAAGGCCTGCCTGCTCGTCTGCGCCATCGCCTCGCCCCTTCGGGCCGACGACGGCGGGGCGTCAGATCGCCACGGGCGTGTCGGCCAGGGTCGCAGTCTGCCCGGCGCCACTGACATGCAGCACCTGGGTGAGGCTGCCCAGGTGCTTCACCATGCGGCCGAAGAGGGGCTGCTTGGCGGCGTCGAGCACGGTGTTGAAGGTGTCTTCGATCACCACCGGCTGCTTCGACTGGGCCGCGGCCTTCTCGATGAGCGTCAGCCGCAGCGCGAGGTAGTAGAGGTCGAGGTCCTTGCCGGGGAGCTCCCGCGCGGCGACCTCGCGGCCCGGCGCCTGGAGCGTGGCGTGGCCCTCGTGGTCCACCTCGACGCCGTGGTAGCGGCGATCGGTGAGCGCGGTGAGGTACTGCACCGTGCGGTCGCGCAAGATGGTCCACAGCGTGGGGACGTCGGTCGAGAAGAGATCCGTGGCCAGCACCAGGAGCGCCGGGGTCGGGTCCTCCCAGGTGTCCGTGGGGCCGGTGGGCACGGCCGCGAACTCGCCGGTGGTGGCGCGCGGGGGCGCCGAGGGCTCGCGCAGCCGGGTCAGCTCCCGCTCGATCTCCCGCGCGTCGCGCATGTAGCCACCGGACATCGACAGGAGCCGCTCGTTGAGCGCGTCGTGGTCGGCCTTGAGCTGCGCCACCTGCGCCGGGAGCCGCTCGATCTCCGGGTCGGACTCGAAGTCGGCGTACTCGAGCTCGAGCTGCGCCACGGCCGGCCGGAGCGACTCGCTCCTGGCCATGGCGGCGGCGAACTCTTCGGAGGAGATGGCGCCCACCTTCTCGAGGGCCATCTCCACCACGGTGCTGGCCAGCTTGAACTCGTCGGTCAGGCGCTTCTCGCGCTGGGTGAAGACCTCGCCCTTGGCGCCCTCGCGGCTGGCGGCCTGGAGCTCCTCCACCCAGCGCAGGGCGAGGAGCGCCGCGAACGACGAGGGGAGCAGCGAGAAGAGGGCCAGGTACCGCAGCCCGCCCTCGAGGAAGGCGGGCGCCACGAGCAGCAGGAGCGCCGCGCCGAGGGCGAGGAGAAACTCCTGGTTCTTGTAGACGGGCGCGACGGTGGTGCTCAGGCCCTTCAGCGCCTGCTCGCGCTCGTCGAACAGCTTGCGCAGGGCCGCCGAGTACCGCTTCTTCTCTTCGCCGTAGCGCAGCGCCCGCGCGACGATGTCGTCGGGCGCGCCGATGCTCTGCGGGGTGGGCGCGGCGGCGAGCTCGGCCCGGGCCGCCGTCACCTTCTCCTTGAGCGCCTCGACGGCCACGAGCTTCGACTCGAGCTTGTAGAGATCGGCGTTGATGCCATCGAGCTTGAACTGGAGGTCCGCCGCCTCGCGCGCCGCGACGAGCTCCTTCTCGAGCTCGGCGACCTTCGCGGCGACGTCCTTGGGCGGGCCGACGGGCTCGAGGCCCACCCAGGAGTTCGAGCTGGCCAGCCGCGGCTTCTCGGGCGTCGCCGCCGCTGCCGGCGCCGCGCGGGGGCCCCGGGGTCGACGGGTGGGGAGCTGCGGGCCGGTGAGCGTGAAGAGCTGCTCCCAGGTGGTGCGCGAGGTCAGCCCCGCGCCCTGGCGGAGCGCCTGGGCCAGCTCGTCGGCGGCCTGGGCCACGGCCTCGAACTGGTTGGTGGCGCGGTTGAGCTTGTGCAGGCCGCCCGCCCCGCCCAGGTCGCGCACGATGCGCCACACCGAGCCGTCGTGGCCCTGAATCGAGAGGCCTGCCCGGCCCGACTTGGCGCCGGGCGCGAGGAAGGCGGCGTCACCCCCGCGCCCGTCAGGGTACGCGAGAGACACGATGAGGCCCGACAGTGGCGCCGGCAGCTCCGAAGGGCTGCGCAGCGCGACGTAGCCGGGCTTGAGCGCCGCGCGGACCGACGGGGAGAACCCGCGAACCGACTGGGCCGCCAACTCGAGGAAGAGCATCGCCCCCCTCTGCTTCGCTTACTTCGCGGCCGGCGTCGCCGCCGTCGGCTCTTTGTCCTCGAGCACGTCGAGGCGGGCCGCCTTGCCACGCAGGCCACGGAGGTAGAAGAGGCGCCCGCGGCGCACGTCGCCGCGCGAGAGGACCTCGATGGAGTCGTAGCGGGGCGAGTGCAGGGGGAAGATGCGCTCGACGCCGACGCCGAAGGACATCTTGCGGACGGTGAACGTCGAGTCGACGCTGCCGTTCGTCTTGCGGATCACCACGCCCTCGAAGGCCTGGCTGCGCTCCTTCTCGCCTTCCTTCACCTTCCACCAGACCCGCACCGTGTCACCGGCGCGGAACTTCACGAGATCCTTGCGCGTGTGGAGGGAGTCCACGAACTGAATGGCGCTGTTGCGCATGATGTTGCTCCAGAATTGGCTGAAACTACGAAAGGACGGCGCACCTAGCAGAGGGCGCCGACCGCCGCAAGGCCTGCGACTTGACGAGCGGCGGCCGACCAGCCTATGCGCGCTGCCGCCCGGTCACCACGGGCGTCTCCACAGGGGCCCACCATCGGGGTGGGATGCCGTGGAGCGCCGGGGTGGGCAGGCGGGGGCGTCGCGGCCCTTTCCCCCTGTTCCGCGGCACCAGAAAGAGACCACACCATGTCCATCACCACGTCGAAGCTCGAGGCGCAGCTCCGCACCGGCGCCGGCAAGGGCTTTGCCCGCCGCACCCGCGCCGCGGGCCTCACCCCCGCGTGCATCTACGGCAAGCACCTCGAGCAGCCGATCAACATCGCGCTCAACGGCAAGGCCCTGCGCGCGGCCATCAACACCCCCAAGAAGCTCAACACGGTGCTGAGCCTCGCGGTGGACGGCAAGGAGCACATGGTGCTCCTCAAGGACTACCAGCTCGAGCCGGTGTCGCGCGATCTGCTGCACGCCGACTTCATCGCCGTGCGCGAGAACGAGCAGGTCAAGGTGAAGGTGCCGGTGGTGCTGACCGGCAAGGCCATCGGCGTCGTCGAGGGCGGCCTGCTCTCGCAGATGCGCCGCGAGCTCGAGGTCTGGGCGCTGCCTGGCGCCATCCCGCTGCAGATCGAGGTCGACGTCACGGCCATGAAGATCCCCTCGGCGATGCACGTGAACGACATCACGCTGCCGGCCGGCATCACCGTGAAGACGAACGTCAACTTCACCATCGCGGTCGTCACGGCGCCTGAGGCCGAGAAGGTGGTCGAGGCGGTGGCGGCGGCGGCGGCCCCGGCGGCGGGCGCTGCGGCCCCGGCGGCGGCGGGCGACAAGAAGGCCGAGCCGGCGAAGGCCGAGGCGGCCAAGGCTCCGGCCAAGAAGTAAGCGGCCCCTGCCCCATCGCCGTGCGGCGCCGCGCCAGCCCAACAGTCGGGTGGCGCGGCGTCGTCGTTTTCACCCCCTGACCGAAGAGGCGCGCCGTGAAGATCATCTGCGGGCTGGGCAACCCCGGCCGCCAGTACGAGGGCAATCGGCACAACATCGGCTTCCTCGTCGCCGACGCGCTCGCGGCGCGGTGGAAGGTGGCCTTTGGCAGCCACAAGTTCGACGCGGAGCTCGCGCAGGCGACGGTGGCCGGCGAGAAGGTGCTGCTGCTCAAGCCGCAGACGTACATGAACCTCTCGGGCACCTCGCTGGGCGCGGCGGCGCGCTTCTACAAGGTGGGCCCCGCCGACGTGCTGGTGGTGCACGACGAGCTCGACCTGCCCTTCGGCAAGCTGCAGCTCAAGGCCGGCGGCGGCACCGGCGGGCACAACGGGCTCAACTCCGTGCGCGAGTCGTGGGGCGAAGAGAGCTACGGCCGCCTGCGCTTCGGCATCGGCAAGCCGCAGGGGCCCAACGCGAAGGAGCGCGTGGTGGGCCACGTGCTGGGCGACTTCTCGGGCGAGGAGCGCCCTGCCCTCGCCGAGCACGTCGGCAAGGCCTGCGACATCGCCGAGAGCTGGACCCGCGACGGGCTGGCGAAGGCGATGAATCGGTGGAACGGCAAGTGAGGGCGGGCTACGAGGCATGCCTCAACTCAACCCCGGGGAGCCCTGTCGCCAGGGGCTGAGAGGGCCGTGACGCGGCCGACCCGTCGAACCTGATCCGGGTCATCCCGGCGGAGGGAGAAGCCATGACGGCATCGAAGCGCCTGGCGGTCGACGAGACCGCGCTCTCGCGCATCACGCGCACCCCCTTTCCCCAGTCGTCGAAGGTGTACGTCAGCGGCGTGCTGCACCCCCAGCTGCGAGTGCCGATGAGAGAGATCACGCTGGCCGACACGCACCACGCGGATGGCCGGGTGACGCACAACCCGTCGGTGGCGGTCTACGACACCTCCGGGCCCTTCTCGGACCCGACGATCTCCATCGACCTGCAGCAGGGGCTCCCGGCGGTGCGCGAGGCGTGGGTGCGGGCGCTGCCGGACGTCGAGCAGCTCTCAGGGCTCTCGTCGGCCTATGGGCGCGAGCGCCTGGCTGACCCGCGGCTGGCGAAGCTGCGCTTCCGCACGCACACCCAGCCCTTCCGGGCGAAGGGCGGCGCGGCGGTGACGCAGCTGGCGGCGGCGCGGGCCGGGCGCATCACGCCGGAGATGGAGTACATCGCCATTCGCGAGAGCCAGCGGCGCGAGGCGCTCTACGCCGGTCAGCACGCCGGCGAGGGCTACGGCGCGCACCTGCCGCTGGAGATCTCCCCGGAGTTCGTGCGCGACGAGGTGGCGAAGGGCCGGGCGATCATCCCCGCGAACATCAACCACCTCGAGCT
>CAYUZK010000073.1:23259-25766 GCA_964449625.1 uncultured Archangium sp.
CCGATTCTCATCGGCCGCATCTTCCTGGTGAAGGTGAACGCCAACCTCGGCTACTCGGCGGTCTCCTCCTCCATCGAGGAGGAGGTCGAGAAGATGGTGTGGGCCATCCGCTGGGGCGCGGACACGGTCATGGATCTCTCGACGGGCCTCAACATCCACGAGACGCGGGAGTGGATCCTGCGCAACAGCCCGGTGCCCATCGGCACGGTGCCCATCGACCAGGCCCTGGAGAAGGTGGACGGCAAGGCCGAGGACCTCACCTGGGCGCTGTTCCGCGACACGCTCATCGAGCAGGCCGAGCAGGGGGTGGACTACTTCACCATCCACGCCGGGGTGCGCCTGGGCTACGTGCCGCTGACGGCGAAGCGGCTGACGGGCATCGTGTCGCGCGGCGGCTCGATCCTCGCGCGGTGGTGCCTGGCGCACCACCAGGAGAACTTCCTCTACACGCACTTCGAAGAGATCTGCGAGATCATGAAGGCCTACGACGTGAGCTTCTCGCTCGGCGACGGCCTGCGGCCCGGCAGCATCGCCGACGCCAACGACGAGGCGCAGATGGCGGAGCTCGCGACGCTGGGCGAGCTCACGCAGGTCGCGTGGAAGCACGACGTGCAGGTGATGGTCGAGGGCCCCGGCCACGTGCCGATGCAGCGCATCCGCGAGAACATGACGGAGCAGCTGCGGCTGTGCCACGAGGCGCCCTTCTACACGCTGGGCCCGCTCACCACCGACATCGCCCCCGGGTACGATCACATCACCTCGGGCATCGGCGCGGCGCTCATCGGGTGGTTCGGCACGGCGATGCTCTGCTACGTCACGCCGAAGGAGCACCTGGGCCTGCCCGACAAGGAGGACGTGCGCGTCGGCGTCGTCACCTACAAGATCGCCGCCCACGCCGCGGACCTCGCCAAGGGCCACCCCGGCGCCCAGCAGCGCGACAATGCGCTCAGCCGCGCGCGCTTCGAGTTCCGGTGGATGGACCAGTTCGCGCTCTCGCTCGACCCGGAGAAGGCCAGGGAGTTCCACGACGAGACGCTGCCGGCCGACGGCGCGAAGACGGCGCACTTCTGCTCCATGTGCGGGCCGCACTTCTGCTCCATGAAGATCACCGGCGACGTGCGCGCCATCGCCGAGGGCATGCAGGAGAAGGCGAAGGAGTTCCGCGAGACCGGCGGCGAGCTCTACAAGGCGAAGGCCGAGCCGCCCGTCGCGGGCTGACTACTCGAAGCTCGACGTCTCGAAGTCGAGCGCGGGGCTGTCGGCGGGCGGCGTGCCCAGCCCGAAGGCCCCGCGCAGCACGCGCTCCACCCGCTCGGCCGCCTCGGCCTGCGTGGAGGGGATGAAGGCCGCCAGCACCTCGCGCAGCGTCTCGCGGCCCACGCGCACGTCCACCGTGAGGCACCGGCTGCCGTCGGCCTGCTCGAGGAGCGCCAGGGCGCGCACGTCGTCGAAGGGCACCACCAGCGTGCGCGCGTGGCCGGCGATGGGCGTGGAGAAGTCGAGGCGCAGGCTGGTGGTGGCGAAGTTGGCGATGAAGCGGCGGCGACGCTGCTCGCGGCGGTCGAGCCAGACGCCGAAGCCGATGAGCGCCCCGCCGCAGGCCACCAGGCCCATCACGAGCGGCAGCGCGCCGCCGGTGCCCAGCAGCCCCACCGCGAAGAGGAGCGCCGAGAGGCCGAGCAGCCAGGTGAAGGTGGGCCGCGTGGTGCGCCGGGGCGCCGCCGTCTCGCCGATGAGCATCGAGGGCTCGTAGCGCAGCGACACGTCGCCTAAGGCTGCCGGGGCGCGGTGCGACTCGAGGGCGTCTGCGAAGCGGGCCATGGGGGAGGAAGCGGGGCCGAGTCTCGCCGGGCGCGGTCGACTTGTCGCGGCGAGCGCGCCGTGGAACCCTGCGTCGCTTCTCCGACGACGAGGTCGATCCCCGTGAGCCCCGCCCCGCCGAGCGCGACGTCGACCTACGACCGCCTGGCGCCCTTCTACGATCTCGTGTCCGGGCCCTTCGAGGGGCCCTGGGTGCGCGCGGGGCTGGCGCGGCTCGACGCCCGCCCGGGCGAGCGGGTGCTTGAGCTGGGTCACGGCACCGGCCGCGCGCTCGTGGCGCTCGCGCAGGCGGTGGGGCCGGGCGGCCACGTGCACGGCGTCGACCTGTCAGAGGGGATGCAACGCCAGGCGCGCGCCAGGCTCGAGGCTGCGGGCCTCGTAGAGCGCGTCGAGCTCTCGCGGGCAGACGCCCTGACGCTGCCCCTGGCGCCGGCGAGCCTTGACGCAGTCTTCGCCGCGTTCACCGTCGAGACCTTCCCGCAGGACAGCGTGATCCCCCTGGCGCGGCGGCTGCGCGAGGCGCTCCGGCCCGAGGGGCGCGTGGTGCTCGTGTGCATGGCGGAGGGCGGCGCCGGCCCGATGGCCCGGCTCTACGGGTGGGCACACCGCACCTTCCCCTCGCTCGTCGACTGCGCGCCGATGGACGGCGCGAGGCTGCTCGAGCGCGCGGGCTTCTCGCAGGTCGA
>CAYUZK010000074.1:0-25649 GCA_964449625.1 uncultured Archangium sp.
AACGCCGACTGCGGCCTGGGCGCCTGGTGCGTGAACAACACCTGCCTCGTGGGCTGCAGCGCCGACACCGACTGCACCACCGGCAACTCGTGCCAGGGCGGCCTGTGCAAGGCGCGCCCGGCGGGCACCTGCGGCACCGGCGCCGACTGCGCCACCGCCGAGGACTGCGTCGACGGCCAGTGCCGCGGCCGCTGCGTGGCCACCACGCCCTGCGCCTCGGGCCTCGAGTGCCGCATCGGCTACTGCCTGCCCGCGACCCAGGTGGTGTGCACCACCAACTGCGACTGCCCCACCTCGCTGCGCTGCGTGAGCGGCTCCTGCGTGCCGTGAGCTGACGACGCCCCGTCGCACCCAGGAGGCCCGCTCACCCAGTCGAGGGGGGGCGGGCCTCTTGGCGTCTTCACGTCGCCAGCGCTGCCGGCACCTGCCCCAGCACCACCTCGCAGCCCAGCCCGCCGTTCGAGACCGCGTGCCGCTCGGCGAGGGGCAAGCCCAGGCGCTCGGCCCCCGCCTCGAGGAGGAAGCAGAAGTACCAGCCGGGGCACGCGGCCTTCACGGCGCGCCCCAGGCCCGCGTAGAGCGTGCCGAGCTCGTCCCGCTCCCCGACGCGCTTGCCGTAGGGCAGGTTGGCGATGACGAGGCCCGTCGCGCCGGTCGCAGTGGGGAGCTTCGTCGCGTCGACGCGCTCCAGCGTCAGCCGCTCGAAGACGCCCGCGCGCTTCGCGTTGCGCCGGGCCGTGCCCAGGGCGCCGGCGTTCAGGTCCGTGCCACGAATGGCGGACGACACGGCGCCCGACTCTCGGGGGAGCGCGCGCCACGCCGCCTCGTCATGCGAAGGGAACTGCTCGAAGGCGAAGCGCCGGTTGCGCCCGGGTGCCAGGCCGGCGGCGAGCTCCGCCGCCTCGATGAGGATGGTGCCCGAGCCGCACATCACGTCCCACAGGGGCTCGGTCGGCTGCCACTTCGCCTGGCGCAGCAGCCCGGCGGCGAGCGTCTCGCGCAGCGGCGCGCGGCCCACCTCCTGCCGGTAGCCGCGGAAGTGCAGCAGCTCGCCCGAGGTGTCGAGGCTCACCTCGCAGCGCCCGCGCCCGACCCGGAGCTGCAGCCGCGGCGCGCCCGGCGTCGACGGCAGGGCCTGGGCGAACGGCGTCGCGCCCTCTCCGAAGGCGTCGATCTCGAACTGCGCGCCGAAGGCCTCGAGCCGCAGGGCCCGGAGCTCCGCTGGCGAGCGCACCTCGCCCACGCGCAGCAGCACCCGGCTGGCGACGCGCGACCAGAGGTTGACGCGGCGGTAGCTCCCGGCCGGGCCCTCGACGGTGGCGCCGCCGCTCGTCAGCTCGCCCGAGAATCCGAGCGCGCCGAGTTCCTCGCCCAGGGCGCCTTCCAGCCCAGCGGTGCAGCCGACGAAGAGCGTCTCGGACGTCATGGGGCGCGTTCTAGTCGAGCTGGAAGCGGCGCGAAGGAAGGACGCGCGGGCGGCACGGATGCCGCTAGCCTCATGGCCATGTACCAGCGCAAGCACGGCCGGGTCCGGGCGAAGGGCATCGCGAGCCACCTGCGAGATGGGGCACAGCTCATCACGGGCCTGTCGGTCGAGAACCTCTCGATGGGGGGCGCCTTCATTCGCACCGCGACGCCGCAGCCGAAGGGCAGCGCCGTGGTCATCGACCTGGTGAAGCCGGGCATGAAGCGCTCGATCCGCCTCACCGGGCGCGTCGCCACGGCCGTGCTCCCGGGCCACGCGGTGGCCACGCCCCACGTGCCGGGCATGGGCATCGAGTTCGATCCGCTGCCGCCCGACGTCGCCGCGCGGCTCGAGGAGCTCCTCCTCGCGCTCGCCGGGAGCGCCGAGGCGCTGGAGGCTGACGCCGCGGACCCCGGCGACACCGTCGACTCGTGGGCCCCGCGCTCGCCCGAGCCGGCCCTGGCGCTCGAGCCGACGGCCCCGCCGGGCGCGACGCCGCTGACCGTCACCGTGCCCGAGAGCGCGAAGCTCATGGTGCAGGTGCGCGGGCTGATGATGGAGCTGGGTGACTGGCAGGAGAAGGTCGCGCAGCTCGAGAAGGAGAACGCGGTGCTCAAGGTTGAGGTCGCGCGCCTGTCGGGGTGGATCGAGGCGCACGCCGGGAAGCCGCCGACCCGCTGACCCGTCAGCCCTCGCCGGCGAGCATGCGCAGCACCTTCGGCCGCACGCCCGTGGCCAGCAGGAGCGCGTCGAGCTTCGCCTTCGCCTCGCGGCTCTCCTTGTGCACCCGCCGCCCGAGGATGAGCTCGTTCTTGAGCGAGTGCTCCCAGCCGGCGAGCTCCGTCACCGTCACCTGGTAGCCGTGCGCCTCGAGCACCAGCGCGCGGATGACGTTGGTGAGGTGCGAGCCGAACTCGCGCCGGTGCCAGGCGTGCGCGAAGAGCGACTGCACGGCCGCCTCGACCTTCGGGCGCGCCTCTTTGAGCTGCTGGGCCACCTCGGCCTGGCAGCAGGGCACGAGCGCCACGTGGTCGGCCTTGTGGCGGATCGCCACGGCCAGCGCGTCGTCGGTCGCGGTGTCGCAGGCGTGCAGCGCCAGGAGGAGGTGGATGCGCTCCGGGTACGCGCCCTGGTCGATGTGCGCCGTCTCGAAGCGCATGCGGCCGTAGCCCAGGGCCTTCGCCCGCTCCTGCGCCTTCGCCGTCAGCTCCGGGCGCGACTCGATGGAGACGAGCTCCCCCTGCTCCCGCTCCTTGAAGAAGAGCTCGTAGAGCACGAAGCCCAGGTAGGCGTTGCCGCTGCCTACGTCGACCACCACCGGCGAGGGGCAGCGCGCGAAAACGTCGTCGAGGGCGGGCTGCACCAGCCCCACGAGGTGGTTGACCTGCTTGAGCTTGCGGCGCGCGTCGGCGTTGAGCTGCCCGTCGCGCGTGACGAGGTGCAGCGTCTGGAGCAGCTCCACCGACTGGTTGGGCAACAGCTCCCGCCGCACCTGCCGGGCGGGCACGGCGGCGCGCGCCTTGTCCATGGGGTTCGTCAGACGGCGACGACCTCGACGATCTCGGGGATGGCGTCCTTGAGCCGGGTCTCGATGCCCATGCGCAGCGTGGCCGTGGAGGACGGGCAGCCGGCGCAGCTGCCCTGCATGTGCAGGTACACCACGTTGTTTTCGACGCGATCGAGCGTGATGTCGCCACCGTCCATGGCCACCGCCGGGCGGATCTCCTGATCGAGGATCTCGCGGATGCGCTGCTCCACGGCCCCGCCGCTGCCAGCCGTGGCCGTGGCGGCCGCCGACCAGGCCTCGAGCACCTCGGGCTTGACCACCACGTCGCCGGCGGTGAGGTGCGCGTCGAGCGTCTGCATCACGCCGTCGTTGAGCTCGTCCCACTCCCCGGAGTCACCCTTGGTGACGGTGACGAAGTTGGTGCCCAGCATCACCGCCTCGACGCCCTTGATGCCGAAGAGGCGGCTGGCGAGCGGCGACTTCTCTTCAGCCACCTCGCGCGAGGTGAAGTTCATCGCGCCCCGGGGGAGCAGCGAGGTGTCCACCACGTACTTCAGCGTGCTGGGGTTGGGCGTCCACTCGAGCTGGATGTTGACGGTCATGTGCGTCTCCTGAAAAACCAAGGCGTAAAGAGTCGGGGGGCTGAAAGCAAGTCGCGCCGCGCCTGCCCGTTCAGGGCACGACGTCGGACAGCTCGAGCTCCATCTCGAGCGGGAGGACGATCTCCTGGGAGATGACGTCCAGGTCCTCCTCCGACGGGGCGGCCGGGAGCACCTGCGCCAGGGGCTTGCTCACCCCCGCCTGGCCCGCCGCCTTCCCCGGCGTGGGGATCATGTGGTTCGCGTCGCGCAGGTGCTGCACGAGCTGCCGGGCGAGCAGGTCGACCATCTGGAAGGCAAAGCGGTTGCCCGAGGCGAAGAGCTGGTCGAAGTCGCGGTCGCTCATCTTGAGCAGCAGCGCGGGGCCGGTGGTCACGCAGCTCGCCGAGCGCCTGCCGGAGTCGATGCAGGCCACCACGCCGAACATCGTGCCCGCGGGCAGGTTCGCCAGCGTCTTGCCGTTGCGCCCCACCGACACCTCGCCCTCGAGGATGAAGTAGGCGCCGTCGCCCGGCTCGCCCTCGGCGAAGATGGGCGTCATCTCGTGGAGCTCGATGATGCGCAGCTTCTGCCCCAGGGCCAGCTTCACCACCGCCGGCAGCCCCTTGAAGGCGGGGAAGCGGTCGATGAGCTCGGTGTCGGGGTGCTGCCCCTCGGGCAGCGGCGGCGTGTGGATGTCGGGGTTCGCCGAGGCCACGATGCGCTCGTTGGTGCTGCGCAGCCGCGCGCAGAGGTCCACGCTGATCTTCCGCAGCACCTTGAAGGCCGCCGGCACGAAGGCCGCCCGCATGGCGTGGAACTCGTTGGCGTCGATCTGGTGCGCGGGCCCGCCCTGCACCACCATCGCCGTGCCCGAGCGCGGCCCGTCGTCGACCAGGGCCATCTCGCCCACCACGTCGCCCTTCTTCGCGTAGGCCACCACCACCGGGCGCTGCTGCGCCGAGGTCGTGGCGATGGACACCTCGGCCCCCTCGCCCAGCACCCACATGGCCTTGCCGGCGTCGCCCTCGCCGAAGAGCGCCTCGCCGGCCTGCAGCTCGACGGGCCGAAAGAGGCGGAGCACGTCGCCCAGGTCGCGGTCCTCGACCAGGGAGAAGAGCGGGATGTTGCGGATGAACTGCGCCAGCGCAGGGTTGGGCGTGCTCACGAGGAGCTTTCCTAGCACGGCTCGACGGCTACACTCGCGCCGCCCATGTCCCTCCGTCACGCCGCGGTGCTCGCCGTCCTCTGCAGTGCCTCCACCGCCCTGGCCCAGCGGGTCACCCTCACCCCCTTCACCGGCCCCAGCGCGAACGCCACGCGCAACCAGCTCGTCGGCGCCGTCTGCGACACGGCCGACTGCGTCGCCGCCGCGAAGACGACGACCAAGAACAAGCCCGACTGGAAGAAGGCGAAGAAGGAGCGCGTGCAGTTCTTCGTCACCGGCGCGGTGGCGAAGAAGGGCAAGAACCTCTCGCTCGACCTGCAGGTGCTCGCGAAGGCAGGCGCGCCGAAGGCCCGCAAGAGCTTCCCCCTCGAGAAGAACGGCACCCTCGCGCCGAAGCACCTGCAGGGCGCCATGGACCTGCTCGTCTCCGCCTTCGGCCAGGCCGACAGCGAGGCCAGCACGCCGCCCGTCGAGCCGACGAAGCCGCCGCCCCCGGGGCCGAAGCCGAGCCCGACCACCCCGCGCCAGAGTGACCCGCCGCCGCCGGCCACCCCGCTCGCAGCCCGGGAGGACCCCACGGTCGACGCGCGCAACGACCAGCCGCCGGCCCCGCCCGCAAAGCGCGGCGCCGCGCCCTTCCTCGTCATCGACGTGGGGGCCGACGTGCTCAACCGGCGCCTGGGCTACTCGCAGGTCGCCACCGCCAACCTGCGCAGCTACGATCTCGCGCTCTTCGCCCAGCCGGCCCTCGGCGTGCAGTTCTACCCGCTGGCGCTCATGCGCGACGATCTCCTCGCGGGCCTGGGCGTCGAGCTCGGCGTCGCCTTCGCGCCGTGGCTCCAGTCGCGCCTGGCGAGCACCCCGGAGGCCTTCCCCACCTCCACCATGCGGGTGGACGGCGGCGTGCGCTTCCGCCTCGTGCCCTCGAAGAGCTTCCCGCTCGCCATCACCCCCTACGTGGGCGTGCGGACCCAGTCGTTCACGGTGGGCGCCCTGGCCGATGGGCGGCGCCTCGACGGGCTGCCCAACATCGCCCTCGTCGGCCTGCGCGCGGGCGTGGGGCTCGAGGTGCCCGTCATCGGCGACCGCCTCGTCCTCTTCGGCCGCTTCGGCGTCATCCCCGTCTTCGGGGCGGGGGAGATCCTCTCGAGCGCCTTCTTCCCCAACGGCTCGGCCTTCGGCTTCGAGGCCAACGGCGGCGTGGGCGTGGGCCTCACCTCGTTCCTGCAGGTGCGCGCGTCCTTCGAGTTCGCCAGCTACGGGCTGAGCTTCAGCACCCAGGCCACCGACCCGTACGTGGCCGCCGGCGCCACTGACCGCTACCTCGGCGGCAACGCGTCGCTGCGCTTCTCGTTCTGAAGGCGGGTGCGCCCGCGGCGCCGTCAGCCGACGACGCGGTTTCGGCCCGACTTCTTGGCCTTGTAGAGGTTGCCGTCGGCCAGCTTGATGAACTGGAGCGGCTCGGTCATGTCGCCGGTCAGGTCGGCCACGCCGATGGACAGCGTGACGCGGATCTCCTTGCCCTCGAAGGAGAAGCGGTGGTCCTCCACCAGCCGGCGGATCTTCTCGGCCAGCTTGCGCGTGTTCTCGCCGCCCGACTCGGGCATCACGTAGGCGAACTCCTCGCCGCCGTAGCGGGCGAAGCACTCCTCCTTGCGCACGCGGGGTCTGATCACCGCGGCCATCTCCCGCAGCACGTAGTCGCCGGCGAGATGACCGTTGACGTCGTTGATCTGCTTGAAGTGGTCGATGTCCAACATCATGAGGGACAGCGAGCGGTTGTAGCGGTGGCAGCGCCCCATCTCGCGCTCGAGGAACTCGAGGAAGTAGCGCTTGTTGTGCACCTGCGTGAGGCCGTCGCAGATGGTGAGGGTGTAGATCTCCTCGTAGTACTGCTGCTCGATGCCCGCGCCCGAGAGGAACTTGAAGATGGCGCTGCCGACCTTGATCAGGTCGCCGGAGCGCAGCTGCTTCTCTTCGCGGATCTCGTCGTCGTTGAGGTAGCTGCCGTTGGTCGAGCCCAGGTCCTTCACGAAGAAGCGGCCGCTGCGGTGCACGACGGCGCAGTGCCGGCGGCTCACGTTGTCCATGTCCACCACGATGAAGTTCTTCTCGTCGCGGCCGAGCGTGAACTCCTCGTCGTCGACCAGCGGGTACTTCTTGCCGAGGAAGGGGCCGGCGATCATCACCAGGCAGCTCTCCTGGCTGGCCTGGGCGTCTTTCAGCTTGGAGATCTTCGTGACGCGAGTCTCTTGAGCCGGCATCGACCCGGGTTTCTAGCACGCGTGGTACCGTCCACACCCCATATGAAGTGCTTCGTCGGAGTGGTCGGCGCCGTGCTGCTGGCGGCCGGAGTCGGTGGATGTGCGCGGCGGAACGTGACCCCTCCCCCGGAGGCGTTCGTGAGCCTGGGCGGCAAGCAGGCGCCCTACCGCGCCTGGGCCCGCGTCGATGATCTCTGCGCCGTGGACCCGCAGCAGTTCCGCAGCGAGCAAGACGCGATGACCGCGCTGCTCGCCGAGTGGCTCGGGCAGACCTCGGCCCCCGCCGACGGCGCCTGGGACGACGAGCACCTCGCGCTCCTCGAGGAGGGCGCCCGGCAGCTCCCCGCGGCCCTCTCCGTGCAGCAGGCCGCGCTGGCGAAGACCGAGACCGTGGGCTGCACCTTCGAGGGCCTGGGCCCCGCGAAGGAGCTCAACGGCCAGGCGCGCCGCCGCGTGGCCGACGCCGACGCGCTCGTGCCGCAGATCAAGGCGCGCCTCGCGCTGGCGAAGTGGAAGGCCGAGCGCCCCCAGGCCCACGGCGCCGCCCGCACGCAGCGCTGCCCGCCGAAGCCGCCGAAGGCCAGCGCGCCGCCCGTCGTCTTCTTCGCAGCGGAGGACGAGGCCGCGCGCCTCGAGTGGCACTTCTGCGACGGCTCGCTCGTCTTCGCGACGCCCGGCAACGAGCCGGCCTGGGAGGCCCCGCCCGCGGTGAAGAAGCCGAAGAAGCTGCCCGACCCGAAGCGCTGGCTGGAGGCCGCCGCCGCCTTCCCGGGCGAGGACATCAGCCGGGCGCCGAAGCTGCCGCGCAAGGTGATCAAGCGCGCCGACGACGCGCCCGAGCCCGGCGACGAGCCCTGAGGGCTACACCGCCTGGCCGATGTGGCCGGCGGCCCAGCGGGCGATGCCGAAGATGGTCTCCTGCGGGTTGACGCCCAGCGAGGTGGGCAGCACCGAGCCGTCGACCACGAAGAGGTTGTCGAGGGTGTGGAAGCGCAGGTGCGGGTCCACCACCGAGGTGTCGGGGTCCTTGCCCATGGCGCAGCCGCCGAGCTGGTGCGCCGTCAGCACGCGCAGCTTCACGCGCTCGAAGGGCGCCTCGTCGAGCTTGTCCACGTCCTCCGGCTTGGTCATCACCACGGGGTCTAAGTGGAGCGAGGAGACCCGCGTCGCGCCGGCGGCGAACTGCAGCTTCGCCATCTCCTTGCTGGCGTGGCGGAAGGCCTCCCAGTGGGCGTCGGTGAAGTCGTACTCGATGTGGTAGCGGTTGTAGGCGCCCTCGCGCAGGCGCACGGTGCCGCCCGTCTCTTCAGGCAAGAGCCCGTCGACGTGGATGGCGAGCATCGCGTTGAGGTGCGGGAAGCGGCTGAGCAGCTCCTGCACGCCAGGGCCGGAGCCGGTGGAGGCGCTGGCGGCCAGGAGCGGGAAGAGCGGCGGCACCTCGAGGAAGTAGCCCATCTGCCCGGGGCCGCGCTCGACGAAGTGGTGGCTGTAGACGCTCTGCGGCGCGCCCGTGAAGGCCTTCACCTCGAAGGGCATCTCGGCCAGGGAGGCCACCACCGGGTGGAGCCACGTGCGCGCGCCCACGCGCCCGTCGGCGTCGAGCCCGCTGCGCAGCAGCAGCCCCGGCGAGTTGATGGCCCCGCCGCTCACCACCGTCAGCTTCGGCTTCACCGTCACCTTGACGCCGGTGGGCGTGGGCTTGGGCTTCGTGGGGTCGAGCACCTCGGCGCGCACGGCCGTCACGCGCCGGCCCGACCACTCGAGCTGCCGCACCGAGGTGTTGGCGTAGAGCTGCAGGCCCAGCTCCACGGCGTCGGGGAGCGTGGTGACGAGCATCGACTGCTTGGCGTCCACCGGGCAGCCGGTGCCGCAGTAGCCGATGTTGAGGCAGTTGTTGACGTTGCGCTTGATGAGCCCGCGCTCGTAGCCGAGCTTGCCCAGGCCGTCCCACAGCACGCGGTTGTTCTCGTTGATGGCCTCCAGCGGCCACTCGGCGATGCGCAGGCGCCGCTCGATGTAGTCCCAGTGCGGGGTGAGGGCCTCGGTCGTCATCGTGTCGGCGCCGAAGCGCTCGCGCCACGTCTTCAAGATGCGCTCGGGCGTGCGAAAGCTGGCGCACCAGTTGATGGTGGTGCCGCCGCCGACGCTGCGGCCCTGGAGGATCATGATCGCCAGGTCGTCCGTCGTGCGGTTGCCCAGCTCCTGGTAGAGCGAAGGCAGCGCGCGGGCCTCGTGCATGTCGAAGTCGCGGCGCGTGTGGTACCCGCCCTCCTCCAGCAGCACCACGCGCTTGCCCTGGCGCACCAGCTCGAGCGCCGTCCACGCGCCGCCGGAGCCGCTGCCGATGACGCACACGTCGCACTCGACGACGACGTCGTCCTTCAGCTCGTCGCCGGTGAAGATGCGGCCGGTCACGGCGTGCCGCCCTGGTCCGGCGCGGCGGGAGCGGGCTCGACGTACTGCCCGTTGCTGAAGGGCCGGGGCTCGCCGCCGCCCTTCCACACCGGCGCCGCGGGATCGTAGATGCCCGCGGGTGGGCCGCCGTAGCCCACCGCCGCCCAGACGCCGGGGTTGCCGTAGTAGGCCGCGAGCGCGAGCCCGCGCAGCGCGAGGTACCCGGTGCGCCGCAGCACCAGCCGGCTGTCACGCCACTCGGCCAGCACCTCGTCCTGCGTGACGGGGTCGAGCTGCGTGAAGGGCCGCGCCCGCCCGCCGAAGAGGAAGTTGGGCAGGGCGTTCTCGAAGAGCAGCAGCAGCTGCTTCACCTCGGCCCGAGAGGTGTCGTCGGTCATCGCGAGGATGCCGTCGCAGGCCACCGCCGTCTTGAGCTCGTCGGCGGAGGGGAAGCCGACGCGCACCGGCGCGAAGCGCTGCACGAGCGCCCACATCACCGCGTACTCGCGGGCGTCGAGCACCTGCAGGCCCTCGGGCAGCGCCACCACCGCTGAGCGGCGCGTGAAGAGCCAGCCGCCACCGCCCAGGGCCAGCACCAGGCCCCCGAAGAGGCCCTTCTTGAGGACGCCGCGCCGGGACGGAGGCGCGCCGCGCGGGGGCAGGTACATCTTCATGGTGCGCGGCAAGCTACTCCACCTGCGCCGCGCGTCACGAGGACTGAAGGAAGAGAAGAGACGCGGCGCCCCGGAGCGAAAGACGACCGAGCGAAGAAGCGGGCGCCGCGCGAGAGGGCTTGAGCACGCCGCGTGCCGAAGCCGAACCCCGCGAAACGCGGCGCGCACGGCCGAGCGCGCGGGCCTTCATTGCAGAACTGACATTTCGGTTCTGAAAGCGCCGAATCGCGGTACACGCCAGGGCGCGGTGACGATGCTCAAGGTTATCCCGCTCGGCGGGCTCGGCGAAGTGGGGATGAACACCATGGTGCTGGAGCACGCCGACGAGCGGCTCCTCATCGACTGCGGCCTCATGTTCCCCCGGGCCGACCAGCCCGGCGTCGACGTGGTGCTGCCGGACTTCACCGCCGCGCTGGCCCAGGGCGCCGCACTCACCGGCGTGGTGCTGACGCACGCGCACGAGGATCACCTGGGCGCGCTGCCGTGGCTCCTGCGCGAGCTCGACGTGCCCGTCTACGGCACGCCCTTCACCCTCGCGCTCGCGCGGCACAAGCTCGACGAGGCCGGCATGAAGGCCGACCTGCGCGCCACGGGCCCGGGCGACCGCTTCCGCCTCGGCGCCCACTTCGAGGTCGAGCCGGTGCAGGTGACGCACTCGGTGCCCGACGCCGTGGGCCTCGTCATCCGCACGCCCTCCGCCACCGCGGTGCACTCAGGTGACTTCAAGCTCGACGGCTCGCCCATCGACGGCCGCCTGACGGACCTCGAGCGCCTCGGCGAGGTGGGTGAGGAGGGCGTGTCGGTGCTGCTGTCGGACTCCACCAACGCCGAGGTACCGGGGTGGACCGGGAGCGAGCGCGTGGTGCGCGACACCTTCGAGCGGCTCTTCACCAGCCTGGCCGGCCGCGTGGTGGTGGCGATGTTCGGCTCCCACCTCTTCCGGGTGCGGCACGCGCTGGAGCTGGCGCGGCAGGCGGGCCGGCGCGTGGCGCTCCTGGGCCGCAGCCTCCAGCGCAACGTGGCGCTGGCGCAGGGCGTCGGCCTCCTCGAGGCCTTCGACGACGTGCTGGTGCCCGCGGAGGCCACGGCGCAGCTGCCCGACGAGCGGGTGCTGCTGCTGTGCACCGGCGCCCAGGCAGAGCCTCGCTCGGCGCTCATGGGGCTCCTCTCGCGGGAGCCCGGCCCGCTGCGCCTCAAGGGTGGCGACAGCGTCATCCTCTCGGCGCGCACCATCCCCGGCAACGAGCCCGCCGTGGGCGCGCTGGTGAACGCGCTGCTGGCCCGCGGCGTGCGCGTCATCACCGCGCGGCAGGCGCCGGGCATTCACGTGAGCGGCCACGGCTCCCGCGACGAGCAGCGCCGCCTGCTCGAGGTCGTCAAGCCCCGGTGCTTCATGCCCATCCACGGCGAGCGGCGGCACCTCCACGCGCACCTGGGGCTGGCGAAGGAGGTCGGCCTGCCCGACGAGCGCCTCTTCCTCGCCACCAACGGCGACGTGGTGGGCTTCGAGCGCGCCGCGGGGCACGCGCTGGGCCGGGTGCCCGTGGGCCAGCGCCTCATGCGGCGCGATGGCCTCGCGCCGGTGAGCCCGCAGGCGCTGCAGGAGCGGCGCTCCCTCGCCGAGACGGGCGTGGTGGTGGCGGTGGTGGTGATGCAGCTGGGCTCGGGCCGCGTGCTTTCGGGGCCGGTGCTGCACGCCCAGGGGCTGCAGGGCGACGAGGCCGCGGCGCTGTCGCTGGCCGGGGAAGGCGCCCGGCTCAACCTCGACGGCCTCTCGGAGGCCATGCGCGGCGACGACGAGCGCGTGCGCGAAGAGGTCACCCGCGGGGTGCGCCGAGTCTTCAAGCAACTGCTGGGCAGCCGGCCGACGGTGATGCCCATCGTGCTGCGGCTTCCGTAGAGTCGGCGCATGGCCCGCGCATCGATCGCTCCGAAGCACCTTCTGCTCATCGCCGTCCCCGAAGCGCTGGTGGTGACGACGGTCATCGTGCGCGTGGGGGTGCTCGGCCACGCCGACCTGGAGCGGCCGCTCCACCTCGCGTGGATGGTGGGCACCGTCGTGCTGGCAGCCTCGGGCCTCTCGCTCTTCGTGCTGCAAGGGGCGCGGGCCGCGGGGCGCGCCGGCCCCGAGGGCGTCTCGGCTGAGGAGCGCCGATCGCTCCTGGGGCTCCCGCTGGCCGTGGTGGGCCTGGCGGCGCTGCTGGCGCTGGCGGGTCCGACGCTCCTCGAGCGCCTCGCCGGGTAGGCAGCGCGCTTCGTCGAGGGCAGGCACCGCAGACATGAAGCGAGAAGACACCCGCTCCGAAGCGACTTCGTATCGGTGTCGTCGCTCCCGGGCCTCCGCTGCTAGCGTGCAGCCTGCGATGCAGCAGCCCCTCGCCCCAGGCACGATGGTCGGTGACTACGAGGTGGTGCGACCCCTGGGGGCCGGCGGCATGGGCGAGGTCTACGAGGCCGTCCACCCGGTCATCGGCAAGCGCGCCGCGGTGAAGGTGATGATTGGCAGCCCGGCCGACTCCCTGGGCGAGGCGCGCCGACTCCTCGAGGAGGCCCGCGCGGTCAACGCCATCCGCCACCCGGGCATCGTCGACATCTTCGGCGCCGCCGTCCTGCCCGATGGCCGGCCGTGCCTGCTCATGGAGTTGCTCGAAGGCGAGACCATCGCCGAGCACCTGCGGGCCCACGGGCCGCTCGGGCTGGAGCGCGTCTTCTGGATGCTCGAGGGCATCCTGGGGCCCCTCGCCGCAGCGCACCGCGCGGGCATCATTCATCGCGACCTGAAGACCTCGAACGTCTTCCTCGCCGAGACCGCGGAGGGACAGCGCGTGAAGCTGCTCGATTTCGGCATCGCGCGCAGGCTCCACCGAGTCGAGGCCCTCACGATGCCGGAGGTCACCCTGGGCAGCCTGGGCTTCATGAGCCCCGAGCAGCTGGCGGGCGAGCCGGTGCCCCAGAGCGACCTCTACTCCGTGGGGTGCGTCGCCTGGCTCCTCATCACGGGCCAGCCCGTGTTCGGCAACGAGTCTCCGGCGGCGGTCGTGGCCCAGCACGTGGCGAGGGTGCCGCCGTCGTTGCGGAGCCTGCGCCGCGAGGTCTCGCTCGAGCTCGACGCCTGGGTGCACTGGCTCCTCGAGAAGGACACAGAGGAGCGGCCCTTCAGCGCCGTGGTGGCCCTCGCGACCCTCCGCGAGGCGGCGGCGCTGACGCTGAGCGACGCCACGGTTGGCCCCGACGTCGACTTCATGAGCTACGCGCGCAAGCTCGACGCGAAGGCTCGCGCCGCGGCGTCGAAGGTCACCCAGGCGCCGCCCGAGGGACCCCGAGGGCCGACAGACCGGCTCTCCGCCCTCAGCGGCGCCCGGCCGCCACCGGGCCAGGGGACGCGCCAGGACCGCCCGCCAGCCCCGCGCCCGACGCCCTCGAAGCGCGCAACCATCGAGCACCGGGCCGCCAAGAAGCGGCGAGACTGAAGCCCCCAAGGGGTCTCGGCCGAGGAGCGCCTCGCCGGGTAGGCCCCCGTCGCGCGGGCGGCGCAGGCTGTGCTAGGGCAACGGCGCGATGTTCATCACCACCAGCCTGCTGACCCTGCTCGCGGCCCCGCCCGCGCCTGCCGAGAAGCCCATCAAGCCCCTGCCCTCGCTGGCGAAGGCCCCCAAGCTCGACGGAGAGCTCAAGGACCTCTCCCCCGCGCAGGACTTCAAGCCCCCCGAGTCGGCGAGGGGCGCGTCGGCCTCGGTGGCCTTCAAGGCCGCCTTCCGCAAGGACACCGTCTACCTCGGCGTCACGGTGGAGGACGACACGCTGCTGGGCAGCGACCAGCTCGACGTGACGCTCTTCTTCCCCGACTCCGGCACCACCTCGAAGGGCGTGGTGTACCGCTTCGGGAGCGACGGGCTGCGGCCGGCCCCCGACGACATCGGCGCCCCGCCCTACGCGCAGGCGCTGGTGCAGGCCGCGGCGAAGCCCACCAAGAAGGGCTTCTCTCTGGAGATCGCCGTGCCCGCGCGCGCGCTCCCCCGCTTCCAGGCCTTCAAGCAGCTCGCCCTCTCGGTGTGCGTGGACTACGCCGACGTCGACGTGGAGGGCGGCGAGCCGTCGAAGCTCACCACCTGCCCCACCGGCGAGATGCCCGGCGGCCCGACGCGGGTGCCCGACGAGCTGCGCAAGGTGCTCAAGCTCAACCCCACCGCCGACGTGGAGGGCATCGAGCCCCGCGAGCGCGGCTGGCTGGGCTACTCGAAGCTGCACTACCCGACCTGGGCCGTGGGCGACGAGCCGCTCACCCCCGAGTCGCTCGCCGAGCTCGTCGCCGGCGAAGCGGCGCTCCCGCCCGCGGCCGTGGCGCTGCCGCTCCCGGCCACGCTGCACCTGCCCGACAACCGGCCGCTCTTCTCCATCCTCACGGGCAAGAACCCCTACGTGAAGGACTCCTGCATCTCGGGCAACGAGCTGCGCCTGGCGCTCTACGTGGTGACCGACAAGGTCGCCAGCCGCGTGCTGGAGTGGCCCGCGGCGACGTGCCGGCTGGGCAAGGCGATGCGCTTCGAGATCACCCCGGAGGGCTCGCTGCACATCGGCTACACCGGCGGCTCGACCCAGCACTTCATGTGGAGCGGCCAGCGCTTCGAGCGCAGCGAGCTGGGGGTGACGCCGTGAGCCGCCCGAAGAAGAAGAGCCTCTACATGATGACGCTGGGCTGCCCGAAGAACCGGGTGGACAGCGAGGTGATGCTCGGCTCGCTGCAGCACAAGGGCTACCAGCTCGTGCAGGAGCCCGACGCGGCCGACGTCATCGTGGTCAACACCTGCGCCTTCCTGAAGGCCGCCGAGAAGGAGTCGGTCGACAACATCCTCGAGCTGGCCGAGTACAAGAAGTCGGGCCAGTGCAGCACCCTGGTGGTGACCGGCTGCCTCGTGCAGCGGCACGGCGAGGCGCTGTCCAAGGAGCTCCCCGAGGTCGACCACTTCCTCGGCACGAGCGCCTACGTGCAGATCGGCGACCTGCTGGCCGCCGAGGCGAGCCCGCGGCAGGTGATCCCCGACCCGGAGTACATCCACTCCGCCGCGGTGCCGAAGGTGAACTCGATGCCCGGGTACACCGCGTACCTGAAGATCTCCGAGGGCTGCGACAACAAGTGCGCCTTCTGCATCATCCCCAAGCTGCGCGGGCTGCAGCGCAGCCGCCCCATCGCCGACATCGTCGCCGAGGCGCACCAGCTCGCCGACCAGGGCGTGATGGAGCTCAACTTGGTCGCCCAGGACCTGACGGCCTACGGCCACGACCTGCCCGGCAAGCCGAAGCTGCACGACCTGCTCCGCGAGCTGGTGAAGGTGGACGTACACTGGATCCGCCTCCACTACGCGTACCCGCGCGACTTCCCCGACGAGCTCATCGAGGTGATGGCGACCGAGAAGAAGATCGCCCGCTACCTCGACATGCCGCTGCAGCACGCGAGCGATCGGCTGCTGCGCAGCATGAAGCGCGGCCGCGAGTCGACCTGGCTGCGCGGCCTGGTGAAGAAGATCCGCGACCGGGTGCCGGGGCTCACCTTCCGCACCTCGATGATCGTCGGCCTGCCCGGCGAGACCGAGGCGGACTTCGAGCTGCTCAAGACCTTCGTGAAGGAGCTGCGCTTCGAGCGCCTCGGCGTCTTCCAGTACTCCGATGAAGAGGGCACCGCCGCCTTCGACATGGAGAACAAGGTGCCCAGGCGCACCATCGAGCGTCGGTGGCGGGAGATCATGGCCATCCAGAAGCGCATCAGCCGCGAGCAGAACAAGGCGCTGATCGGCCAGCGGCTCGAGGTGCTGGTGGAGGGCCGCAGCCCCGAGACCGACCTGCTCCTCGTCGGCCGCCACCAGGGCCAGGCGCCCGAGATCGACGGCAGCGTCTACATCAACGACGGCATGGCCTACCCGGGCGAGCTCGTCACCGTCGAGGTGACCGAGGCCCACGACTACGATCTGGTGGGCAAGGTCGTCGCCCGGCAGGACCCGAAGCAGCGGCGCCACCAGGCCCGCAGCGCGGTGCCGGCGCACGTGCGCGGGGGCGAGAAGATCGTCTCGCCGCCGACGTGGCTCGCGCCCCGGTAGCGGGCCTTCGCGTCAGCCGACCTGCTCCGGGTAGGTCATCACCAGGTACATCACCGCCTCGGTGGGCCCCATGCTCCGGTAGACGTGCGGCTGGTCGGCCTCGAAGAGGATGGCGTCGCCCGCCTCGAGGCGGTGCGTCTGGGCGCCGACGACGATCTCCACCTGCCCCTTCGTCACCACGAGGTTCTCGGTGGTGCCGGGGGCGTGGCCGTCGGCCCTCTCCTGCCCCTTCGCGGCGAGCTTGAGCTCGTAGAACTCGACCCGGCGCGGCTCGTCGAAGGGGAACAGCGCCCGCGACTGGAAGCTGCCGTCGCTCGACAAGAGCCGCTTCGCCGCCGCGCTGCGCAGCACCTTGGCGCCGCCCGTCTGCGCGGTGGTGATGAGCGCCGAGAAGGGCACGTCGAGGGCCCGCGCCATCTTCCACAGCACGTTGATGGTGGGGGCGCTCTGGCCCAGCTCCACCTGCCCCAGCATCGCTCGCGAGACGCCCGAGAGGTTCGCCAGCCGCTCGAGCGAGAGCCCGCGCTCAGTGCGCAGCCGCTTGAGGTTCTTGCCCACCACCGGCGCGAGATCGGCGGCCGGCTCCTGGCCCGCGACGTCGGCCTCCGGAGACTCGGCGGGGAGCTTCTTCGGCTTCGCGGGGCGCGCCATGCGCGGCACTCTTGAGCGCCGCCGGCCGCAGCGTCAAGCACGCACGTGGCGGGACTAGAAGCCCAGGCCCAGCGAGAACCCCAGCGAGACCGTCTGCGTCCCGTCGCTCACGGGGATGGCCTCCACCACCGCCGCGCCCAGCAGCGTGACGCCCGTGGTGGTCGCCCGCGTGTTCGCGGAGGTCCACTGCAGGCCGGCGCGCAGGCGCGTGAGGAGCTCCCACGTTCGCCGCCCGGGCGAGAGCGGCGCCGACTCGATGTCGAAGTGCGCCGCGTCGACGTCGAGCTGCCCGAAGTACATCGTCTGCGCGCGCGTGACGCCGTCCACCAGGCTCACCGTGCCCCGCGCCCAGCCGCCCTTGAACGACACCCCGCCGAAGGCCCGCGTCGCGCAGAAGGCGCTGCCCCGGCACTGCGGCGCGCCGACGCGCCCCCAGCCGCCCTGCACGCCCGCCTGGAAGAGCCACCCCTCGGCCTCGCCCAGCGCCTCGGTGGACGGGGCCGGCGTGCCCGCGAGCGTGCCCAGCAGCGTCACCTCCCCGCCGAGGAAGACCTGGGTCAGCCCGGTGAAGAGGAGCGAGAGGCTGCCCCCGACGCGCGCCCACCTCGGGGGCGGCGGCCGCACCGGCGCCGGCGGAGGCAACAGCGGCGGCGCGCTGGGCACGCCGGCGTCAGCGCCCTCGGGCTCGTCCGGCACCCCCGCGTCGGCGGCGAAGGCCGGGAGCGCGAACTCCTCGACCGCCTGCGCCGAGGCCGTGCTGCCTACCACCAGGGCCAGAAGCCACGCGCGCATGAGCGAAGGGAGTCCTCCCCTGATTTTGCACGACTTGGCCGCGCCGTCACCGGGTCGGGCAGGTCGCCGTGGGGGCCGGCTTGACAGCTTCGCGTCCTGTTTGACCTTCGCGCCTGCCTCAGGGCGACCCCACGTCGGGGCCGCGAACAACCAGGAGAACCACCATGAGTCTGGCCCGCTTCACCTTGCATCCCCGCTTCCCCTCCCTCTGGCGCGAGTTCGACGAGCTGTTCACCGACACCGCCGGGGCCCCCGCCGAGACCACCGAGCGCACGCTGATGCCCGCCGCCGACGTCGTCGAGACCGACAAGGCCGTGGAGATCCACCTGGACCTCCCCGGCGTCGTGCCCGACCAGATCGACGTCAAGCTCGAGGGCACCCAGCTCACCATCACCGCCACGCGCGCGCAGGAGAAGGCCGTCGAGCAGCGGGGCTACCTGCGCCGCGAGCGCGCCCGGGGCGCCTTCGCCCGCAGCTTCACCCTGCCCCCCACCCTCGACGGCACCAGCCCCGAGGCGAGCTACCGGCACGGCGTGCTCACCGTCACCCTCCCGAAGAAGGAGGAGGTGCAGCCCCGCTCGCTCAAGGTGAAGGTCGAGGCCTGAACGCAGGCCCACCTCCAGGCCGCCCGCGCGGGGCCGCTCCGGTGACCGGGGCGGCCCCGCGTCGTCGTCGTGGCGCGCGACGTGTTGGAGCCGATCCCGGCCCGCGATGGTAGAGTGATTGGCGCCGCTCGCCAGCCGCGCTGTGTCGGGCATAGTTTTTTCGGAGTCTTCAACCTCAATACTTTCAAGATGCCGCACTGTTGCGCCCTCATTAGGACGTGGCCTCACCGATGCCTGAGCCCCGTGAAGCGACCATCACAGCGCGCGAAGCGACGGAGCTGCTCACCTGGGCGCTCGAGACCGTGGCGGCGGTGGTCGACGTGCCTTTGGACCCGCTCCACACGGGCCAGCTGGCGCGCGAGGCGGTCGAGGGGCGCGCCGAGGTCTCGACCGGCGCGCTGACGCGATCCCTCGAGGGGGCGATGGAGGCCTCGCGCCTGGCCTCCGCGCGCGTCGACGGGTTCATCGACGCCCTTGGCTCCGTCGAGCTGCCCCTGGTGACGCTGTCGGGCGGCGGTGTCGCGCTCACTGCTCGGCGCGACGGGCGCATGCTGATCGCCCGGCCAGGGCAGGTCGAGCCCGAGGCGCTGCGCGTCGACGAGGTGAAGGTGCTGCTGGGCGAGCTGCCCGGGCCGTGGCTCACCGTGGCACCGGCCGCCCCGCTCCAGGCGCTCGTCTCGGGCCACGCCGGGGCGGCGCCGCACGGGCACGTGTCAGCCGTTCAGCGCCTGCTCGCGCTCATGCACCTCGAGCGCGACGACCTCTGGGTCATCGTCGTCTATGCCGTGGCCGTCGGCCTCTTCACGCTCGCCACCCCGATCGCGGTGCAGTCGCTCGTAGGCTCAGTGGCCTTCGGCACGCTGCTGCAGCCCATCGTCATCCTCTCGCTCTTGCTGCTCGTGGCGCTCACCTTCCAGGCCACGCTGCGGGCGCTGCAGACGCGGGTGGTGGAGGCGCTCCAGCAGCGCTTCTTCGCGCGCACGACGCTGGACCTCGCCTGGCGCCTGCCGCGCGTCAAGCCCGAGGCCGTCGAGGCGGGCTTCAGCCCCGAGCTGGTCAACCGCTTCTTCGACGTGGTGACGGTGCAGAAGTCGGCCCACGTGCTGCTCACCGACGGCATCGCCACGGTGCTGCAGATCGGCATCGGCCTGCTGGTGCTGGCCTTCTACCACCCGGCCCTCCTCGTCTTCGACATCGTGCTCATGGTGCTGGTGCACCTGCTGGTGCTGGCGCCCGTGCGCCGCGGCATCGCCACGAGCGTGGCCGAGAGCTCCGCGAAGTACCGCGTGGCGGCCTGGCTCGAGGAGCTCGCCCGCCCGGGCGCCGCGTTCCGGGGCAGAGGCGGCGCGACGCTCGCGTCCGACCGGGCCGACGCGCTGACCCGCCGCTACCTCGAGGCGCGGCGCTCGCACTTCCGCGTCGTCTTCGGGCAGACCATCGGGGCGCTCACGCTGCAGGTCGTCGCCAGCGCCGCGCTGCTGGGCATCGGCGGCTGGCTGGTGGTGCTGCGCGAGCTCACCCTGGGCCAGCTCATCGCCGCGGAGCTCATCGTCGCGGTCGTCACCGCCTCGGTGGCCAAGCTCGGCAAGCTGCTCGATAGCCTCTACGATCTCCTCACGGGCCTCACGAAGCTGGGGCACCTGCTCGACCTCCCCATCGAGGAGCCCGACCAGGGGGAGCCCATCCCCGGGCAGGGGGCCGTGCGCGTCGATCTCCGCTCGTGCTGCGACGTGGGCGACGCGCCGCTCCACCTCGAGGTGCCAGCGGGAGACCGGGTGGCCATCGCCGGCGCGCACGGGCACGCCCTGGCGCAGTGGCTGGGCGGCCTCTCGCTGCCTACCCATGGCGTGGTGGCCCTCAACGGGGTCGAGACGAGCCGCGCACGCTCGCCGTCGCTCCGCGATCAGGTCGCCCTGGTGCAGGGCGGCGACCTGTTTGATGGCACCGTGCTCGAGAACGTGACCGTAGGGCGCGTGCACATCACCGCCAGCGAGGCCCGCGCGGCGCTCGAGCGCGTGGGCGTGCTCGACGAGCTCCGCGCGCTGCCCGCTGGCCTCGACACCGTGCTGCGGCACGGCGGGCCTCCGCTCACCCCCTCGCAGCGGACGCGCCTGCTCGTCGCGCGCGCCATCGCCGGCACGCCGCGCCTCATCGTGCTCGACGAGTCGCTCGAGGCCATCGAGCCCATCGCCCGGCGCCGCTGCGTGGCGGGGCTGACGCGGCCCAGCGCGCCGTGGACCCTCATCGCCTTCGTGAGCGACCACACCGGGGCGCTCGCCCGCGCCTGCCCCACGCGGCTCACGCTCGAGGACCTGGGCCGCCCGCGCCAGCGCCCGGGCGACGCGCCGGAGGCCACCACGCCATGAGCGCCACGCCGTCTTCCATCATCTCCAGCGGCGAGCGGGCCGCGGCGCTCCTCGTGCGCACGCCGCGGGCGCTCCGGGTGCTCGGCCGGCTCCTCTTCATCGTCTCGGCGCTCCTCGCCGCCGCGCTCGGGCTCGCGCCGTGGCAGCAGAGCATCACCGGCGAGGGCCGGGTGGTGGCCTTCGCGCCGATCGAGCGGCAGCAGGAGATCGACGCCGTCATCGAGGGCCGGGTCACGCGCTGGACGGTACGCGAGGGCAGCCGGGTGAAGCAGGGCGAGCTGCTGCTCGAGCTCACCGACAACGATCCGGCCATCCTCCAGCGGCTGCAGGAGGAGCGCGTGGCCGTGCTCGCGCGCCAGGCCGCGGCGGTGAGCCGGGGGGAGTCCATCCGCTCGCGGCAGCGGGCCCTCGAGGCCTCGCGGGGGGCCGGCATCCGCGGCGCCGAGAGCCGGTCTCGCATGGCGCAGGAGCGCACCAAGGCGGCGAAGCAGGCCGTCGACGCGGCGCGCGCGGCCTCGCAGACCGCGCAGCTCAACATCGAGCGCCAGGCGAAGCTCTTCGCCGAGGGCCTCACCAGCCAGCGCGCAGTGGAGGTCGCCCAGCTCGAGGCCGTGCGCACGCTGACGGAGGTGGAGCGCGCCCTCAACACGCTCCAGGCCGCGGAGGGCGAGGCGCTCGCCTTCGACGCCGATCGCTTCCGCGGCGAGCACGACCTGACCGCCGCCATCGACGACGCGAAGGCCGCGGAGGCCGCCGCGCGCGCCGAGGAGGCCACCGCCGCCGCCGAGCTGGCCCGCCTCGAGGTGCGCCTGGCCCGCCAGTCGACCATGGAGATCCGCGCGCCCATCGACGGCACCGTGCTGCGGCTCAAGGCCGGCCAGGGCAACGCCTTCGTCAAGGCCGGCGAGCCGCTGATGACCATCGTGCCCGACACCGACGAGCGGGCCGTGGAGCTGTGGATCGACGGCAACGACATGCCACTGGTGTCCGCGGGGCGGCCGGTGCGGCTGCAGTTCGAGGGCTGGCCCGCGGTGCAGTTCACCGGTTGGCCCTCGGTGGCCATCGGCACCTTCGGCGGCACCGTGGCCCTGGTGGACGCGGCCGACGACGGCAGCGGGCAGTTCCGCATCCTCGTGCAGCCCGACGGGGTCGACCCCTGGCCCTCGGGCCTCTACCTGCGGCAGGGCGTGCGGGTGAACGGCTGGGTGCTGCTCGAGCAGGTGACGCTCGGCTACGAGCTGTGGCGCCGCTTCAACGGCTTCCCGCCCTCGGTGCGCAACCCCTTCGCGCCCGACACGGGCCCCCCGCCGAAGAAGAAGGACTGACCATGACCTGGGTGGTGCTCCTCGTGCTCACCGCGGGCGACGCCCCGCTCGTCGCGCCGCCCGAGCGCGGGGCGCCGCTGTCGCTGGGCGAGGTCCTCTCGGCGGCCGACGCCCTCTTCCCGTCGCTCACGGCCGCGCGCGCCGACGGCGACGCGGCGGACGGCGAGGCCCTCGCCGCGGCGGGCAGCTTCGACCCGGTGTGGCGCACGCGCGCCTTCGGCGTGGCCACCGGCGGCTACCCCCAGGCGCGCGTGGACTCGCTGGTGGAGGTGCCGACCACGCTGTGGGGCACGAGCCTCTTCGGCGGCTACCGGCTCGGCGCGGGGAAGATCCAGCCGTACTACGGCGAGCGCGAGACCTGGACCCTGGGCGAGCTCCGGGCGGGCGCCGTGGTGCCCGTCTTGCGCAACGGGCCCATCGATCGCCGCCGCGCCAACCTCGCCCGCGCCGAGCTCGGCCAGCGCCTCGCGGGCCTGAGCGTGACGCAGCAGCAGCTCGAGCTCGGGCGGCTGGCCGCCTTCCGCTACTGGGACTGGGTCGCCGCGGGCCAGCGCCGAGACGTCGCCCGCGCGCTGCTGACCATCGCCGTCGAGCGCGACCGGCAGCTCGAGACGCGCGCCGCGGTGGGCGACGTGGCGCAGTTCGACCGCCAGGACAACACCCGGGCCCTCGTCCAACGCGAGGCGCTGCTCGTCGCGGCGCAGCGCGGCGTGGAGCAGGCGGCCCTCGAGCTCTCACTCTTCCTCCGCGACGCGGCGGGCGACCCGGTGCTGCCCGCCGACGCCCGGCTCCCCGTCGCCCTCCCCGAGCCGACCGGGGCACCGGCGCTCCCGCCGCTCGACGAGGTGCTGCCGCGGCGGCCCGACGTCCAGCGGCTCCTGGGGCAGAAGCAGCAGCTCCTGGTCGAGCTGCGCCTCCACCAGAACCAGCTGTTGCCCGCCCTCGACGTGGGCGTGGCCGTCTCGGGCGACCTCGGGGCCTCGCCGCGCCCAGAGCTCGCCGCCCTGGGCCCCGCGGAGCTGGAGTTCAACGCGGTGCTGGAGGTCCCGCTCCTCTACCGCGCCCCGCTCGGCCGGCTGCAGGCGACCCGCGCCGCCCTCGCGAAGCTCGAGGCGCAGCTGCGGCTCGCGCAGGACCGCGTCGCCGTCGAGCTGCGCGACGCCACCTCGGCCTTGACCGCGGCGCACGACCGCGTGGCCCTCGCCCGCCAGGAGGTGGCCGTGGCCCTCCAGCTCGAGGGCGGCGAGCGCACCCGCTTCGGCCTGGGCGACTCCTCGCTCCTCTTCGTCAACCTGCGAGAGCAGACGACCGCCGAGGCGAGGCTCCGCGAGGTCGACGCCCTGCTCGACTACCACCGCGCCCGGGCCGCCCTGAGGGCCGCGAGCGCCGAGCCGCCTCCGGGAGGCTGAGCGAGGCAGTTCGCCCCGACGGGCGCACCCCCAGGCCCCTGACTTTCGGGGTGGATTGCCAGCAAGCCACCAACTGGGGCATGGAAGGCCCATGCACCTGGCGCGGAAGATCACGCTGCCGCTGGCCCTGAGCGCCTTCCTGGCGCTGGGCATGTCCGCCTGGCTCTCGGTGCAGGAGGCCGTCGCGCTGCACCACGGCGACATCGAGCGCGTGCAGGTGCTGGCGGGCCGGGTGCTCGTCGCGGCGCTCGACCGGGAGCGGGACCGGGGGCTGACCGCGGAGCGGCTCCAGGCGCTGCTCGACGAGGCCAACGGCGACCAGCAGCGCACCGTCTTCCGCCTGGTGCCGGCCGCGGAGCTGGCGAGCACGCTGACCCCCGACAAGCTCGACGCGCTGGCGCAGGGTGAGGCGGTCTTCAAGCTCGACGTCTGGAGCACCGCCGAGACCTGGCTGCCCACCGCGCTCGCCGACGGGAGCCCCGCAGCGCTGTGGGTGCGGGAGACGCTCGACGCGGAGCGCGCCGTGGTGCGCCGCATCGTGACGAGCCACGTCGTCAACTTCGGTACCCTGGGCGTGCTGTGGGCGGTGGTGGCGGTCGGCCTGGGGGCCCTCGTGGTGGGGCGGCCGATGCGCGCGCTGGCGGCGAAGGCGCGGCGCGTGAGCCAGGGCGACTACAGCGGCCCGGTGCAGCTCACCCAGCAAGACGAGATCGGCCAGCTCGCGCGCGAGATGAACCACATGTGCGACGAGCTGCTCGCCGCGCGGGAGCGCATCGAGCGAGAGGTGCAGGCGCGGCTCAACGCCCAGTCGGCGCTGCGCCACGCCGACCGCCTCACCACCGTGGGCGTGCTGGCCGCGGGCCTCGCGCACGAGCTCGGCACGCCGCTCAACGTGGTGTCCATGCGCTCCAAGATGATCGCCACCGGCGAGGTGGGCGGCGACGAGGCCCTGGGCAACGCGCGCATCATCGGGGAGCAGACGCAGCAGATGACGCGCATCATCCGCCAGCTCCTCGACTTCGCGCGGCGCTCGACGCCCAACACCAGCCAGGTGCAGCTCCAGGCGCTGGCCGAGCAGGTGCTCGCGCTCCTCATGCCCCTGGCCGACAAGGCGAAGTGCCGGCTGGTGCTCGAGCCGGGGCCGCCGCTTTCGGCCCGCGTCGACGAGGGGCAGATGCAGCAGGTGCTGACCAACCTCGTGCTCAACGCGGTGCAGGCCATGCCCACCGGGGGCCAGGTGACGCTCTCGCTCGCGCGGGTGCGCGCCACGCCACCTCCGGACGTGGGAGGCCTCGAGGGCGACTACGCGCGGCTGTCGGTGCGCGACGAGGGCGCCGGTATTCCACCCGAGGTGCTGCCGCGCGTCTTCGAGCCCTTCTTCACCACCAAGCCCGTGGGCGACGGCACGGGCCTGGGCCTGCCGGTGACGTGGGGCATCTTGAGAGATCACCACGGGTGGATCCACGTCGACTCGCCGCCCGGCCAGGGCGCCACCTTCTCGCTCTTCCTCCCCCTGGAGCCCGCCGCATGACCACCCGCATCCTCATCGTCGAAGACGACCACGCCATGTCCCAGCTCCTCGTGGAGGGGCTCACCCGCCGCGGCTTCCAGGCCCTCGCCGAGAGCGGGGGCGAGGCGGCGCTGCTGGCGCTGCGGCAGGGCGCCTTCGACGCGGTGGTGACCGACCTCAACATGAAGGGCATGGACGGGCTGACCCTGTGCGAGCGCATCGTCTCGGCGCACCCCGGCCTGCCGGTGCTGGTGATCACCGCCTTCGGCAGCATGGAGACGGCCATCAACGCCATCCGCGCCGGGGCCTACGACTTCCTCACCAAGCCCTTCGAGCTCGAGGCGCTGCAGCTCGCGCTGGTGCGGGCGATGCAGCACAAGCAGCTGCGCGAGGAGGTCAAGCGCCTGCGCGATGAGGCCGGGGCGAAGAAGAGCACCGCGGCGCTGCTGGGCGAGAGCATCGGCATGCGCGAGGTGCGCTCGCTCATCAGCCGCGTGGCGGACACCGAGTCGGCGGTGCTGGTGACGGGCGAGAGCGGCACGGGCAAGGAGGTGGTGGCCCGGGCGCTCCACGAGGCGAGCCGGCGGCGCGCCGGACCCTTCGTGGCCATCAACTGCGCCGCGGTGCCCGAGGCGCTGCTCGAGCGTGAGCTCTTCGGGCACGCGGCCGGCGCCTCGCCCGACGCGCTGGAGGCCCAGCAGGGGCTCTTCCTGCGCGCGCAGGGCGGCACCCTCTTCCTCGACGAGATCGGCGAGCTGCCCATGTCGCTGCAGCCCAAGCTCCTGCGCGCGCTGCAGGAGCGGAACGTGCGGCCGGTGGGGAGCGACGGCGAGCGCCCCTTCGACGTGC
>CAYUZK010000075.1:0-21360 GCA_964449625.1 uncultured Archangium sp.
TCGCCCCGCGGCGCCCCCGGTCGTCGGCGCGCCCGGCGCCCCCGTGGCCCAGAAGCCCCAGGTCGCCTCCATCGAAGACGCCTTCCGCATGGCGACCGGCGCGGCGCCAGACCCGGCGCCGCGCGCTGCCGCCCCCGCTCCGGCCTCCGCCGCCCCGCGCGCGCCCGCCTCCAGTGGCTCCGGCGTGCGTCGGGCGCCCCCGCCCGTCGCCATCACCGGCGACCTCGCGATCCCCTCCAGCGGCGAGCTCGGCGAGCTGACGCCGGCGCACCTCTACTTCCGCGCGGCGGCGAGCCAGGCGAACGGCCTGCTCACGCTCAAGCTGGCCGACCGCGAGCTCGTGGTGCACTTCCGCAAGGGCAACCCGGAGTTCATCGACTCCACGCACCCCTCCGACTCGCTCGACACCTTCCTCATCGAGCAGCGCCTCGCGACGGCGGATCAAATCGCCCAGGCCGAGGCGCAGAAAGGCCGCTTCGGCGACGAGCTGTTGCCGACGCTCTTCGGGCTGGGCCTGCTCAACCCCAACGCCGTCTTCCAGCAGCTCGGGCAGCGGGCAGGGCAGATCCTCTTCAAGGTGCTGACGGCGGAGCACGGCGAGTTCGCCTTCGACCTCGAGGAGCTCCCGCCGGCGAAGGCGATGCCCATCGGGAACAAGTGGGCCGTCTATTTGGAGCAGCTGCGCCGCGTGCCGCCCTCGGACGTCAAGCGCCGGCTCCAGGGCGCCCTCGAGCTGCCGGTGATGAAGACCAGCGGGCCGGTGCCGATCAGCGAGGTGCGCCTGACGCCGCAGGAGACGCGCGCGCTCCAGTACTTCGACGGCGTGCGCTCGCTCCTGCAGCTGGTCGCCGACCTCCCGCAGGAGGCCGACCTGATCCTCCGCACGGCCTTCCTCCTCCACCCGCTCGAGCTCGTCTCCTTCGCCGGCGTGGTGCAGAAGGCGCGCGCTGAGAGCGCGCCTCCGCGGCCTCCGAAGCCCGCGGCCGCTGTGCCGGGCCCGCCGGTGATGGTGGCGCCGCCGCCCGCCGCCGCCGCGCCCGGCCCGCCGATGATGGCGCCCGGCAACCCCGCGCAGGTCCAGCGCGCCTCGGTGCCGTACCCCGGGCAGAAGCCGGTGGCGCCGCCGGTGGTGAAGCCGCCGACGGGCCCGTCACCGGCGGAGCAGGCCGCGCGCGCGGCGCAGGCCCAGGCGCCGGCGCGGCCCGTCATCTCGCCGCCGACGCTCCACCCGGCGCCGGTCAGCTCGTCGCCCTCTCAGGTGGCCTCGTCACCCTCGGGCGTGCGCGGCCCCGGGGGTTCCTCGATGTCGGGCATCCGCTCGTCGCCCTCGGTCGTCGCGGCGCCGGCCGGCGGTGAAGACGAGGTGCGGCAGCTCGAGGCGCAGCTCGCGCAGATGAAGGACCAGAACCACTTCGAGGTGCTGGGCCTGAAGAAGGACGCCGACGCCAACGCGGCGAAGCTCGCCTACCTCAAGGCGGCGCGCAGCTACCACCCCGACACCGTGCCCCCCGGCGCGTCTGAGGCGCTGGCGAAGGTGAAGGCCGACCTCTTCGCCCGCATCAGCGAGGCGAACCGCACGCTGTCCGACCCGAAGCTGCGCGAGGAGTACGTCGCCGAGCTCAACGCCGGTGGAACGGGCTCGAAGGTGGACATCGAGAAGATCCTCCGCGCCGAGGAGCTCTTCAACCGCGGCACGCTGCTGGTGAAGAACCGCAAGTACCCCGAGGCGCTCAAGGCCTTCGACGAGGCCATCACCAACAACGCCGAGGAGGGCGAGTTCTTCGCCTGGCGCGGCTACACCAAGTTCCTCGTGGCGGCCGACAAGCGGGCGGCCAGCCCCGAGGCGCTGCGCGACCTCAACACCTGCATCGCGCGCAACCCCAACGTCGCCAGCGCCTATTACTTCCTCGGCTTCATCGCCAAGACGAACGGCGACGCGAAGACCGCGAAGATCAACTTCAAGAAGTGCGTAGACCTCGACTCCAAGCACATCGACGCGCAGCGCGAGCTGCGCTCGATGAAGTGAGACCCCCACCGTGCCGCTGAATGGAAAGCAGAAGAGACAGCTCCGGGCCCTCGGCCACCACCTCGACGTGGTGGTGCAGGTCGGCGCCAACGGCGTCACCCCGGGCGTGGTGAAGGCCCTCGCGCAGGCGCTGCTCGATCACGAGCTGGTGAAGGCGAAGATCGCCGACGACGACCGCGAGTCGCGCCTGGCTTCGGTCGAGGCGCTCGCTCAGCAGACGGGCAGCGAGGTCGCTCAGACCCTCGGCAAGACCGTGCTCTTCTTCAAGCTGCGCAAGAAGAAGCCGAAGATCAAGCTCGTGGCCTGAGCCGCCGCCTCACCGCCCCAGGGCGTCGCCCGCCAGCCGCGCGCCCTCGGCGAGCCGCGTGAGGAGCTCCGGGGGGTAGTACTGGCGGCCCGCCTCGCCGGTGCCTGCGCTTGCGGCCTCCACCGTCTCGACGTACCCGGCGTAGCCGTCGGTGAGCGACACCACGCGCGCCACGCGCGCCTGCTCCTCGAGCACCAGGCCCGCGGCGTACGACGGCTCGAAGGGCACGAAGAGCAGGGTGAGCTCGTCGAGGCGGAGCCCGTGCAGCACCGCGACGTCCTCCGCGCCGTCGCACAGCAGGTTCTCGGCGAAGGCCTTCGCGACGCGCGGCACCAGGCGGCTGGCGTCGGGGCGGGGCAGGCCCACGCGCACCTCGCTCCACGCGAGCTTCACCGACGCTGGAGGCGGCGCGAGGACCGCCTGCGCCGACAGGAAGTGCTCCGTCGCGGCGAAGACGGAGGTGAGCTCGCCGGCGGCGGCCTCCACGGTCGGCCAGTGGGCGCGGTTGACCGAGGCGTTCCCGCCGGCGCCTTGCACCACCAGCGTCAGCGGCCCGCCGTTCGCCTCGCGCCGCGCCGCGATGGCCCCTGGCCAGTCGGGGTCGAGGTGGGCGGTGCGCTTCTCGACCAGCGTCGGGTGCGCGGAGACGATCTGCAGGTCGGCCAGCCGCCGCTCCCCGCTCGAGAAGTGCGCGGAGGTGACCCGGCCATCGACGGCGGCGCCGGAGCGCGCCACGGAGAAGTCGAAGGTCGCGTCCGCTCCCTCCGCGGGCCCGGTGTGGGCCAGGTGCAGCCGGCCCGGAAGGAGCGCGGCCCCGGCCTCCGCGAGCGCCTTCCGCGCGGCGTCGACGAGGACCGCCTCGACCGCGGGATCGAAGGCGCCCAGCCCGGCGAGCTGCGCCGCGGGCCGCGTGTCGTAGCCCCCGGGCCCCGAGTGCGTGTGCGTCGCCAGCACCCACGCGGGGTGCGCCAGGCCGTGGGCGATGCGGTCACGCAGCCGCGGCGCGACGAGGAGCACGTCGAGGAGCACCAGGCCCAGGCGCTGGCCCCCGACGTCGAGCACCAGCGCCCGCGCGTACAGCGGGCTCGCCGCGCTCGTGGCGGTGCTGCGCCAGGGGCCGTAGCCGCCGACGGTGACGGCGCCGGCGAAGCGCAGCTCCACCTTCGCCGCGCCGACCAGCAGCGGACCCTCGCTGCGCGACACCGCGGTGAGGCTCGGCTCCGCCGCGGGCCAGGTGCCGCAGCGATCGGCCGAGCCCGCCGCGAAGGCGGTGGCCAGCAGGCCCAGGAGGATGGCCCCGGCGATGAGGAGGCGGCGACGCACGGCCGGGCATCTAGCAGGGAGCCGGGTGATGCACCCGGTCGCGCGAAAGACCCGTCGCTCAGCCGAGCGGCACGAGCCGTCGAAAGCCGTGTGCCAGCACCACCGGGTAGAGCGCCAGGTTCCTCGCCAGCGCCGCGAGGGCTGACCAGCGCGGAGGCGGCGCGCCTGCGGTGAGCGCGCGCGCGAGCCCCCGGAGGTGCGTGGGGCCGAAGGGCCCGTCGTGCAGCCGCGCGAGGAGCCCGGCGTCGAGGGCGCTGCTTCCGTGCGCGGCGCCGACCCAGGTGCCGACGATGGCTGCGTGCGTGTCGGTGTCGCCGCCGAGGCGGATGCTGCAGCGAATGGCCTCCATCGCGTCGCGAGCCGAGAGGAGGCAGAAGGTGCACGCGCCGACGGAGTGCACCACGAAGCCCGTGGTGCCGAGGGCGCGCCCCACCTGCGCCAGCTCGCTCGCGTCGAAGGCCCGCGGCAGGGTGGGCGCCAGGCGGCAGGCCTGCTCGAGCGCCTCGCGGAGCGGGGCTTGCGTCACGGCGGCGAGGGCCTCCTCCACCGCCGCCGCGGCCCCGGCGCCCCGCGCGAGGAGCGCGGCGACGTCGGCCACGTAGCGCGCGCCCTCGACGCCGAGCGGGTGCGCGTGGGTGACGAGGGAGAGCGCGTCGACCAGCGCGTGCCGCTGCGCGCGCTCGGCCACCACCACGCCGACGAGGCCAGCGCGCATGGCGGCGCCGTTGCCCGCGGAGCTGACGCCCGAGCGGCGCAGGCCGAGCCACAGCTTCACGCAGGCGCGCAGCGTCGCGAACCCGATGCCGAAGGGAAGCCGCGCGAACCACCAGCGCAGCTTCCAGCGAAAGCGCGCGATGGCGTCTCCGGGGTCGCTCGCCTGCGCGAGAGCCTCGGCCACCAGGGCGGACTGCTCCGTGTCGTCGCTGACGAAGCCGGTGCGGCCGACGAGCTCGAAGCGCTCGAGCGAGAAGCGCCGGGCCTGGGTGGCGGGCGCGAGCCCTTCGCAGGGGAGCCCGAGGGCGTCGCCGAGCGCGCAGCCCAGCAGCGCCCCCTCCACGCGCTCGAGCGAGACGTCGGTCTTCACGGGCTCAGTACGACCAGGGGAACCGCGAGAAGTCGCGCGGCCGCTTCTCGACGAAGGCGTCGCGGCCCTCCTTCGCCTCCTCGGTGCCGTAGGCGAGCCGGGTCGCCTCGCCGGCGAAGAGTTGCTGGCCCACCAGGCCCTCGTCGGGGAGGTTCAGGCCGTACTTGAGCATCTTGATGGCCGTGGGGCTCTTGGTGTTGATCTCCTTCGCCCAGCCCAGGGCGAAGTCTTCCAGCTCGGCGTGCGGCACCACGGCGTTCACCATGCCCATGGCCATGGCCTCGTCGGCGGAGTGGTCGCGGCCGACGAAGAAGATCTCCCGCGCGCGCTTCTGGCCCACCTGCCGCGCGAGGAGCGCTGAGCCGTAGCCCGAGTCGAAGGAGGCCACGTCGGCGTCGGTCTGCTTGAAGACGGCGTGCTCCTTGCTGGCGATGGTCATGTCGCAGACCACGTGCAGCGAGTGCCCGCCGCCGACGGCCCAGCCGGGCACCACCGCGATGACGGCCTTGGGGAGGAAGCGGATCTGCCGCTGCACCTCGAGGATGTGCAGACGCCCGAGGCCCGCGGGGTCCAGGTCCTTGTCTTCGGGCGAGTACTGGTAGCCGTCCCTGCCGCGGATGCGCTGGTCGCCGCCGCTGCAGAAGGCCCAGCCGCCGTCCTTCGGCGAGGGCCCGTTGCCCGTCAGCAGCACCACGCCGACGTCGGTCATGAAGCGCGTCGCGTCGAGGGCGCGGAAGAGCTCGTCGACGGTGCGCGGGCGGAAGGCGTTGCGCACCTCGGGCCGGTTGAAGGCGATGCGCACCGTGCCCTGGTCCACCGCGCGGTGGAAGGTGAGGTCCTTGAAGTCGTGGCCCTCGACGGGGCGCCAGCGGGCGGGGTTGAAGAGGGCGGAGACGGTCATGGCGGCGGACCTTGTAACGGACTGGCCCCGGCGCGTCTGCCGCCGCGTCTTCGTCGAGGTGCGGCTTCCCCTGGCGCCCCCGCGCGCACGGGGGAAGACGAAGGGGGGAGGAAACGCGTACTCCAAGCTGACAACTCGGCTGCCGCGGCCACTCCTCGAGGTGTCGCGACGACGGCGGCCAGGGCGGCGCGCGGGTCGAGCTGCGTTGTCAGCTTGGAGTACGCCAATCGAGGCCCCCCTTCGTGCGCCCCCCTCGTCACGAGGGACACCTTGCCCGCGGCGAGGGGCTCGTTCGTGACGAGCACGGGGGAGAGCCCACGAGCCCGCCGCGCTCGAGGCCGTGCAGGCCTGCGCGCGCCTGGGGCCTCGCGTTCCAGCCTGCGGCCGCAGGAAGCACCTCGGCCCGGAGCCCCTCGAGGGAGCTCCGGGCCGCTGGGCTTCGGCGGTTTCTGGCGGCGCTCGTCAGTCCGCCAGGTTCTTGCTGGTGCGGCTGAGCGTCGGGGCGGCCGCGGGGCCCTGCTTCACGGCCGCCACGGTGGTGGCCTTCTTCGCCGGCGCCGGGGCGAGGCGCGCCTTGGGGGCCGACTTCTTCGGCGCGGGGGCCACCTTCACCGCCGGCTTCGGGGCGAGGGGCGCGGCGATGCTCTTCTTCGCGGGCGCGGGCGCGGGCGCGGGCTTCGCGGCGACGGCGGCCTTCTTCGCCACCGGGTGCTGCTCCCAGGCCAGCAGCGCCTGGCCGACCATGTCGTCGAAGGAGCCCTCGTAGACGAACTCCTGGTCGACGTCGTGGGTGAGCGCGGTGAAGCCGGCGACGGCGACCTCGGCGGTGAGCGGCTTGCTGCTGGCGCGGTCCTGGTCCTTCGCGGTGAAGCCCAGCGTGCAGTGCGAGGCGTCGGCGCAGACGAGCGAGGTGAAGGTGTAGTGGAAGCGGCCCTCGCAGAAGGTGTCGGGGCACAGCTCATTGAGGTCGGCCACGCGGGCGGCGAGCTGCTCGGCGGTGAAGGCCCCGTCGGCCTTCGCTTCGTCACCCGCGGCGGCGACCGGCGCGTCGGCGGTGAGGGCGCGGATCTCGAGGTCGTACGAGAAGCCGCCCTTGACCATGTAGCCGTCGCCCGGCTGCACCGTGACCGTGTACGTGCCCGGCTTCACGTCGAGCTTCGCCAGCGCGTCGACGCCCACGCCGCCCAGCTCGTTCGCCAGCTCCTCGCCCGAGGCGTCGGTGACGACGACCTGCGGCATGAAGGCGACCTTCTTCTTCGGCGCGAAGACGTGCACCTCGTACGAGCCGGGCTTGGTCACCGTCCACGTGTACGTCTCACCGGACTTGCTCGACACGGTGTCGGCGCACTTCTGGCGGGCGTCGGTCAGCGACGACTCGCAAGAGTGCGAGACGGCGTTCGGGTCGGCCTCGGGCGCGAAGATGAACGCGGGGATGGAGAGGACCGCCGCCAGGCCGCCGCCGATGAAGCTGAACTTCTTCTTCTTCTGGATGCTGCCCAGCAGCCCCTCGCGGCCCTTGTTCGAGGCCATCATCGAGCGCCAGCCCGGCTTGACCAGCGACGCGCCCTCGAGCTTGCCGAGCACGAAGAGGCTGCCCTCGACCGGCACGTACTTCTCGGTGGCCTTGAAGCCGATGGTGTAGCCCTTGTCGTTGTCGAGCACCGGCACGTCGAAGCTGAACTCGCCGAACTGCACGTGGCTCGAGCCGCCCCAGCCGTTGAGCTCCTTCTTGAAGCCCTCCTTGTAGTTGTCGAAGTCGGCGCCCTTGCTGACGTCGATCGTGAGGGCCCCCGAGCCGTCGTCGAGGCCGAAGACCGCGCCGCCCTTGACGGTCTCGAGCGTCTCCGAGCCCTTGGTGGTCTTGGTGCCGTCCTGCGTGGTCTCGGTCTTCTCGAAGAGCCGCTCGACCTTCACCTCGTAGGCCAGGCAGGGCTGCTTGCTGCACGGCGAGAGGAGCGCCTCGGCCGGCGGCACCACCGCGCCCTCGGTGGACATCGCGCCCTTGGGGTCCTCGGACACGGGGTTCTTCGCCAGCTCCCCCGTCTTCTTGAAGGGCGCCGCGAGGATGCGCTTGCCCTTGAGGTGATTGAAGGCGCCAAAGCCGAGAGCCGCGAGACCAACCACAAGCAACAAGATGCCCATCTGGTAACCCCAGTGTTGTGCCGCGCGTGGCGGCGGTTCGAGAGTGTGACGGTGAGCACGGCGCCCCACGGCCGCCGCGTGTGCTCCCAAGACCCACTGGGAGGGCGAGGTGTGAAAAGGAAGTTTCGGCCCGAAAAGCAGGCACTTGGGCCCATGGAAAACCCGACAAATGGGCCAGGGGCTCCCAGCGCCATGCTTCATCGCCTCGCCCGCTACCTGCAGCCCCACCTCTTCGGGGTGACCTTCGGGCTGGTGATGGCCTTCCTGATGCGCGCGGTGCTCAGCAGCGGGGGCTCGTGCCGCTTCATCTGCTACCCGCCGGTGACCATCGCCATCGGCGTGGTCTCCGGCCTGCTGGGCGCCCAGCTGTACCGCAGCGACAACCCGCTCCCGCCCGCCGATGGTGACGCCGCCTGAACGGCGGGGCTGGTAACGTCCGCCCGGGCTGCCGCGTAGGTAGACTTTCGCGGGCCGGGGCACCCTCGCCCCACGCCGCGAAGCCAGGGAGCGCTGATGGAGCAGGTCCTCACGCCGTACGCCGGACCCAGGGGTGCGCTGCTGCGCCTGGCGCTGTACTTCCGGCCGCACCTCTTCGGCGTCGTCGCCAGCGTGGGCTTCATGTGGACGGTGCGCGCGCTCTCGAGCATGGGCGGCGCGTGCCGCGTGCTGTGCAACCCGCCCATCACCATCGGCATCGGGGTGCTGGCGGGGCTGCTGGGCGCGCAGCTCTACCGCAGCGAGAACCCGGTGCGGCCGCCGCGGCGCCCGGTCGACTGACGAGGTGACGGGAGAAGGGCGCGTTGACGTGCCCGAGCCACGGTAGGGTGTCTGGCGTGGGGTGCGTTCGCGCCACGGTCGCGTGCTCGTTGGTGCTCGCTGCGTCTGCGGCGGGCGCCACGCGCGCCGACGTCACGGTGCACGGCAACCTGGCCCTGCAGACCGAGGTCTACCTCTCGGTGCTCTTCGTGCCGGAGGACGCGCCGCCCTCGCAGGCGCTGGCCGACATGCTGGCGCTGCAGGCGAAGCAGTTCCTGGTCGAGAGCGGCTACGAGCTCGCCCACGTCACGGGCACCTTCGCCGACGGGCAGATGGCGCTCGAGGTGAACGAGGGGCTGCTCGAGCGCATCGTCTTCCGCGGGCGCCTCACCTTCAACATGCTGCGCTTCCGCCTCGCCCTCGACCTGCCCAAGCAGGTCTTCAACCGCCCCGCGCTGCAGCGGCAGGTGCTGGAGCTGACGGAGCGCTTCAACCTCGATCGACCGCGCTGGGTGCTGGTGCCCACCGAGCGCCGCGAGCACGAGGGCCCGCAGTTCGACGAGCGGTTCACCAGCGACCTCCTCATTCAGGGCAAGCCGCTCATGATGCCGCAGCAGGACTACGAGCTGCACTTCGTCTTCCCCGAGCGCGAGTGGAACACTGGCCCCGGCCTCGACGTGCGCAGCAGCTACTTCGACGGCCTCGAGCTGGGCCTCAACTACCAGGGGCGCTCGCTCTTCGCGTCCGGTGACCGCTGGCGCGTGGCGGCCATGGGCGGCGCTGGCCTGCGGCAGAACCTCGACGACAACCGCCTCTACGTCTTCCCCTCGCGGGCGCTGGTGGACCTGCAGTGGTACTCGCCGCCCTTCGCGAAGGTGACGCGCACGCTGCTGTGGCTGCGCGGCGAGGGCCTCGCCCGCCAGCGCCGCGACCTGAACCTCGAGAACTACTACTCGGTGGCGCCGGAGCTCTCGGCGAGCGTGCAGCTCCGGCCGACCGAGGGCCTGCTGCTCTCGCTGGGCTACGGGGTGCAGTACTTCCAGGTGCTGGGAGCCCGCGGCCCCGAGTCGGGCACGCCGCCGCTGGCGACGGACTTGAACCCGCGCTGGCGCAGCTACTTTCACGCCGGGGTGGAGCTGACGCTCGACGACGCCGAGGGCCGGTGGGATCGCCGCCACGGCGGCCACCTCGAGGCGCGCCTGTGGAGCGTCGTCAACCGGCCCGACCAGCCCAACCTCCTCGAGGTGCGCGGAGCCTGGCAGAAGTTCTTCGCCCTGGGCTGGCACGACGTCGTGCTCCGGGCGCGCGGCATCTGGCTGCAGGGCGACGTGCTCTTCCCCTTCGAGGAGCCGCTGGGCGACTACCTCCGCGCCACCTTCGGCGACGTCTTCGTGCGCGCCGCCGGCGGCCTGCGCGCCGAGTTCCGCTTCTCGCTCACGCGCGACCTCTTCAAGCTCGGCCTCTTCACCGACCTGGCCGCCTTCGGCGAGGTGGACCGCGTCACCGGCGCCCAGACGCCCCGCTTCGGCGCCGCCTTCGGGCCCGGCTTCCACGCGCTCATCGAGGGCATGTTCCAGATGGAGCTGCACCTGTCCTTCGGCCTGCTCAGCACCGGCCGCTTCAACACCGGGGTGCACGCGGTGCTGATCAAGATCTTCTGAAGGCCCGGGGGCACTGCGCCGCCTCCCCAGCAGGGCAGGCCCCGTCTGCCTTGCTGGCGCCCGGCGTCGCCGAAGCAGGTAGCGTAGCGGCCGTGAGATCCTCCCGGCTGCGCGTGTCCCTCCCCGCAGTCCTCAAGCGCTACGTCGAGCTGCGCGTGCGCGCGGGCGACTTCGCCTCCTACAGCGACTACGTGCGCGAGCTCGTGCGCCGCGACGCGCAGGTGGCCGCCATGCTGGTCGCCCAGGGCCTGTGCCGCGACCGGCTCGCGGGCCAGGAGGGCCCCACCTGGGAGGAGCTCGAGGCCGAGCGCTCGGCGCCGCGTGGCCGCCGGCGCGCGCGCTGACTCGCAAGTCCACGCGGGGCGCCACGCCGCGGTGATGCCATGATGTAACGAGGCCGGCGCACCTTGACGCGTAGGACCGGTCGAGAAAATGATGCCAGTATGCGAACGACGGTCACCCTCGAGCCGGACGTGGAGCGGTTCCTGCGAGAGGAAGCGCACCGCACGAAGCGCCCCTTCAAGGCGGTGCTCAACGATCTCCTCCGCCGCGCGATGCGCCCGGAGCGTCAGGCCCGGCCCCGGCCCTTCAAGGTGACCCCGCACCGGACTCGCCTCGTGGCCGGCATCGACCCGGCGCGCTTCAACCAGCTCGCTGACGAGCTGGAGGATGACGAGCTCCTCGGCCGGATGACCAGGCGATGATCGTCCCAGACGTCAACCTGTTGCTGTACGCGAACCTCGACGCCACGCCCCAGCATGAGCGGGCTCGGCGGTGGTTCGAGGGGCTCCTGTCCGGTGACGACGAGGTGGGCCTCGCGCCGGCCGCGATCCTCGGCTTCGTGAGAATCGCCACCAACCGTCGGGTCTACCTGCAGCCGCTGCCGGTGCAGGACGCGGTGGGCCGGGTTCGGTCCTGGCTCGCGCTCCCCCGCGTCGTGCTGCTCGAACAGTCCGAGGAGGTCGTCTCCCGAACGCTCGACCTGCTCCTGGAGGTGGGCGCCGCGGCCAACCTGACGACCGACGCCCAGCTCGCCGCGCACGCGCTCGCCCTCCGCGCCACCATCGCGACTGCCGACAGCGACTTCGCGCGGTTTCCGGGCGTGAAGTGGATGAATCCACTGCGCGCAGGCCGGTGAGGCCCCCTCACCACGAGGCCATCACGCCCGCGGACAGCGACGGGTAGGCGAACCACGAGAAGGCCGCGGCGCTGCCCGGGGTCGCCGCGTAGTTGAGGCCGGTGAAGCTCAGGTCGCCGCTCGCCAGCAGGGCCACGTGCTCGGTGAGGCGCAGCTTCGCGGTCAGCCGCGGCGCGACGCTGAAGACGACCGTCATCGCGCGGGCGTCGTAGAGCTGCGCCAGCAGGCCCGGCCCCAGCTCCACGCCCAGGCCGAGCTGCAGGCGCCACACGTCGAGGGCGACGCGGTACCCCAGGCGCAGCTGCGCGCCGGCCTCGTTGGCTGCCTCGCCGCCGCCCGTGGGCGCCGGGTCGAAGCTCATCTCGCCCAGGGCCAGCAGGTGCAGCGCGCCCGAGAGCCGCGCGCTCCCGAAGGACGCCAGGTGCGAGGTGAGCGGCTCCACGTCGAGGCGCAGCTGCCAGCGGGGCCCCACGGCCGTGCCCGCCGGCGCGAGGATGCGCCCGGTGGCGCCGAGGCTCAGGCCCAGGCCCACGCCGCCGCGCCCCGGCCGCTGCGCCAGGGGCTTCGCCACCGCCGGGCCGCCCTTCGCCGCCACCAGCACGCCCGAGGTGATGGGCGTCATGGCCTCGAAGCGCCGCACGTGGCGCACGCCCTCGGCCATCGTCACGCGGCTGCCGTAGCCCTGGCCGCCCTTGAAGAGCCGCACGCCGTACTGCCCGGGCGAGAGGGCGACCTCCTTGCCGCCGCCGAGCAGCTCCACCACCACCTGGTCGCGCGCGAGGTCCGTCACCAGCGTGCGGTCGGCGTCGGGCAGCACCAGCACCGAGGAGGGCTTGAGGAGCGACGAGAGCACCAGCTCGCCCTGGCCCGAGAGGCGGAAGTCGTAGTTGGGGTGCTGCGCGCCCACCGAGAGCATGGCCGTGGCGCTCACCGTGCGGTCGTACGCGTAGCGGTAGGCCTCCGAGAGCGTCACCAGCTTGTCGCCGGAGCTGTCGGCGGCGCCGCGCAGCCCGGAGATGAGGTTGTGGGTGAAGTAGCTGCCCATCACCTCGCTCGACTCGAGGGCGGCCTCGTCGGCGGCGCTCGAGGAGATGAAGACGTCGCCGGTGGCCTGGAGCGTGTCGGAGAGGCGGATGGTGAAGGGCGCCGCGGGCTTGCCGCCCTTCTCGCGCAGGCCCGCGCCGCTGCGGCAGGCGTCGACGATGACGACGCGCACGTCGCCGCCGGTGCCGGTGAGGAGCGCCTTGAGGCGCGCGTAGGCCAGCTTCTCCTGCCCCAGCTCGATGGCCTCGCCGTCGGAGTGGCCCGAGAAGTAGAAGAGCACCACGGTGCGCACGTCGGGCGAGCGCTTGAAGAAGGCCACGCGGTCGCGCACCTCGCCCAGGGCCCGCTCCACGGCCCTCGCGCCCTGGCCCTGGAGCAGCATCACGTCGTCGGGGTTGACGTCGCCCAGCTCCACCAGCACGCGCGCCATCTTCCCCGCGTCGCTCTCGGCGTAGCGCAAGGGCGGCATCTCGCCGGTGCCGGCGTTGTTGCCCACCACCACGGCCAGGCGCCGCGTCTCGGCGAGGGCCGGCAGCGCGAGGAGCGCCACCAGCGCGAGGACGACCCGGAGCGTCACGGGGCGACCTTGGTGAACTCCGTCACCACGAAGCGCACGCCGGGGAGCTTCGGGGCCCGCGGGTTGGCCTCGAGGGCCGCGCGCACCGTCTCGACCTTCAAGGGCTCCTCGGAGAACGCCGCCACCACCACCTCGGCGCCCAGGGTCTCGTCGAGCTCCACGCTGCCGGGCAGCTCCACCTTCGCCTGGCCGCCGGCCATGGGCTGGCTCACCATCGCGCCGAACGGGTGGTACACGCTGAAGACGCCCGCGCCGTCACGGCTGACGACGAGCAGGTGCCGCGCGCCCGCCGGGTTCACCACGAAGCGAATGCGGTCCTTCGGCTGGAGCGGGGCGCCGGCGCTGACGGCGAAGGCCTGGCCGGCCCCGCGCGCGGCGTACACCTCGAGGGTGGGGTGGCCCTTGAGGCCGACGTAGAGGTCGTCTTCCGTCTGGGTGCCCGGGCCGGTGAGGGCCACCACGCCCAGCGCCGCGGCGAGCCCGACGGCCGGCAGCAGCAGCTTGAGCTTGAAGCGCTCGAAGAAGCCGGCGCGCTGCGCGGCGACGCGGGCCTCCACCTTGGGGAGCGTGCGCGCGAAGACGAACTGCTCGAAGCGCTGCTTGTCGTCGTTGAGCTCCTGCCAGCGGGTGCGGCAGGTGCTGCAGTCGTCGAGGTGGGCCTTGGCCTGGTTCGCCTCGGGCGCCGCGAGCGCCGAGAGCAGCAGCAGGTCGATGGTCTCGCTGGAGAGGTGACCGCGGGCGTTCATCGTCAGGCCTCCTCTCGGCCGAGGAACTTCTTCGACCGCTCGACGAACTCCTGCAGCCGGTTGATGACGGTACGCCGGCTGATGCCCAGCGTCTTCGCCACCTGCTCCTGCTCCAGGCCGTCCAGGTAGTACAGCACCGCCACCTCCTGCAGCTTCTCGGGGGCCCGGTGAATGAGGCGGCTGGCGGTGTCGCGATCGAGCCAGGTGGCCTCGGGCACCTCGCCGCCGACCAGCTCGGGCAGGTCTTCGGGGGCGGTGGGCTCGGCCTGGCGGCCGCGGTCACGCAGCTGGTTGAGGCAGTAGTTCGTGCTGATGCGGTAGATCCACGCGAGCGCCGCCGCGTCGTCTGGGGCCGTCTCGATGTGGCGGAACACTCGCACGAAGACCTCCTGAGTGGCGTCTTCGGCCTGGGCGTCGTCCTTCAGCAGACGGCGACACCGGGAGAAGATGGCCGCCCCGTACTTCCGGTACAGGGTGGAAACCCGTTCTCCATGGTGAACCCCCGTCGCCGTCACTGAGTGCAGCCTTTCTTTGCCCGTGAGAAACGACACTGTCCTACCCGTTCGCCGGCCGCGGAGGACACGAGAGAAGACATCGGCTACAGCATGGGGGCAACGCCCTTTTCGCAGGGCGTCACTTCTCCCGGCGAGGCTTCCATGTGCGGTGTTTTCGGCATCTTCGGGCATGAGGAGGCAGCGCACCTCACGTACCTGGGGCTCCACGCCCTGCAGCACCGCGGGCAGGAGTCGGCGGGCATCGTGGCCAGCGACGGGCAGCGGCTCAAGTCGTACCGGGCCATGGGGCTGGTGGCCGACGTCTTCACCGAGAGCGCGCTGGCGGAGCTGCCGGGCCGGGCGGCCATCGGGCACGTGCGCTACTCGACGGCCGGCGGGAGCCACCTGCGCAACGTGCAGCCCTACCAGGTGAGCTTCCTGGGCGGGCAGCTGGCGGTGGCGCACAACGGCAACTTCGTGAACGCCGACGCGACGCGCAAGGCGCTGGAGCAGGCGGGCGCCATCTTCCAGAGCGACTCCGACACCGAGAACGTCATCCACCTCATCGCGCGGAGTCGGTCGGAGAGCTTCGAGGGCCGCGTGGTGGACGCGCTGCGGCAGCTCGAGGGCGCGGCGTCGATCGTCATCCTCACCGAGAAGCAGCTCGTGGCGGCGCGCGACGCGGTGGGCTTCCGCCCGCTGGTGCTGGGGCGGCTCAAGAACGCCTACGTCATCGCCAGCGAGACGACGGCCCTGGACCTCATCGAGGCCGAGTTCCTGCGAGAGATCGAGCCGGGCGAGCTGGTGGTCATCGACGAGGGCGGGCTGCGCAGCAGCTTCCCCTTCGAGCCGAAGGCGAAGCGGCGCTGCGTGTTCGAGCTGGTGTACTTCGCGCGGCCCGACTCCGAGGTCTTCGGCCAGCGGGTGTCGGAGGTGCGCAAGCGCCTGGGCGAGCAGCTCGCCCGCGAGAAGCCGGTGGACGCCGACGTCGTCATTCCCGTGCCCGACTCCGGCGTGCCGGCGGCGCTGGGCTACGCGAAGGCCTCGGGCCTGCCCTTCGACGTGGGGCTCATTCGCAGCCACTACGTGGGCCGCACCTTCATCGAGCCGCAGCAGTCCATTCGCCACTTCGGGGTGAAGCTCAAGCTGGCGCCGGTGCGCAGCGCCCTCGAGGGCAAGCGCGTGGTGGTGGTCGACGACTCCATCGTGCGCGGCACCACCTCGCGGAAGATCGTCAAGATGCTCAAGTCGGCCGGCGCCCGCGAGGTGCACCTGCGCATCTCGAGCCCGCCCACCGCGTGGCCGTGCTTCTACGGCATCGACACGCCGAGCCGGCAGGAGCTCATCGCCGCGTCGCACTCGGTCGAGGAGATCGCCCGCTACGTGACGGCCGACTCCCTGGCCTACCTCTCGATGGAGGGGCTCACGGGGGCGGCCGGCGACGCGGTGGGGCAGAGCTACTGCACCGCGTGCTTCAGCGGGAAGTACCCGACGGCCCTGGCCACCTGAGGGCCTGACGCGGCGCTGCTCGCGTGGACCTCCATCGTCACACCTGACGTGTAGGGTCCTCCTCGAGGGTGCCCGGGGGGCTTGGGGCCAAGGGGAGGACGGCACATGGTCGAGGCGATGGTGGTGGAGCGTGGCACGCGGCCTGAGTCAGTCGCGCGCCCGAAGGATCTGCGCGCGGTCGAGCTGACGGTGGACCAGCGCTACGGCGTGCGGCTCGAGGTGCAGCCCGACGGGAGCAGCACCATCTCGTTCCGTGAGGGCGATCGCTGGACGATGCCGATCGACGCGCGGGCGCTGGTGCGGGCCCAGTTCCTGCGCGAGGGGCTGCGCGCGTCGGAGTGAGCGCGCCGCCACCGCGGGCTCCCCACTCCCGTGCACACCTGGTGTCTCCCGGCTCCACTTCGTGGGGGCGCGAGGCGAGGCCTCTCCGAGCGCGGCTGTAGCGTCGCGGCGCGGCACGGCGCTCGCAGTACGACCCTCCAAAGGGATTCAAGGAGAGGCCCCCGTGGCGCTCAGACACTTCGAGTTGGCCTGGCTCGCCGCGCCGCTGCTGCTGGGCTGTGGGGTCTCGACGATGCATGCCTTCGAGGGCGACGAGGAGGACGAGGGCGGCGGCGTCACGCCGGTCTCCACCACCGCGCCCGTGGCTCAGGAGCCTGTCACCCCGGTGGACCCCTCGCCCGAGTGCGAGGGCCCCGCGGTGCGCCCGTGCGCGACCACCTGCGGCTCGCAGGGCACGCAGCGCTGTGGCGACGGCGCCTGGGGTGACTGCGAGGTGCCGCAGGAGGTCTGCACCAACGGCATCGACGACGACTGCGACGGCCGGGTGGACGGCGCTGACCCACAGTGCCCGCCCATTCGCCACACCTGCGAAGAGGAAGAAGGCGGCGGCTGCAACGGCGACCCTGGCTACGGCGATCGCTGCGCCCCGGCGGACAACACCGGCGGCTGCAGCGCGGCGCGCTTCGCGGCGTGGTGCAACCGGCGCAACCCGGCCACGCCCAACGCCTGGTACGAGTGGATCATCACCTGGGTGGACTCTCGGTGCGACGGGCCAGTCACCCACGACGAGGCGCAGTACCGCACCTATTCGTGCCTCGACTCGAGCAACCGCCGCTACGAGTGCACCACGCCGCTGGTGCTGCAGTTCGGCGCGGGCCCGGTGCGCTACGGCACGAGCCCCGGCGCCTTCGCCTTCACGCCCGGGCGCCCGGTGGAGACGGACTGGCCGACGGCCGCCACGCCCTGGCTGGTGCGCGACGTAGATGGCGACGGGCGCATCACCAGCGGGCGGGAGTTCTTCGGCGGCGACACGCTGCTGCGCGGCGGGCGCCCGGCGCGGCACGGCTTCGAGGCCCTGGCGGTGCTCGACGAGAACGGCGACGGCCTGGTGGACGAGCGCGACCCCGGCTTCGCGGCGCTGCGCACCTGGCGCGACCAGAACGGCGACCGCGTCGCCCAGCCCCGCGAGCTGCGCACCCTGGCGCAGGAGGGCGTCACCTCGCTGAGCCTCGACTTCGAGGCCACGCCGCGCTGCGACGCGCGCCGAAACTGCGAGCGCGAGCGCGCGGCCTTCACCTTCGTCGACGCGACGGGCACCCACGTCGGCGCGCTGGTCGACGTCTACCTGCGCGTCGGCGCGCTGCCCCGCGCCTTCCCCCGCGCCTACGACGAGTCACGCGGGTGGAGCGCCGGCGCCGGCCTGTGCGCGGCGCCGGGTGACGGCGGCGAGGTGTCGCGGGCCCTGTGACGGCCCGCCGCGCGGCTCACGGGAGCGCGTAGTCGATGGCGTAGTCGCCCTTGGCGCCGGTGGGCGGCTCCCAGCCCTTGCCGCGCAGGCCGTTGTCGCGCAGCACCCGCTGCACCTCGGCGCCGCGGGCCGCGGAGAGGTCCTTCTGCGCCTGCTTCACCATCGACCAGACCTCGTTCGCGATGTCGAGGTTGTCGAGGAGCGCCGCGTGGCCCTCCACCGGCCGGCCCTGGTTGGCGACTTCGAAGGGCGTGAAGTCGAGCGTCTTGAGCAGGTTCGGCGAGAGGGGCACGTCGCTCTTCTGGTCGGCCGCGAACTGAGCCACCTCGGTGAGGAAGCCGTTGAGCTCCGTCTCCGGCCTCGAGGCCTGGCTCCGGTACCAGTCCTGAATGGCCGCGCGCGTGGTGAGCGCCGGGTCCTTCTGCTGGGCGAAGGCAGCGAGCACGGTGATGGCCTTCTCCTGCTCCACGAGGGGCTCGAGGTTCGCCGTGAGCTCCACGGGCGCGCCCTTCGACTTGGCGAAGGCCACCAGGTCGCTCACGAAGGCGTCGCGCTGGAGCGGGCGCTGGTGCATCTGCGCGGCGAACCACGTCTCGAAGGTGGCCGGGTCGTCGGCCTTCACGCCCGCGACGTTGGTGGCCAGCGCGTAGTCCATGAGGAGGCTCGCGGCGGCGCCGTTCACCGCGTACTGCGCCTCGCGGATGGCCTTGGTGTAGCCCTCCTCGGCCTCCAGCTCGATCTGGATGTCGTTGGAGATCATCGCGCCGGTCATCTTCCCCGCGTCGAGCGGGCGGCGGCTGACGCGGTCCTGGAACGAGAGCTCGTGGCCGGTCTTCGCGTCGTAGAACTCCGTGTAGTCCATGGAGCCGATGATGAAGTTCCAGCCCTGCGCGTTGAGGCCCAGCGCCGCCTGGCGGAAGTCGTTGAACCACACGCCCTGCGCCCAGCCCGCGGCGCCCTCCACCTGGCGGTGCAGCACCTCGGCGTGGCTGGCGACGAGGTTCTTGCGCAGGTCGGCCGCCACGGCGCCCTTGTCGCGCGCGCCCTGGAGCGCGGGGCTGTTCTTCGCGGCGAGGAAGGCGCCCAGCTCCGCGAGGAAGGCGTCCTTGTCGGGGCCCGCGAGCTGCGCGTCGAACTCGGCGATGAAGCCCTCGAGGGTCTGCTTCTTCACCAGCTCGGGCTTGCCGGCGACGACGGAGGTGAAGGACGCCTCCGTCAGGTCGCGCACCGTCGAGAGGCCCACGCCGAGGCCCTGCAGGAGGTCCGTCTTCTCCCGGCCGTCGGGCATGTCGATGAGCGTCTTCGCCACGGCGACGTACGACGCGGGGTCGCCCTTCGTGGCGCCGTTGCGCTCGGCGTGCGTCATGAAGCGCGCCACGGCGGCCCGCGTGCGGAGGAACTCCACCACGTCGCCGGCGCTGCCCGCGTCACGCACCGCGCGCGCGTCGTTGCCGCCGATCTTCCGCTGCGCCGCGTCGACGTTCTCGGCGAAGCCGTCCCAGGTGGAGCGGATGGCGTCCACCACGCCGCGCTGGAGCTTGGCGTCGGCCTTGCTCGAGATGGGCTGCCCCGGCCACAGGCGATCGACGAGGGCCTGGTCCACCGTCACCTGCGGGTCGATGGCCTTCATGCGCTCGGCCGCCGCGGCCACCACGGCGCTGCGGTCGAGGAGCGCGTTGGCCTGCGCGAGGAGCTCGGTCTTCGAGACGACGTCGTTGGTCGCGGCCCAGTCGGGCGCGGCCTCGATGAGCGCGGCGAGCTCCTTCACCTTGGGCTCGCCGGCGCTCTGGAAGCCCTGGAGCACCGCGCTGCGCGGCGTCTCGTTCAGGTGGAAGCGCCCGCGGATCTGCCGGGCCACGGCGCCGGGCTCGAGGGCCAGCACGTTCGTCGAGCCGCCCACGTTGTCGGTGATGCCCTTCTGCACGGCCACCCGGTACATCGAGGAGGCCGCCGGGGCGACGTTGCTCGACGCGTAGGCGCCCCAGGCCTCGCCCAGCGTGCCCGTCTGCGCCGTCTGGGTGAGCGAGTCGAAGATGGCCTGGTTGGCGCTGTCGGTGCGGCTGTCGATCTTCTGCGCGTGCTTCACGCCGTCGACGATGGCCGTGCCCTGCTTCATGCCGATGAGCACGCGCGTGCCCTGGAAGGGGTCGCGGTCGGAGCCGTAGCGGATGCGCGTGCGATACATGAGCTCGGCCTTCTGCAGGTCCTTCGTCAGCGCCCCGGTGCGGAGGTCCTTCTTCGCGAGGAAGGTGTCGAAGAAGAAGTCGCGGCCCACGGCCACGCGCGGCTTGCCGTTGTTGGGGTTCAGCTCGGAGCTGCGGTTGTCGAGGCTGAAGGAGACGTAGGGGTTCGCGCGGCGCAGGGCGTGGCTGTCGGAGTCCCACGCCATCTCGTCGAGCGGCGTCATGCCCAGCGTCAGGCCGGCGGCGGCCTTCGGGCGCTGGAGATCGTTCAAGGCGTCGGCGGCGAGCTTCACCGTCTCGGCCGTGGTGAGGCCGGTGATGACACGCGTGTCCTCCACCTCCTCGCCGTCGCGGCCGTAGGCCACCGGCGCGCCGCGCAGGGCCTCGGCGCTCAGGTGGGGCACGGCCTCGAGGTCGATGCCGTCGGCCGACTGCCACAGCTCGGCCGTCACGCCGCCCACCGCCGCGGGGCCGCTCGCCTTGAGCGGCGCGCCGTAGTTCTTCACCGTGCCGTCGCCCAGGCCCAGCGCGCCAGAGAGCTGGCTGCCCACCGTGAGGTCGAAGGCGTCGCCCGCCTTCACCTTCGAGTCGCCCTTCACCACGTCGTCGAGCGCCTCGACCAGCTCGGTGACGTACTCGTGGAGCGGCTGGCTCGCGCTCGAGGCCTGCGCCTGGAGCTCGGTCATCGCCGCCTTGAGGGTGGCCGCGTCCTTGACCTCCTTCTTGTTCGCGCCTTCGCCGACGGTGAGGCTCAGCCCCTTCGCCTCGAGCTCCTTGCCCACGGCCTCGAGCCAGGCGTCGCGGTTGGTGGGCTTGTAGAGGTCGGCGCGGAACTGAACGCCGCGCTTCACGGTGATGGTTGACATGTGGGCTCCCCGAAGACGGCCGGTTGGACGCGTGACTGTGGCAGCAGGAGGGTTCTCAGTACACGTCGTACTTCTTGCGCAAGGCCTCGTGCTCCGCCGCGTCACGCGAGGGCCTCAGCACCTTCTGCGCGTCGTGCAGGTAATAGAGGTACTCGCTCGCCGTGGGCTCGAGCGCGCCCTGGAAGGACGCCAGCGTCGGCGCGCCGATGGGGGAGGGCGGCAGGCCCTTCTTGTGCCGCGTGTTGTACGGGTCCGACGGATCGCGCAGCTTCCGGAGGAAGGCGCCCCGGTCATTCCACTTCTCCAGCTCGTAGCGGCTGGTGGCGTCGACGCCTAAGGGGAAGCCGCGATCGATGCGCTTCCACAAGATGCCCGCGACGATGGGGCGGTTCGCCGGCGTCGGCTCCTCGCGCTCCAGCATCGAGGCCATGGTGACCAGCTCGTGCAGCGAGCGCCGGTTGTCCTTCACCTGCTGCTCCAGCGGGAGGTACACGCGCGCGGCGAACTGCTCGAGCTGCTTCTGCACCAGCAGCCGCGGGTCCACCCGGCCCTTGGGCAGCAGGTACGTCTCCGGGTAGAGGTAGCCCTCGAGGGTGCCCGTCGTCGGGAGCGGGAAGGGCGCCGCGTAGCCGTCGAAGCTCGAGGCGGCCCGCACGTAGGCGCCCGGGTCGCAGCGGCCCGCGGCGGCCAGGGCCTCGTCGGTGTCGCGCAGGCGCCAGCCCTCGAGCACCGAGAAGGGCTCCGCCTCGGCGAGCGGCGGCTTCTCGAGGGCGGCCGCCAGCTCCATCGGCGAGAGCGCCCGCGGCAGCGTGAACTTGCCCGCCTTGAGCGAGAGGCCCCCGCGCTTCCACAC
>CAYUZK010000075.1:21460-25622 GCA_964449625.1 uncultured Archangium sp.
CGATCCTGTTCGTGGAGCACGACGAGGTGATGGAGCTGTCCGATTCGCCGCACTGCGGGACCTGCATGCCGGAGGTCGCCGACCACGCGGGCTGCGGCTCCTGCAGCACCGACGCCGTCGAGGTGACCGACGCGCCGCACTGCGGCGGCTGCTTCTGAAGGAGGGGGCGATGCGCCTGCGCGACGCGGTGGTGAAGCGCTCGCTCTCGCGCATCGCCCTGCATCACCTCCGGTCGTCGTACTTCGCGGAGCTCAACGAGCCGGCGCTCGCCGCGCTGCGCGAGGCCCTCGAGACGCCAGAGCGCCCCGGGCCCGGGCAGGCGCTCGTCGCCCGGCTGCGCCGGCGGGGCATGGTGGTCGACGAGCCCGGCCCGCCCTTCGAGGAGCGCGCCGGCACGTCGCTGGTGTCTCTCGAGCTCGAGCCCGTCGGGCGCTGCAACCTCGACTGCGCGCACTGCTTCGTCGGCTTCTCCGGCGCCACCATGGCGGAGTCGACCTTCGCGGCGATCCTCGACGGCGCGCAGGCGCTCGGCGCCGTGGAGCTCACCTTCAACGGCGGGGAGCCGCTGCTGCACCCGCGCACGCTCGACTGGGTGGCGCAGACCACCGCCCGCGGCTTCCGGGCGCTCCTCTTCACCAACGCCACCCTCGTCACGGCGCGCGTCGCCGCCCGGCTGGCTGAGGCCGGCGTGGCGAAGGTGACGGTGAGCCTCGACGGCTTCGCGCCCGAGCACGACGCGATTCGTGGCCCGCGGGCCTTCGAGCGCGCCACGGCCGGCATTCGACACCTCGTGGCGCAGAAGCTGCCGGTGCACGTCACCACCATGGTGCACCCGGCGAACGAGGCGCAGGTGGCGAGCCTCCACCGCTTCTGCCGCGACGAGCTCGGCGTCACCGGGGTGCGGGTGAGCACCATCGCCGAGCTGGGGCGAGCGTCGGGCCGCGGCGAGCTGCAGCTCGACGACGCGCAGTTCCAGGCGGTGTACGCCGAGGCGGCGCCGCGCAACCCCGTGGTGAGCGAGGGCCGGCTGCCCTGCAATGCGGGCGTCGACAAGCTGTTCATCAACGCGGGCGGCGAGGTGTTCGGCTGTCACCTCTTCGACGGCACGGGCACGGCCCTCGGGCGCTTGAGTGAAGAGCCGCTCGCGGCCATCTACGCGGCGGTGGCGACGCGGCAGGCCGGCGCGCTCCTTCGCCGCTTCACGCCGGAGTCGCTGGTGGCCTGCGCCGGCTGCCCGGCCCTCGCCCGGTGCGGCGGCGGCTGCCGCGCGCGGGCGCTCCAGCTCACCGGCGACCCCTTCGGCGTCGACCCGGTGTCGTGCCGGAAGTACGGCGTCACGCCGCCGGCGACCGTCGCCGTCGGTGGGGTGCGCGCCTCCGCGTGAAGGCCCCCGCCTGGAGCACCAGGCGAGTCGAGGAGGAGGACGCCACGCTGCCCGCGCCGACCCGCTACCGGCAGAGCACCCGCGTCGCGCTCCGGAGGTTCGCCGGCGTGCAGACCCCCGGGTTGTAGAAGGTCGCGCCCCCGACGAGGTAGCCGCCGCAGGCGCCCGGCACGCTCACCGCGTCCGTGCTGGTGCAGATGGTCTGCGTGCCCAGGCCGTTGAGGCAGCTCGAGTCGGAGAACGTGCCCGTGGCGCTCGTGCCGGGGCACCACGTGCCCGACTGCGTGGTGGTGATGGTGCCCGAGCAGTCATAGTCGAAGGAGCCGTCGCCGCGGTGCACGGCGAAGTAGGTCGTCTGCACCGGGGTCGCGCTGGCGTTGAGGTCGTAGCAGTCGAAGGGCGAGGTGCAGTTGTTGCCCGAGCGGTTGATGCAGCTGCCGCGCGCCATCCAGTAGTCGTTGGGCGCGGCCGAGGCGACGTAGTAGGTGCGGCCGCCGACCGTCGACGTCGCGCCCGCGCACTCGGTCGTCTGCGTGTTGCTCGGCGGGTACCCGTCGAGGTCGTCGTCGGCGACGACGTTGGAGACGGTCTGGAAGACGACCGCGTTGGTGTCGTTGCAGTCGGTGCCCAGGGTCGTGGCGATCCACGTGAAGGCGCCGCCGATGTCGCGGTAGTAGGTGCGCCCGCCCACCGTCGTCGTCGCCCCGACGCAGCGCGCGGCGAGCGCGACGGCGCCGTCGGTCCACCCGTCCTGGTCGGTGTCGTCGTAGACGCTGACGGTCTGGAAGACGTTGGCGTTGGCGTCGTTGCAGTCGCCCGGCGTGGCCGTGTAGCCGGTGGGCTGGGTGCACTGCACCAGCGTCATGGTGCCGCCGCGCCCGTCGCCGTCGGCGTCGACGTACCAGGTCGCCGGCCCCAGCACGCTCGCGTTGCCGTCGTCACAGTCGGTGCCCAGCGGGGTGCCCGAGAGCCAGGTGAAGGCGCCCGTCGTCGCGCGGTAGTAGGTGCGGCCGCTCACCGTCGACGTCGTGCCCACGCACTGCGTGCTCGCCGAGCCGATGGCGTAGCCGTCCTGGTCGGCGTCGGTCCAGAGGCCCGCCACGTTTCGGTACACGTTCGCGTTGGCGTCGTTGCAGTCGCCCGTGGAGGCGACGTGGTTCGTCGGCGCGGTGCAGGCGACCTGCGTCGTGCTGCCGCCCACGCCGTCGAGGTCGCCGTCGAGGTACCAGGTGCCAGGGCCGGTGATGCTCGCGTTGGTGTCGTTGCAGTCGGTGCCGAGCGACGCCGAGGAGGCCAGCCACGTGGGGAGGCCGGCGGCGTTGGCGTAGTAGGTGCGGCCGCCCGCGGTGCTCGTCGCGCCCACGCATTGGCTCGCGGCCGTGCCGACGGTGAAGCCGTCCTGGTCGGCGTCGGTGACGAGGTTGGCGACGGTCACGAAGATGTTGGCGTTGGTGTCGTTGCAGTCCGTGCCGAGTGACTCGCTGGCCCCCAGCCACGTGGAGGCGCCGCTCGCGGCCAGGTAGTAAGTGCGCCCGCCCGTGAGGGACGAGGCCCCGACGCACTGGGTGGCCGGGGTGCCGACGCTCCGGCCGTCCTTGTCGACGTCGGCGACGAGGTCGGGGACCGCCTGGAAGAGCGCCGCCGCGGTGTCGTCGCAGTCGGTGCCGAGCGCCTCGTCGGCGACGAGCCACGCCGCCACGCCCGCGCTGTTCCGGTAGTAGGTGCGCCCGCTCACGGTGACCTGCGCGCCGACGCACTGCACGTCTGGTGTGCCGGTGGAGTAGCCGTCGCCGTCGAGGTCGACGACGAGGTTCATCACGGCCTGGAAGACGCCCGGGTCGTTGTCGTTGCAGTCACCGCCGATGCCGACGTAGCCGGTCGGCGCGGGGCAGCCCGTGGCGCTGACGTTGCTGTCGCCGCGGCCGTCGCCGTCGAGGTCGCGGTAGCTCGTGCCCGGCGTGCCGGCGCACACGTTGGCCATGCAGACGTCGCCGCTGGTGCAGGCCAGCCCGTCGTCGCAGGCGTCACCGTCCAGCTTGTCGGTGACGACGCAGCCGCCGTCTCCGGCGCAGGCCACGGCCTGCTGACACGGCGTCGGCGTGGGGCAGGTGTACGCGGCGCCCACGCAGGCGCCTGCGGTGCAGACGTCGCTGGCGGTGCAGGCCACGCCGTCGTCGCAGGCGCCGCCCTCGTTGGCCGGCGTGCCGACGCACCCGCCGTCGCCGTCACACTGGGCGGAGGCCTGGCAGGCGCTGGCCCCCTGGCAGCTGTAGGTGGTGCCGCTGCAGGCGCCGCCGGTGCACTGGTCGGCGACGGTGCAGGCCTCGCCGTCGTCGCAGCTCGTGCCGTCGGCCTTCGGGGTGCCCGCGCAGCCGCCGTCGCCGGCGCACACCACGTCGTCCTGGCAGGCGGTGCTGCCCGAGCAGGCGTAGGTCGAGCCGACGCACGCGCCCCCCACGCACTGGTCGCCGGCGGTGCAGGGCTCCTGGTCGTCGCAGCTCGTGCCGTCGGGGCGCGGGTCGCCCTCGCAGACGCCCCCGTCGCAGGCGCGCGGGAGCCGGCAGGCCGAGAGCCCGCGGCACACCCCGGCGTCGGCGTCGCACAGCTCGCCCGGGAGGCAGCCCTCAGCGCAGGGCACCGGCGCGCACAGGCCCGTGGCCGGGCGGCAGACCTGGTTGGGCGGGCAGTGCACGCTCGCGCAGGGGTCGGTCGACGGCGTGCACAGGCCGCTGGGCGAGCAGAGCGACCCCGAGGGGCACTCCCCGTCGGCGGTGCAGA
>CAYUZK010000076.1:0-25095 GCA_964449625.1 uncultured Archangium sp.
GAGGCGCGCATGGTCTTCACCAGCTCGTAGGGCGCCTCGGGGTGCACCTTCGTGGGCACGGTGATGGTGACGACGTCGCGCTTCTTGCCGGTGAGCCGGGCCGACTCGCAGCCCATGGTGTCGAGCACCGCGAGCATCGTCTTCACGTCGGCCAGGCCCGGCACGTTGCGGAAGGTGTGCGTGCCCGGGGCGAGCAGCGCGCTGGCGAGAATCGGGAGCGCTGCGTTCTTCGCGCCCGAGGCGTAGGTCGTGCCGTGCAGCGGCCCGTTGCCGTGAATGACGATGGCGTCCACTTACGCTCCTCCCGGTGCCCGGCCCAGCGCGAGGCGATCGTGCTGGGCCAGGTCCTTCTCGATGGTGACGTCGCGGGCGCCGGCCCGCTCCAGCAGCGCCTTGACGGCCGCGCCCTGGTCCTCCCCCAGCTCCAATGCAAGGAGCCCGCCGGGCTTGAGCCGCGCGAGGGCCTCGGGCACCAGGGCCCGGTACACGTCGAGGCCGTCGGCGCCGCCGTCGAGCGCGAGGCGGGGCTCCCGCTGCACCTCGCGCTGCAACCCGGCGAGCTCCGACGACTTCACGTAGGGCGGGTTGCTCACCACCACGTCGAAGCGGGCACCCTCGGGCACCGGGCCGAAGAGGTCGCCCTCATAGAAGGTGACGCGGCCGCCCACGCCCAGGGCCTCGGCGTTGGCCTTCGCGACCTCGAGGGCACCGGGGGCGAGGTCCGTCGCCCACACCGAGGCCTGTGGCCGCTCGGCCGCGATGCTGACCGCGACGCAGCCCGAGCCCGTGCACAGGTCGAGCACCCGCGCGGGGGCGTCCTTCGGCACGGCGCGCAGGGCGGCCTCCACGAGCAGCTCCGTCTCGGGCCGGGGAATGAGGACGCGCTCGTCGACGAGGAAGCGGCGGCCGTAGAACTCGCGGTGGCCGATGACGTACTGCGTGGGCTCGCCGCCCAGCCGCCGTTGGATCAAGGCCCGGAAGGTCGAGAGCTCGTCCTTCGAGAGGGGCCGGTCGAGGTCCATGTAGAGCTTCACGCGGGGCAGGGCGAGCACGTGCCCCAGGAGCAGCTCCGCGGTGAGGCGCGGGGCGTCGACGACCTGCTTCTCGAAGTGGCCGCGGGTCCAGTCGAGCACCCGGCGCACGGTCCACGTCTCGCTCACGCCGGCTCCTGCTGCTTGAGCGCCTCGGCGCGGAAGTGCGTGCGCAGCGCGCCCAGCAGGTCCTCCAGGTCGCCGCCCATGGCGCCGGGGAGGTTGTGCCGCGTGAAGCCGATGCGGTGATCGGTCAGGCGGTCCTGCGGGAAGTTGTAGGTGCGGATCTTCTCGCTGCGGTCGCCGCTGCCCACCTGGCCCTTGCGCAGCGCCTCGCGCTCGCTGCGCAGCTTCTCCAGCTCCAGCTCGTAGAGCTTGGCGCGCAGCATCTTGAGGGCCATCACCCGGTTCTTGAGCTGGCTCTTCTCCTGCTGGCACTTCACGACGATGCCGGTGGGCTTGTGAATGAGGCGCACCGCCGAGTCGGTGGTGTTGACGCTCTGGCCGCCGGCGCCGGTCGAGCGCATCACCTGCATTTCGATGTCGGCGGGGTTCACCTGCACGTCGGCCTCTTCGGCCTCGGGCATCACGGCCACGGTGATGGTCGAGGTGTGAATGCGGCCCTGCGTCTCGGTGGCCGGTACGCGCTGCACGCGGTGCACGCCCGACTCCCACTTGAGCGTGGAGTACACGGCGTCGCCGGCCACGGTGAGGGTCGCGTCCTTCACGCCGCCCTGGTTGCCGGGGCTCACGTCGGCCAGCTCCGCCTGCCAGCCGCGGCGCTGCGCGTAGCGCAGGTACATCTGCAGCACCTCCTCGGCGAAGAGGGCCGCCTCGTCGCCGCCGGCCGCCGCGCGGATCTCGATGATGACGTCCTTCTCGTCGTTGGGGTCCCGGGGAATGAGGAGGAGCTTGAGCGCCTCCTCGAGCTCGGCGCGGCGCGCCTTGAGGCTGGTCAGCCCTTCCCGGGCGAGGGCCTTGAGCTCGGCGTCGCCCGACTCGAGCAGCTCCTCGTTGCCCGCCAGCTCGGTGAGCACCTGCTTGTAGGTGCGGAAGGCGTCGACCACCTTCTCGATCGACGCGCGCTCCCGTGACACCTTCTGCAGGCGGCCCGGCTCGGCGATCACCGACGGGTTCGAGAGCTCGGCGGTGAGGCGCTCGAATCGCTGTTCGACCTGCTCGAGCTTCTCGATCACGGCGGGGGCGTGTACGCGCTGGGGTGACGCCGAGCAACACTCGTGTTGCCTCGGTGAGGCGACCTCGGGTATCAGCGCACTCCGTTCACTGTCACCCAGGAGTTCGCCATGGCCGCCGTCAAGTCCAACCGGAGCAAGAAGAAGCTGAAGACCCGCGCGAAGACGAAGAAGCAGGCGCTCAAGCGCCGCCGCGTGCGCGCGCGCCGCGCCAAGGGCAAGTACTAGCCTTCGCCCCGCGTCACTTCGAGGTCGCCGAGCCGGCGTCTGGACCTGCGTCCGGAGCCGGCTCGAGGTCTTTGAGCTGGGGCAGGGTCGAGCGGAAGCCCCTGGAGAGCGCGGCGACGTGCCGCAGCACGGCCTGGGCCTTCTCGCCCTCGGCGAGGTAGGGCTGCACCGGCACCTCGGGGAAGGCGTCGCTGTAGGCGGGGATGAGCCGCGTCGCCTTCACCGCCTTCTTCGTCAGCGTGAGCTCCGCCAGGGCCGTGCGCTTGTCGCGCGGGTCCCAGTTGCCGCCGAAGACGAAGTTGCCCAGCGAGTAGGCGATGGGCGCGCCCTTGTAGACCTCCACGCCCTGCAGCACGTGCGGGTGAGAGCCCAGCACTGCCGAGGCGCCCGCGTCGATGGCCCGCCGCGCGAGCTGCTGCTGGTAGGGCTCGATGGTGCCCCGGCCCTCGCGCCCCCAGTGGAAGAAGGGGAGCACGTGATCGGCCTGCTGCTTCGCCGCGCGCACGTCGGCGTCCACCATGGCCAGCATCACCTCGAGATCGTCGAAGTGCCCCGCCACGCCGGGCTGCGACTCGGTGGCGATGACCTCCTTGGGCTCGATGTTGCGATCGCCCAGGAAGAAGTAGCCCAGGAAGGCCACGCGGATGCCCTTGTGCTCGACGATGGCGGGCTTGCGCGCCTCGCTCAGGGTGCGGCCGGCCCCGAAGGACGCGATGCCGTGCGTGTCGAGCGTGCTGAGCGTGTCGAAGAGGCCCTCGGGCCCGTAGTCGACCAGGTGGTTGTTGGCGAGGCTCACCACGTCGACCCCTCCGGCGGCGAGCGCGGCCACCAGCTCGGGGCGGGCCTTGAAGTTGAAGTTCTTGGCGATCTTCTCGCCGCGCTCGGTGAAGGGGCACTCGAGGTTGACGACGAAGACGTCGGCCTTCGTGGTGAGCCCGCGCACCTGCTCGAAGCCCCAGGCCAGCATCTGGTCCTTCGGCTTGCCCTTCTTCACCTGCTCGTCGACGTACTCCTCGTAGTGGTAGCCCAGGGTGACGTCGCCGGCGACCAGCACCGAGATCTGGGCGGGCGGGGCGGCGAGGAGAGCGGACAGGACGAGGGAGAGCATCTTTGCTAGGGGAGCTTCCCCCATGGCGCGCGAGAAGGACACCATCGCTTCCTCCGACGAGCACAACTCGCGCGGCATCGAGCTGGCCGACCGCGGCTGGTACGACGAGGCCGTCAAGGAGTTCAAGAAGGCCATCGAGCTGGACCCCACCTCGGCCCACGCCTGGGACAACCTGGCCAGCGTGTACGCCGAGAAGAAGTCGTACCGCGAGGCCCTCGACGCGCACTTGAAGGCCCTGGCCCTCGAGCCCGACAGCGCCAACGGGCACTACAACCTGGCGGCCTTCCTCTCGCTCCACGGCCTCGACTTCGCCGTCAGCGAGTACCAGCAGGCCATCGAGCTCGAGCCCGACTACCCCGACGCCCACCTCAACCTGGGCCTGGCCTACGCCGACCTCGGGCGCACCGAGGAGGCCATGGCGGCCATGAAGACGGCCATCGAGCAAGAGCCGAAGGACGCGCTCGCCCGGCAGGAGCTCGCCAGCCTGCAGATGGACGAGGGCGACTTCCGCTCCGCCATCTCCCTGCTCAAGGACGTCACGCGCCTCGAGCCGGACAACTTCGAGGCCTGGCTCGACCTGGGCATCTGCTACGCGCAGAAGGGCTTCTACGAAGAGGCCGAGCGCGCCTACGCCGGCGCCGCGGGGCTTCGCGAAGACGACCTGCTGCTGGCCTACAACCGGGCCGCGCTCTACGCCCTGTGGGGCCGCAAGGCCGACGCCCTCGCGCAGCTCACCCGGGCCGCGCAGGCCGACCGCCCGAAGGTGGTGGCCTGGCTCAAGGACGACCCCATGTTCGCCTCCCTCGAGGGCGACCCGGACTTCGAGGCGCTCCGCTAAATGGAGTTCGGGGCCCTCTTCCTCGCGCTGGGCCTCGTGCTGGCCAACGGCTTCTTCGTGGCCATCGAGTTCGCGCTGGTGAAGGTGCGCCAGACGCAGCTCGAGGCCCTGGTGGACGAGGGGCGCGCGGGCGCGAGCCTGGCCCTGTCGATGCGCAGGCAGCTCGACGTGTGGCTCTCAGCCTGCCAGGTGGGCATCACGCTCGCGTCGCTGGCCTTAGGCTGGGTGGGCGAGCCGGCCTTCTCGCACCTCATCGAGCCGCTGGTGCTGAAGCTGGCCCCCGACACCGCCGCCGCCCACGCCATCGCCAAGACGGTGGGGGTGATCCTCGCCTTCAGCATCATCACCTTCCTCCACATCGTGGTGGGCGAGCAGGTGCCCAAGACGGTGGCCATCGCCCAGTCGGAGCGCACGGCGGTGCTGCTCGCGTGGCCCATGCGCGTGTTCTACGTGCTCTTCTACCCCGTCATCGCGCTGCTCAACGGCGGCACCCGGCTGGTGCTCAAGCTGCTGGGCCTCGAGGGCACCAAGAGCGATCACGAGGAGGCGCTCTCGGAGGACGAGCTGCGCCTGGTCTTCAGCTCCTCGGCCGAGTCGGGGGCGCTGCAGCAGCAGCAGGCCGAGCTGCTCCAGCGGGCCCTGTCGATGATGGAGAAGACGGCGCGCCAGGTGATGGTGCCGCGCTCGCAGATGAAGGCCCTCGACCTCGACCTGACGCTCGAGGACAACATCGCCGCCGCCCACGCCGCCGGCCACACCTGGCTGCCCGTCATCCGCGGCTCCCTCGACCGCGTGGAGGGCCTCGTCAACGCGAAGGACCTCTTCTACCTGCTCGGGCGCCACGAGCTGAAGGCCCTGGGGCAGGTGCAGCGGCCGGTGCTCTTCGTGCCCGAGAACGTCACCCTCGAGCAGCTCCTCAACGAGTTCCGCCGGCGCAACAAGCAGATCGCCATCGTGGTGGACGAGCACGGCGGCACCTCGGGCCTGGTGACGCTGGCCGACGTGGTGGCCGAGCTCGTGGGCAAGGTGGCGGAGCTGGGCCGCAAGGTGGAGCCCATGCAGAAGCTGCCCGGCGGCCGCCTCGAGCTCCCCGGCACCGCGCAGCTCGACGACATCGAGCACACGCTCGAGGTCGAGTTCGACGTCGACAAGTCGCAGGTCACCACCATCGCCGGCTTCTTGATGGCCAAGCTCGGCCGCGTGCCGGTGGCCGGCGACGTGTGGGTGATGGAGGACTACCGCGTCGTCACCGTGGCGACCGAAGGGCCGCGCGTGGTGACGGTGCGCATCGAGCCCCGGCTGCCGCAGGCCGCCGAGGTGGCGCCCCGGGAGTCGGCGCCGCGCGCCTCAGCCGATGGCAACCCCCGCGCGCCGTAGCACCTCGAGCGCGTTGGTGGTCTGCACCACGCCCGGCCGCAGCGTGTAGTCGAACGTCATCTCGCCGGCCTTCACCTCGTCGCGAAAGTGCACGTTCTGCACGCGCTCGGGCCGCTCGGAGGCCAGCTCGCACAGCGACAGATCGTGCGTCGTCACCGCGCCGGCCGCGCCGCCGTCGAGCAGCATCACGAGCAGCTGCCGGCTGGCGATCTGCCGCTCCCTGGTGTTGGTGCCCATGAAGAGCTCGTCGAGGAAGAAGAGGCAGCGGCCCGGGTGCGCCTTCGCCGCGTCGAGCACCGTCTTGATGCGCTGCACCTCGGCGTAGAAGTACGACACCCCGCGCTCGAGCGAGTCCTTCACGCGCATCGAGGTGAGCACCTGCACCCGCGACACCTTGAAGGACGTGGCGCACACCGGCAGCCCGGCCAGGGCCATCACCGTGTTGAGCCCCGTGGCGCGCATGAGGGTCGTCTTGCCGCTCATGTTCGAGCCGGTGATGACGAGCGCCGCGCCCGGCCCCGTGAAGGTGACGTCGTTGCGCACCGGCCGCTCGAGCAGCGGGTGCCCCAGGGCCGTGGCCTCGAGGCGCACCTGCCCATCGTCCACCTCGGGGAAGGCGTCGTCGGGGCGCTCGAAGTGCCAGGAGGCGAAGGAGGCCAGCGCCTCGAGCTGGGCGAGGGCCTCGAACCAGCGCCGCACGCCACCGCCGTGGGCCTCGCGCCAGGCGTCGATGCGGAAGAGCACCAGCAGGTCCCACAGCGTCAGCGCGTTGATGGCCGGGTGGAGCTGCCCCGAGTTCTTGAGCTCCGCGAAGCCCAGCAGCCGCGCGAAGGCCTTGAGGCGGGTGCTCACCGGCGGGCCGTCCTGCAGGCCCCGCTGGAGCGCGCGCAGGTGCTCGCCCTCGAAGGCCTGGGCGTCGATGGCCTTGAAGGTCTCCTCGAAGCGCACGAAGCCGCGCTCGCCCAGGCTCAGCGCCGTCCACATCGCGGCGATGGGCTTGCGGGTGGCGACGACGATGGCGATCTGCAGCAGCAGGCCCACCCAGAAGGGCAGCGCGCTCACCAGGTCGTTCGCCGCCGCCAGGCCGAAGCCGATGGTGAGCGGCGGCAGCACGTGCGCCAGGGGGTACGCCCAGCGGATCGCCGTGAGGGCCGAGGGCGCCTCCGCCCAGGCGATGAACCGCGCGGGGTCCGCCTTGTCCAGCTTGCCGGCCATGCGCGCCTCGGCCACCAGCGACTGGCGGAAGTCGAGGCGCGGCGAGAGCTCCTTCACCGAGGCCTGGCGCTCGCGCACCGCCGCTGCGCTCGGCGCCGGCGCCAGCAGCCACCCCAGCAGCTGCGCCTCGCCGGCCGCGGTGCCCGTGTCGTCGAGGCGCTGGAAGAGGCTCCCCTTGCCGACGAGGTCGAGATCGCCCGCGTAGAGGTGCCCCTCCGGCGCCCGGCCCGCGCCGGTGGAGGGGAAGTCGTGCCACGCGCCGTCGAGCCGCGCGACGCCCCGCTGATTGAGCGACAGGCGCACCTTCGCGAAGTCCTCCCGGCGGATGACGCCTGCGTGCACGATGGCCAGCGCGATGTAGGCCGCCAGCGACGCCGCGGCCCCGAGGAAGGCCGCCCGGGGCAGCCGCTCGAAGCCCACCGCCAGGGTGAGCCCGAGAAAGCCCAGGAAGGCGAGGGTGCGCAGGTTCGCCAGCCGCGCCCCCTGCCGATCGAGAGCCTCGAGCTCGCGCTGCGTGGCCGTGATGCGCGCCTCGTACTCGGCCCGGGCGGTTGTCATGGGGCTGAAATTCTCCGGCGGGCGTGTGGCAAGGACTGATGCACTCTTTGGGGATACCGGACATCGGTGTCATGCGACAACCGAAGAACCCACAGTTGACCGTGGGTTTGGCTTTGTGCCAAGTGCGTAGAACCTATTCGGGTTTGGACCAGGGACGAGCCGGATTCCTGGTCGCCAGCCGTGGCAGCTCCTGCACCGTGGAGAAAACGATGACGATGTCACCCAAGTCAGTGCTGTTCGGGGCCCTCGCCCTGATGGTCATTCAGGGTTGCGACTGCCGCCCCATCACCACGACCACCAACCGCGGCGAAGCGCGCATCGTCTACACCGACGACACCGGCACCCAGGTGAGCGGTGACAACGGCGTCTACGACTTCGGCACCGTGTCCATGGGCAAGACCGTGACGCAGGACCTCGTGGTCCAGAACACGGGCCGCGGCTCGCTCGTCATTCAGCGCTTCAGCAAGACGAGCGGCGACCCCGCGAAGGTCGGCACCTTCGTCGACGAGGTGGGCCCGGTCTTCGAGGTGAAGTTCGAGAGCGAGACCACGGTCACCTCGGGCGAGACCATCGGCTTCCCCATCACCTTCACGCCCCCGGTCAACGAGCAGCGCCTCGAGGTGCCGCACGAGACGGTGCTGGTGATGACCTCGGGCAACACCGAGGCCGACAAGGAGAGCGCCGTCATCACGCTGCGCGGCAAGGCCGTGTCGGGCGAGTGCGATCTCCCGGCGGTGATCGACTTCGGCGCCGTCGCCCGCGGCGACTCGTTCACCTTCGACTTCGTCTACAAGAACCAGCGCCCCATCGAGACCCGCGGCTACCTCGGCGACGTCGAGTCGCAGCAGGGCTCGGGCATCTTCACCATCTCGGCCGAGTCGCCCAAGGGCGAGTTCCTCATCGGCGCCAACCGCGAGAAGACGGCCACCTTCACCTTCACGCCCACCGAGGCCCGCGACTACTTCGCCACGGTGCGCATGCGCCGCGCCGAGGGCTGCCCCGAGAAGGCCGTGCGCCTCATCGGCACCGGCGTGGCCTCCGTGCTCTCGTGGAGCCCCGCGACGGTCGACTTCGCCTACGCGCCCCCCGGCACCACCGTCGAGCGCGAGGTGACCTTCTCGAACCAGTCGCTGCGCCCGGTGCAGCTCACCAACCTCAAGATCGCCGACATCACCTACAAGGTCATCCAGACCGACCAGGCCGACCTGACGAAGGTCACCGTGCCGCCCGGGAGCCGCGACGCGACCACCAACACCATCACCCCCGGCACCGTGCTCGTGCGCATGAACTTCAAGCCCGTGGTGCTCGGGCCCCGCAACTCCCGCCTCGAGGCCGACACCGACTTGAACAGCCAGCCGGTGGTGCAGGTGCCGCTGCGCGGCGTCGGCGGCGGCCCCGACATCGACGTGCGCCCGGTGCCCAACCTCAACTTCGGGCGCATCGCCTACTTCCCCCAGGCGAACCCGCCCTCGTACGCCAACCGGAAGCTGACCGTGCAGAACGTCGGCACCCGCCCCAACCCGCCCGACCCGCGCGCCAACCTCAAGCTCGGCAAGCGCGACGTCAACGGCGACTACGTCAAGCCCTACTGGGAGGTGGTGCCGAAGAACGGCGCGCAGCTCTCGGAGATCTGCGTGGGCATCTTCGACTCGATGACCAACGCCTGCAGCGACGACCTGCCGACGGCGGGCGCCGGGCGCTACGACCCCGTGCAGGGCCTCGAGGCCGGCTCGTCGACCAGCATCCTCGAGATCCCGGTGCGCATCATCCCCAACGGGCTGGGCACGCGGGAGTTCGACGTGAAGATCTTCTCCAACGACCCCGACGAGGAGGAGACCATCGTCTCCATCTCGGCGAACGCCGTGGCGCTCGAGCCGTGCGACGTGACCATCACGCCCATCTCGCTGGCCTTCGGCATCGTCTCGCCGCCCTCGGTGCGCGACCTGGGCTTCACCATTCGCAACAACAAGACGGGCGCCAACGACATGTGCCTCGTCTCGAACCTGCAGCTGCGGCCGGAGTCGGGCACGCCCGCGGGCATGCCCAACGTCTTCTCGCTGCCCGGCGGTGAGCTGGCGGAGATCGAGCTGCAGCCCAACGAGACGCGGCAGATCATGGTGCGCGCCTGGCCGCAGGGGCAGCTCCCCGCGCAGCCGGCGCAGGTGGTGGGCAAGGTGGGCTTCAACCTCGCCGAGCCGGTGCAGCCGCAGCGCGAGGTGACCATGACGGCCACCATCGCCAACAGCTGCCTGACCATCTCGCCCAGCACGCTCGACTTCGGCACGGTGAAGAAGGACTGCAACTCGCCCAACCGGAACTTCCAGATCTACAACTCGTGCTCCACCGACGTGATCATCAACAGCGCGATGATGGGCTCGGCGGCGGGCGAGGGCCCCGGCGGCCCGAACTGCCCCGGCACCGCGCCGTGCCCGGAGTACTTCGTGGTCACCAACATCCCCGGCGGCACGCGGGTGATGCCCGGCAGCGCCACGCCGGTGACGTTCTCGCTCAAGTACCGGCCCATCAACTACGGGCCTGACACCGGCGCCTTCGTCATCAACGTGACCCAGGCCGGCCAGACGCTCGACTACGTCGTCACGCTCCAGGGCATCGGCGACATGACGGGCAGCAACACCGACAGCTTCCGACAGGACAGCAAGCCCAAGGCCGACATCCTCCTGGTGATCGACGACTCGTGCTCGATGAACGACAAGCAGACCTCGCTCGCGCAGAACATGAACTCGTTCCTGCAGTACGCGACGAGCAACCAGGTCGACTTCCACATCGGCGTGACGAACACCGAGCTGTCGGGCTCGACGGCGGCGAAGGCCGGCACGCTCCACCAGACGCCCGCGGGCAACAAGATCCTCCGGCCGACGACGCCCAACCTCTCGACGGAGTTCTCGGCGCTCGTGCGCGTGGGCCTCTCGGGCTACTCCGAGTCGTGCCTCGACCCGGCGACCCGCGCGCTCACCTCGCCGAACATCACCGACCCGTCGAAGAACGCCGGCTTCCTCCGGCAAGACGCGGTGCTCGCCGTGGTGTGCGTCACCGACGCGCGCGACCAGGCGCCCAACGCGCCGGCCTTCTACCTGAACCAGCTCATCAACATCAAAGGCGCGCAGCGGTCGGGGCAGTTCACCTACAACGTCATCGGGCCCTTCCTGCCGTCGAGCCCCTCCGGCTGCAGCTACGACGACCCCAACGACGGCCGGCACGAGTTCATGGTGTCGCAGACCAACGGCGTGAAGGAAGAGATCTGCACGCCGAACTGGGCCGCCGCGCTCGAGAACATCGGCAAGAACGCCTTCGGCTACCGCACGAACTTCTTCCTCAACTCGCGGCCCGACCTCGCGGCGCCGACGGGCATTCAGGTGTTCATCGACGGCATGGCCATCCCCGCGGTCGACCCGGTCTTCAGCTCGCGCATCTGGGAGTACGACGCGACGAACAACTCGGTGAACTTCGAGCCGCTGTACGTGCCGGAGCCCGGCAAGACGCTGACCATCACCTACCAGGCGGCCTGCATCCCCTGAGTCGGCGCTGACGTGACCGTGGCCCGGGGCCGCTGCGCCCCGGGGCATGAGCCTTTCTTCTTTTCGGAGAACCGCTGTGAAGAATCTCCTCTCGTTCGGGCTGCTGGCTGCCGCGGTGGTCTCCTCGGCGTCGTGGGCGCAGGTGCCGCCCATCATCATCACCAGCCAGCCCTACGTGCCGCTGAGCGGGGCGACGCCCGTCACCTTCACCGGGCGCGGCTCGAACAACACCGACGAGGGCTGGGCGCAGGTGAACCTGCCGTTCCAGTTCCCCTACTTCGGGCAGAACTACTCGAGCATCTTCATCGACACGAACGGGTTCATCACGGTCGGCTCGGCGTGCAGCGTGGGCACCTTCAGCTCGACCTGCTACTCGAACACCTCCCTGCCTTCGACGGGTACGCCCAACGGCGTCATCGCGGGCGTGTGGGACGACATGGAGATCGAGCCCACCACGATCGTCCGCGTGCTGGTCACGGCCGGCGAGGCGACGGTGGAGTACGTGGACCTCTACCGCTACGCGAGCTCGACCGCGAAGGTCACCTTTCAGATCAAGGTCACCGCGTCGGGCGGCATCTTCATTCACCACGGGCCGATGTCAGACCCGTCGGGCACCGGCTTCACCTTCTCGACGGGCCTCGAGAACCAGACGGGCACCGTGGGGGCCAACCTCATCGCCGGCTGCACCTCGAGTTGCTCCGGCGTGGGCGCGGCCTCGCCGCACTACGTGCCCAACCGCCTCTTCACCATCGGCGAGCCCAACGAGGCGGACCTCGCGGTGAGCAGCGTCACCGTCGCCAACTTCAACCGCCAGATGGACGGCAACCTGACCTTCGACGTGACCGCGGGCCTGCGCAACTTCGGCAAGACGGCGGCCAACAACTTCCTCTGGCGCGCGTACCTCTCGCGCGACCTCGTGCTCGACACCACGGCCACCGACGGCGGGGCCGACATCCAGGTGGCCGAGGGTGGGCCGCTGAGCCTCCCGGCGGTCAACGCGGTGCCCGACGGCGGCACGCAGTCGGTGATCACCGTGACCGGCCCGGCGGCGACGACGACGCCGCCGCCCACCGGCGAGTACTACGTGCTGGTGCAGGTCGACCCCACCAACGTGGTGCTGGAGGCCTCGGAGTTCAACAACGTCGGCTCGACCCTCACGGCCTTCGTTCAGGGCGTCGATCTCGTCGCCACCAGCATCTCGGGCCCGACGACGAGCGGCGGCGGGAACACCGAGCTGTTCCCCATCAGCTTCTTCAACCGCGGCACCACGCCCGCGGGCGCCACCGAGTTCCGCATCTACCTGAGCGTCGACCAGGTCCTCGACCAGTCCGACTTCCCCATCTTCACGGGCAGCCGCACCGTGTCGGGGGGGCAGACGATCACCGAGACCATCAGCGTGACGATGCCGCAGAACGTGCCGAACGGGAGCTTCCACTACCTGCTCCAGATCGACCCCACGAACGCCATCGTCGAGGCCAACGAAACGAACAACGTGGTCGCCTCCACCGGCAAGGTCGAGGTGCGGCGCGCCGACCTCATCGCAGAGGAGATCCTCTTCCTCGACCCGATCACCAACGTCGAGACGACCAACGCCCGCTTCGGCGAGGCCGCCAGGCTCCGCGTCACCTTCCGCAACGGGGGCGGCGCCAACGCCAACAACTTCAAGGTGGCCATGGTGCTGTCGACCGACACCTCGCTCTCGCTCCTGTCGGACCTCTACGTCTGCGACAGCAGCCAGACCCAGGTCGCGCCGTCGGCGACCTCGACCGTGGTGACGCTCGACTGCAACCTCCCGCTGGCCAACTCGCAGATGGTGCCCTACGGCACCGGGCCATACTTCATCTTCGGCGTGGTGGACTCCACCGGCGCCGTCTTCGAGAGCAACAAGGCGAACAACAGCCTGCAGGTGGGGCCCATTCGCATCGTGGCGCCCGGGCCCGATCTCGCCGTCACCAGCGTCACCGCGCCGGCCTCCGGCGGGGTGGGAGAGATCATCCCCGTGGTGCGGAGCATCAAGAACCTGGGCAACGTGGACGCCCCGGCGGTGAAGTACCGCTTCTACGCCTCGGCCAACGACATCATCACCCCCGACGACGTGCTGCTGAAGATCGTCGCCGGCGGCACCGAGGTCGACGAGGGCACGCTGACGCTGGCCAAGGGCACCGGCGACACCACCACCGAGCTGGTGCGGCTGCCCGGCTCGATGCCGGCCGGCACCTACTACGTGGGCTGCGTGGTGGACCCCACGGGCACCGTCACCGCTGACCTGAACCCCGCGAACAACGCCCTCGCCAGCAGCACCATGCTGGTGGCGCCGTCGTCGCTGCGCATCGTCACCACGGTGCTGCCCGACGCGGTGATCGGCCGGCCGTTCTCCTTCCGGCTGGGCGCGGTGGGCGAGCAGGGCGCCTCGACGTGGCGGCTCGACCCGGGCCTCGGCGCGCCCCCGGCCTGGCTCTCGCTGGGCATGACCGACGGCCTGCTCTCGGGCACGCCCACGGGCACCAACGGCAACGAGGTGCTGGGGCTCACGGTGGTGCTCGAGAACGCCGGCCGCCAGTCCGTCACCCGCCTCGCGATGCGCGTGCTGCCGAGCACCTCGTCGCTCGACATCACCACCAGCAGCCTGCCGGCGATCGTCAACAGCACCACCTCGCAGTACCAGTACCAGCTCGGCGCTGCGGGCGGCGTGCGCCCCTACGCCTGGCGCGTGGCCTCGGGCACCCTGCCCACGGGCCTGGCGCTCGGCGCCGACGGCACGCTCTTCGGCGCGCCCCGCGCCACGCCCAACGGCAACGTGCCGATCACCTTCGAGGTGCGCGACGCCCTGGGCTCGCGCGCCCAGCGGCAGCTCTCGCTGCGCCTCATCGCCCCGGGCGCCATCACCTTCCGCACGGTGGCCATCCCCGACGCGCTCATCGGGCAGGACTACCTCCAGGACATCGCCGTGGTGAACCAGGACGGCTCGGCCCTGGCCCGGCCCCTCTCGTGGCGCGTGAGCGGCTCGGTGCCCAACGGCCTCGTCGTCACGCCCCAGTCCGAGCTCGTCACCGTCGCCGGTCGGCCGTCGCAGGCTGGCACCTTCACCTTCACCATCTCCGTGGAAGACAACAATGGCCGCGCCGACTCGCTGGACTTCTCCATGACCGTGCACCCGCCGCGCTACCGCGTGCTGGCCTCGATGCCCGACGTCCTGCGGCCCGACGGCACCTCGGTCACCATCCCCCTGTCCGTCTCGCCCCAGAGCGGGGCGGTCACCTACCGCGTCGTCAACGGCACGCTGCCGACGGGCCTGTCGCTCGACCCCGCGGGCACCATTTCCGGGGCGGTCGCCGAGAGCGCCGAGGGCACCTGGGCCTTCGTCATCGAGGCGCGCGACCCAGCCGGCATGTCGGGCCTCACGCCCTTCAGCCTGCGGGTCGAGCGGGAGCCCCGCAGCGCGGGCTGCAGCAGCGCGGGGGGCCTCGGCTCGCCGCTGGCGGCCCTCGCCCTCGCCGGCCTGGCGCTCCTGCGCCGCCGCCGCTTCGCAGGGGGCGTGCTCGCGGCCGCCCTCGCCGTGGCCCCCGCCGTGGCGCAGGCGCAGTACCAGGTGGCAGGCCCGGTGCCCGCCACCTACCAGCCGCTGACCAACGGCACGACCACCACGGCGAACGCGGCCATCGCGCTGCCCTTCGCGCTGCCCTTCTTCGACACCCAGGTCACCTCGGTGACGATGTCGCAGTACGGCTACCTCGCGCTGGGCGGCTCGTCCTCGACCTACAGCACGAACCAGAACATCCCCTACACCGGCACCTCGTCGCTGGTGCCGCGCGCCCACATCTCGCCCTGGTGGGACGTGCTCACCGCGCCCGCCTCGGGCACGCCCGGCTACCGGTACCTCGTCAGCGGCGTCGCGCCCAACCGGGTGATGGCCTTCGAGTGGAACGGCTCGGGCGCCAACAGCACCACCACCCGCATCGCCTTCCAGGCGCTCCTGTACGAGACGACCGGCCGCATTCGCTTCGTCTACAGCACCGCGCTCCCCGGCACGGTGTCGGCCTCGGTCGGCATCCAGAAGGACCGCAACGTGGGCTTCGCCGGGCTGCCCTGCTCGGCCACCGCGAGCTGCACGTCGAGCGCCTACCCCTCGGGGCAGGCCCTCGACTTCTTCCTGCCGCCGGATCTCGAGGTGACGGCGCTCTCGGCCCCGCAGATCGGCTACGCCGGCGTGCCCTTCCCGCAGACGGCGACGATCCGCAACCGCGGCGGCCGTGAGGCGAACAACGTCACGGTGCGCTTCTACCTGTCGACCGACGCGAACTTCGACCCCATGACCGACGCGGTGCTGGGCCAGTCGAACGTCACCACCATCGCCGCCCAGGCGACCGCGCAGGTGAGCGTCAACGCGCCGCTGCCGGCGATGCTGGCGCAGACCTCGTACTTCGTCTTCGCCGTGGTGGACCCCGACCAGGCCATCCCCGAGCAGTCGGAGCTCAACAACCGCTCGGCGCCGTCGGCGCTCAGCATCGGCGCGCCCACGCCAGACCTCGTGGTGACGAGCTTCTCGTCGCCCACCGCGGCGATGCCCGGGGCCAGCCTGCAGGTGACGCGCGCCTTCCAGAACATCGGCAACGCGGCTTCGGCCGCGTCGAAGTACACCTACTTCCTCTCGGACAACTCGGTGGTGAGCATCGCCGACCGGGCGCTGAGCGTGGGCAACCTGGCTGGCCTCACCCCCTCGCAGGTGGACTCGGCGATGGAGTCGGTCACGCTGCCCGGCGACCTGTCGCCCGGCGCCTACTGGCTGGGGGTCTGCGTCAACTACGACGCCGGCACCTCGAGCTTCGGCGGCAACGAGATCACCATCGTCAACAACTGCTTCACGCAGGCGGCGATGGTGCAGATCAGCACGGGCACGGTGGCCATCTCTACCGCGCCGCTGCCGGGGGCCACGCAGTACGCGCCCTACGGCCTGCGGCTCCAGGCCACCGGCGGCACCGGCCAGTACACCTGGGAGCAGACGGGCGGCTCGATCCCCGCGGGGCTCACGCTGTCCGCGGCCGGCGACCTCGTCGGCTCGCCCGCGCAGACCGGCGCCTTCAGCTTCGACGTCAAGGCCACCAGCGGCTCGCTGAGCGACACGCGCTCGCTCTCGCTCACCGTGGCCGCGGGCGGGCTGCCGCTGGTCATCGTCGACCAGGTGCTCCCGGCCGCGGAGTTCGGGCGCAGCTACTCCGGGCCGCTCGTGGCGCTGGGCGGCAAGCCCCCGTACACGTGGAAGCTCGTGGCGGGCGAGGAGCTCCCCGGCGGGCTGGCGCTCGCGTCAGACGGGCGCCTCGAGGGCCGGCCGCTGGCCGCTGGGAACTTCACCTTCGCCGTGGAGGTGACGGACTCGGCCAACGCGAGCGTGTCGAAGGAGCTGGGCCTGCGCGTGGTGACCCCCACCTCCCTGTCCATCGCCACCTCCGCCGTCGAGACGGCCTTCCTCGGGCGCGACTACCTCCAGCCGCTGCTCGCGGTGGGCGGCAAGGCCCCCTACGCCTGGACCCTGGTGCGCTTCCAGGAACTCCAGGAGAGCCTCACCGACGCCCCGGGCCCGGTGCTCTACAACCAGGGGCTGGCCATCGACTTCCCGCAGGACTTCGGCGTCGCCATCGACGACCGCGACACCGCCGACTACCTCAGCGGCACGCCGCGGCGCGCGGGCCTCTTCGCCATGACGCTCAGGGTGAAGGATGGCGACGGCACCGAGGACACGGCCAGCGTGCTGCTGCGCGTCACCTACCGCGACGGCCTGGCCATCACCACCACGCGGCTACCCGACGCCTTCGTCGGCCAGCCCTACCAGGTGCGCCTCTCGCACAACGGCGGCGGCGACGCGGTGGGCATCAACTTCTCGGAGCCCTGCATCATGCAGGCGGTCCGGCCGGGCGAGTTCCAGTGCGCGGCGCAGGAGCCCTCGCTCAAGCTGCCGGTGGGGCTCGCGCTCGCCGCCAACGGCACCATCCTCGGCACGCCGCTGGCCGACACGGGCACCTACACCTTCCTGGTGCGCGTGACCGACTCGGCGGGCCGGCAGGACGTGCGGGCCCTGGCCCTCCGGCTGCGCCCCGACTTCTCGGGCGACCGCGGCGGCTGCTCCACCACCGGCCTGGGCACGGCGGCGGTGGCGCTCCTCGCCCTCGCGCTGCGCCGCGGCCGTCGCCGCCACTGACCCTCCACGGACCCACCCAGGAAACGAAGGACGACCAAGCTCATGTGGAAGAATCTATTCGTCGCGGCGACGACGGCCGGTCTGGTGGCGGTGGTGACGGCCTCGTGCGACGCCGGCCCGCAGAACGTCTGCGTCGATCGCAACATCCGCTGCTCCGCGCCGCTCATCTGCGACCCGGGTGACGGCATCTGCAAGTGTGGCGGGCGCGGGGGCGTGGTGTGCGGCGAGGGTGAGACCTGCGACGCGGTGGCCAACACCTGCCTGTCCACCCGCTGCGGCAACGTCGACTGCACCGAGCAGCCCGGCACGAGCTGCGACGTGCGCGACGGCGTCTGCAAGTGCGGCGGCACCGGCGGCTCGGTGTGCGGCGCCTCCGAGACCTGCAACCCCAACGCGAAGGCCTGCGTGCCGCAGTCGAACTGCAACGACGTGGCCTGCCCGCTGAACCAGACCTGCGAGAGCTCGTCGGGCAAGTGCCTGTGCGGCACGACGAGCTGCGCGCCCGGCCAGTCGTGCTCGCTGGGCGAGGCGGGGGCGAAGACCTGCGTCACCGACAACTGCGCCGGCGTGGCGTGCACCGGCACCACGGTGTGCGACCCCAACGACGGCCTGTGCAAGTGCAACGGCGTGCTCTGCCAGAGCGGCCAGGCCTGCGGCTGCCCCGCGGGCGCTGACGCTGGCTGCGCCGACGCCCAGCGCTCCTGCCGGGTGAGCAGCCTCTGCAACGGCGTCACCTGCGCCAACGGCACGACCTGCGACCCGTCTGACGGCCAGTGCAAGTGCGGCGGCGCGGGCGGCCCCAGGTGCACGGCGACGCAGATCTGCAACCTGGGGCCCCCGGCGCGGTGCGAGGGCGGCCAGCAGTGCACGCTGCCCGACGGCGGCGCGAAGCTGTGCGGCAGCGGCACGAGCTGCGACCCCGAGGACGGCCAGTGCAAGTGCGGCGGGCGGGGCGGGGTGGTGTGCGCGCCTCCCCAGGCCGACGGCGGCGCGCCCGGCGAGATCTGCATCAGCAACCCCGTGCAGCAGGCCTGCCGTCGCCCCTGCGACGTGCGCACGCCCGACTGCCCGACCGGCACCTTCTGCTACTTCGACTCGTCTGCCGCCGTGCCGGCCGCGTACTGCGGCGCGGCCACCGACAACAAGGAAGAGGACACGGCCTGCACCACGGCCACCGCCTGCTTCTCACTCGTGCCGGGCGCGCGCTCGCTCCACTGCCTGGGCCTCACCCTCGGCCAGACGGGCATCTGCCGCGCGTACTGCGACACGGCGGCCGGCACGGCTGGCTGCCTGCAAGATCGCCCGCGCACGTGCCTGCCGATCCCCGCGGCGCCCAGCGGCACCGGGTACTGCAACCCGCAGTAGCCGGGCCAGCCGACCGTCACCGCGGTGAGACACGGGGGAGCGTCGCGAGGCGCTCCCCCGCTTGTCTTGCGGGGTGGGCCTGATATTGATTCCCAAGTCAATTTAACCACCCCTGCCAGCGAGGTCGCCGCCATGCCCAGCTTCTTCACCCCCGAGCACGAAGCCTTCCGGAAGTCGGTCCGCCAGTGGGTCGAGAAGGAGCTGGCCCCGCACGCCCTGGAGTGGGACCGGGCGGGCATCTTCCCCCGGGAGGTCTTCACGCAGGCCGGCGAGCTCGGCTTTCTGGGCATCAACCACGACGAGAAGTACGGCGGCAGCGGGCTCGACTACTGGTACGTGACGGCCTTCAGCGAGGAGCTGGCGCGCAGCCGCAACGCGGGCGTGAACATGGCGCTGCTGGTGCAGGGCCAGATGGCGACGCCGATCATCAACGAGATCGGCACCGACGAGCAGAAGCGGCTGTTCCTCGAGCCGGCGCTCAAGGGCGAGAAGATCGCCGCCCTGGGCGTGAGCGAGCCCGGCGTGGGCAGCGACGTGGCGAACCTGAAGACGACCGCGCGGCGCGACGGCGACGACTACGTCATCAACGGCTCGAAGATGTGGATCACCAACGGCACCCGCGCCGACTTCATCACCCTGGCGGTGCGCACCGGCGACGTGGGCTACGGCGGCGTGTCGCTCTTCACCTTCCCCACCGACGTGAAGGGCTTCGGCGTCTCGAAGAAGCTCGACAAGGTGGGCAACCTCTCGTCCGACACGGCGATCCTGTACTTCGAGGACTGCCGCATTCCCGCCCGGTACCTGCTGGGCGAAGAGAACGAGGGCTTCTACCACGTGATGACGAACTTCCAGGGCGAGCGGCTGACCGCGGCGATCATCGCGGTGGCCGGCATGGAGCGCATGGTGGAGGACGCGATCAGGTACGGCCATGAGCGGGTCGCCTTCGGGCGGCCGATCATCAAGTACCAGGTGTGGCGCCACAAGTTCGTCGAGCACCTGACGGCCCTCGAGGCGGCGCGGCGGCTCACCTACCACGCCGTGGAGCTCTTCGAGGCGAAGGAGAACCCGGTGAAGGAGATCTCCATGGCCAAGCTCTTCGCCGGCGATCTCGCGCAGAAGGTGGCCTACGACTGCCAGCAGTTCTACGGCGGCATGGGCTACATCGAGGAGACCGACGTGGCGCGCGCGTGGCGCGACATCCGCCTCATCACCATCGGCGGCGGCACCTCGGAGATCATGAAGGAGATCATCTCCAAGCTCGCCGGCTTCTAGGGGCGAGGCTCGACTCCCGGCGTCTTGCGGCGACGCGCCCCCCCGTGCCACACGGGTGGGGTGCGTCGCCTCTTCGTCTTCGCCTGCTGCCTGGCCGCCACCGTGGCCCGGGCCGACTACATGGATCACTTCGTGATGCGGGAGGACGTGGGCCCGCGCAAGGCGCCCTACCTGGGGGACGCGCGGCTCTTGCTGATCCCCGTGGAGGTGGCGGGCTTCCCCCCGCTCGACGCGGTGGCCCTCGAGCGCTTCTTCTCGCCGGAGGATCCGACCGGCTTCGTGCGCTACTTCGAGACGGCCTCGCTCGGGCGCTACCGGCCGCGCGTCACCGTGGCCCCGAAGGTGGCCTACGGCGAGTGCCCGCTGCCGGCCGATCGGTTTCCCGGCTGCGTGGTGGCGCGGGGTGACATCAACGCCTTCACCGCGGGCATGGACATGATGCGCGAGGTGGTGAAGCGCACCCGCGACGCGGGCTTCAGCTTCGCGCCCTTCGACGTCAACGGCCGCCGGGGCGCCGCCGACGGGTGGATCGACGGCGTCATGGTGCTGACCAACGTGCCCTTCGGGGGCATCGCCTTCCCCTTCGCGTACTTCAACCGGGGCGACAACCTCGCGGGCGGCACCGGTGGGCCGCTCGTGGTGGACGGCGTGAAGATCGGCCACTTCGCCATCGCCGGGGAGTCCGACGTGCTGGTGATGGTGCACGAGTTCGGGCACCTGCTGGGCCTGACGGACCTCTACGACGAGGCAGGCCGCTACGACGGGCTGCACCTCTCGTTCATGGGCGCCTGGCACTACGACGCGAAGATCCCGCTCCCCGATGCCGAGACGCGGTGGCGGCTGCGCTGGGCCGACTGGCACCAGGTGCAGGGCCGCCAGCGGGTGCGCCTGCTGCCGGCCGAGACGAGCGGGCAGGTGTACCGGGTCGGCATCGGCGACGAGTACTTCCTCGTCGAGAACCGGGGCCCCGGCGGCACCTTCGATCGAGGCGTGCCCGAGCGCGGCCTCGCCGTCTTTCACGTGGACCGCACCGTGAAGCTGGGCGGGGTCGAGGGGAACTTCGTCAACCGCATCCTCGACTGCGTCAACTGCGACGCCTGGCGCCCCTACGTGCGGCTGGTGCAGGCCGACGGCCGCTTCGACATCGAGAAGAACCAGGCGGTGGGGCCGGGTGACCTCTTCACCGACGGCGCCTTCTTGCGCCCCGACGAGCGCGGGCTCCCGGTGTCGAAGGACAACCAGGTCAACTCCAGCAACCTGTACTCGGGGGCCGTGTCGGGCTTCCGCCTCGACGACGTGCGCGTGCTGGCCGATGGCAGCATCGAGGTGACGCTCATCGCGCCCGAGGCGGGCCAGTGCGACGAGCGGCTGTGCGCCGACGGCGAGGCGTGCGCCCCGACGAGCTGCGGGGCCTCCACGGTGCCCGAGGGCTGCGGGTGCGGCGCGCCGGGAGGGCTGCTGGCCCTCGCCGCCCTGGGGCTGCTGGGGCGGCCGCGGCCCCGGCGCCGGGCGGCTACTTCTTGAAGAGCGACTCGGCGGCCGACAGGAGATCGGCCTTCGAGGGCCCTCCGTCGCGCTTCTGGCCCTCGCCGAGCTGGAAGAAGTCGCAGAAGTTGGCGGAATCCTTGTCCATGGGCACCTCGGCGAAGGGCTCCTTGCATTCCTTGGCGACGGTCTCGTCGTGGTGCCGGCAGTGCAGGCAGGCGTGCAGCTCGGCGCCGCAGTTCGGGCAGTGGTCTCGCCGCCCCAGCTGGTTGAACATCACGTCGAGGGTCGTTCCGCACTTTCCACACCCGGGCATGGCAGGGGTATAACCCGGCGCCCTTTCGGAGGTCTGTCCTTGATGTCACGTCTCGTCTCGTCGCTCCTGGTCCTCGTCGCGGTCCCGTCCTTCGCCCTCGAGGCGCTCAACCTCACCGAGGACGAGTTCAAGATGTACCAGCACTACAAGGTGGCGCTGGCCGACGCCCGGGTGCAGGCGATGAAGGAGCCCGCGCGGCTGCCCGCCATCGCCAAAGACGGCGGCTACAAGCTCAAGGAGCTGCAGAAGGCCATCGAGAAGGGCGAGGCGGCCGGCGACGTGAAGGCCAAGTGCGAGGCCAACCTGAAGGAGATCTTCACCGCCGGCGAGCTGGCCGGGCGCATCGGGCGCCTCGAGGTGGACACCGGGGCGGCCCACGCCGTGGCCTACGTGCAGTGGTTCAACGCGGAGCCCAGGGACCTGCCGGTGGAGGCGTCGTTCGCGGCGGCGCGGGCGGCCGAGGCCTGCCCCATCGCCTCGACGGTGACGGTGTGGGCGCAGGACAAGGGCGCGCCGACGGTGCGCGTGTTCCAGGCGCTCGTCAGCTCGCAGAGCGCGCGGCGCATCAACGTCGAGCGCGTGAAGGACTTCGCCGAGACCCGATACTTGAAGCTCTTCGAGAAGGTGAAGAGCGTGGCGAACGGCGACGATCTCTCGGCCGAGAGCGGCACGCCCACCGCGCAGCACTGAATGGCCAAGCGCCCCTACCAGCCGAAGGACTACTTCTTCCGCAAGGCGAAGGAGGAGGGCCTGAGGGCCCGCAGCGCCTTCAAGATCGACGAGATCGCCAGGCGCTTCGCCGTCTTCAAGAAGGGCCAGAGCGTCGTCGACCTCGGCGCGGCCCCCGGCGGCTTCCTGCAGATCATCCTCGCCGCCGTCGGGCCCACGGGGCACGTGGTGGGGGTCGACCTCGCCGCCATCAAGCCGCTCGGGCGCCCCAACGTGGTGACCGCCGTGGTCGACGTGCTGGCCGACGACTTCCACGCGCAGCTCGAGGCGCTCCACGGCGGCCCCATCGACGTGGTGGTGTCGGACCTGGCCCCCAAGACCACGGGCATCAAGGACGTCGACGAGGCGCGCTCGCTGCGGCTCGCGGGCATCGCCCTCGAGGTCGCGCGGCGCCGCGGGCGGTCCGGCGGCCACTTCATCGCCAAGCTCTTCATGGGCGCCGACTTCGAGCAGTTCCGCGCCGAGGTGCGGAGCCTCTACGCGGACGTCAAGGTGGTGCGCCCCGAGGCCACGCGCGGCGCGAGCATGGAGATCTACCTGGTGGGCCTGGGGCGCCTCACGCCTTGACGGGGGGGGGCTCGCCGGTGCGGCCGGCGCGCGCGTTCGGGCCGCGCTGGCGCGTGGGGTCGCTCTCCATGCCCGGGCTGAAGGCGGTGACGCGGTCGCGGCCGCCGCGCTTCGAGGCGTAGAGCGCCGAGTCGGCGGCGTCGATCAGGGCCCCCTGCTCGGTGGCGTCGCCCGGCAGCGTGGCGAGGCCCAGGGAGATCGTCACCCGCCCGCCGGGCTGGCGCGCGCCATGCGCGAGCGGCGTGTCGCAGACGCTGCGGCGCAGCTTCTCGGCCACCTCGAGCGCCTCGGCCCGGGAGATCTGCGGGAGCAGCACCACGAACTCCTCGCCGCCGTAGCGCGCGAGCGTGTCCACCTTGCGCAGGCTCTGCCGCAGCCGCTGGCAGACCTCCCGCAGCACCTCGTCGCCCGCCGAGTGCCCCTCGGAGTCGTTGAGGCGCTTGAAGTGATCGATGTCGATCATGACCACCGTCAGCGGCGTGCCGAAGCGCGCGGCGCGCGCGAGCTCGGCCTCGAGCTGCGCGAAGAGGTGCCGGCGGTTCGGCACGCCGGTGAGCGGGTCGGTGACGGACAGGGCCACGGTCTGCTCGTGGAGCCGGGCGTTCTGCACCGCGAGGCCGACCTGGTCGGCGACGGCGGTGAAGAACTCGATCTCGTCGGGGCCGAAGTCGGCCTTCTGGCTGCGCTCGAAGTTGAGCACCCCCAGCAGCTCGCCGCCGCTGACGATGGGCACCGCCAACAGGCAGCCGCGGCCCTTGGAGCCGGCGCCGCCGCGCACGCGGAAGAGCGTGTCGTGCTCGAGGTCGGGCACGTACCAGCTCTTGCGCAGCAAGGCCGCGCGGCCGCAGACGCCTTCGCCGAGCGCGAAGGTGAGGCCCTCCGAGCCCACGTTCGCCGGGTGCGCCTTGAGCACCTCGAGGCTGCCCTCGGCGTTGAGGAGCATGATGCTGAACTTGGGCACGTCGAGCTTCTGCGGCACCTCCCGCGCCACGCGCTCGAGCACCTCGTTGAGATCGAGGGTCGAGGCGATGGTGCGCGCGAGATCGTAGAGGAGCTGCAGCTCGGAGACGCGGCTCACGAGCTCGCCCTTGAGGCCCAGCTCGGTCTGCGCGCGCTCGAGATCGCGCTGCGCGTCGATCTCGCCCACCTTGAAGTCGGTGAGCCGGGCGAGCATGCGGTTGAAGGCGAGGGCGAGGGCGCCCAGCTCGTCGTCGCCGAGGTCGGGCGCGCGCACGACCAGCTCGCCGGCCTCGGCGCGGCGCATGACCGCCGCCAGCCGCGCGAGGCGCCGCGTGACGAAGTGCCGCACCGCGCCCATCACCGCGACGCTCAGCGTGAGCACGAAGAGGGTGATGAACCACGAGGCGTTGGCGAAGACCTTCGCCACCTCCCCGCGCAGCGCCGGCTCGTCGACGGTGAGCTGCAGCACGCCGGTGCGCAGGGTGGAGGGCCCGGTGTGACAGCCGCCGCAGGCGACGCCCCCGAGCGGGTAGATGACCTCACCTCCGGCGCCGCTGCTCCAGGGCCACGGGCGCGCCGGGCCGTCGAAGGAGGCCTGGCCGGCGCCAGTGGCCAGCAGGCGCTCCGCCGCGGGCCAGGGCTTGTCCTCTTCTTCGATGCGCCGCGACCAGCGCACCACGCCGTCGGCGCCGATGATGCGCAGGTCGGTGACGAGCTTGAGCGCCCCCCAGTGGCTGCGCACCGCGTTGGTCACGGCCCGGTGGGCCACGCGCGCCGGGGTGCCGGGCGGGGTCTCCTCGACGGCCCCGAAGTGCGTGGCGAGGAACTCGGCGAGCCCCAGGGCCTCGGCGCGGCTCTTCTCGCGGACGGCGCGATCGGTCTGGCGCCAGGCCGCGCCGGTGCCCACCAGCGCCAGCACGAGGGCCGGCACCGCGACGGCGAGCAGCAATCTGGTACCGATGGTGCGCAGGGGGACTCCGGGGGAGGGCGGGGTGGAGCATCGGTGAGGTGGGCTATGGTGTGAAGCGTGGAGTTGATCACCTCGCCGACGTTGCGGTCTCGCCATGGCTTCCCCACGCGGGCGGGCGGGGTGTCGGGCGGGGCCTTCGCTTCGCTCAACACCG
>CAYUZK010000077.1:0-24928 GCA_964449625.1 uncultured Archangium sp.
GGCGCCTTCGCTGCGCGCCGCCGCCACCGGCGCAGGGCGACGCCGAGGCCGAGCGCGAGGGCGAGGGCCAGCACGCTCACGCGCGTCACCTCGGAGTACGTCTGCGCGCCGGACGACTCGAAGAGCGACCCGAGCCACGCCCGCAGCTGCGCGAGCCAGGCCTGCACCGCGCCGCTGTTGCGCCGGCGAGCCCGCTCGAAGCCCGGTCGCGCGTAGACGTTGGTGAGCGCCTCGGAGGTCGCCGGCGAGGGCCCGGGCGCCTCCTGCACGAGGAGCTGGCAGGCCGCCTCACGGGCCTGCGGCGCCAGGGCTCCCAGGCTCGGGTGCTCGCAGGGCGCGGCCAGCAGCACCGCCAGCAGCAAGGCGCTCGTCACGGCGCCGGCGCCCCGAGCGCGAGCTCGAGATCGAGCCCCTCGCGGCGCACGCGCATGTCCACGTAGAAGAGCACCTGGAAGACGACGTAGAGCGGCGCCACCACCGAGCCGCCGACGGTCTGCAAGAACTCGATGGGCACCAGCACCGCCGCCGGCACCACGTCGTCGAGGCCCTGCCCGGGCTGGAAGGTCACCCCGTAGAAGGCGCCGACGATGAAGGTGGGCGCCGACATCACCAGGCTCACCAGCAGGAGGATGCCGCCGATGATGCTGATGAGCACCGTCAGCCGCAGCTTCACCAGCCCCACGAGGCCGTCGGCCACGCGCCCCGACGAGAGCCGCCCCGTGCGGCGGAAGGCCTCCAGCGCGCCCACCGGCTCCGTGGCGATGACCTGCGAGAGCAGCACGAAGCGGATGACGAACCACAGCACCAGCACCAGCAGCCCGAAGCCCAGCACCAGCACGCCGACGACGCCCAGCACGACGGCCAGCGTGCGCTGCTCCTGCGCGCCGAAGAGCGCGGCGCCGGCCAGCAGCAGGCCGCCGGGCGCGACGAGGAGCCCGGCCACCACCACGCTCCAGGCGAGGCTGAGCGCCCAGGCGCCCGCGGTGATGGCGAGCCGCGCGGCGGCGTGACGGAAGGCGTCGCCGGGGGTCGGCGCGCCGCCGCCGACGAGGCGGGTCCACGTGAAGTGCGTGGTGGCCACGCCGGCCACCTGCGAGATGAAGAGCGCGACCAGCACCGCGGCGCTCATCATCGCGATGAAGCCCCCAAGCTGCGGCAGCGCCACCTCCGGCTGCTTCGACAGCGTCGCGAAGCCCTCAGGGCCCGTGGAGAAGAGGGGAAAGAGGGCGCGCGCCCCGAGCTGCGCCGCCTTCACCGCGATGAGCTGCGCGAGCTGGAAGGCCACCATGAGCTGAAACAGGGGCCGCCAGTGCGCGCGCCAGAAGCCGATGGCGCGGTCCATCAGCTCGCCGAGGCCCAGCGGTCGCAGCGTCGTCGTCACGGGAGCGCGCAAGGCTACTCAACTTCCCAGCGCGCGCAGCAGCCCTTCGACGGCGCGCCCTGGAGAGGACGCGGCCAGCACCGCCGACACCACCGCCGCCCCGGCCACCGGCCCCGCCCCGCGCAGCGCCGCCAGCGAGGTCTCGGTGACGCCGCCCAGCGCGAACACCGGCACCGGCGCGGCTCGCTGGGCAGCGGCGTGAAAGGCCTCGACGCCCAGGCGCGGGCGATCGTCGGAGGGCTTGCTCCCCGGGGCGAAGACGGGGCTCGCCAGGAGCAGGTCCACCCCGGCCGGCGGGGCCTCGGCCTCCAGCGGGTGCCAGGCGGCAGAGAGCCAGCGCGCCCCCAGGTGCGGGCGGACGTCGGCGGGCTCGAGCGCCCGCGTCGGCAGGTGGAGGTGCGCGCCCAGCGCGAGGGCGACGTCGAGGCGGCCGTTGACGAAGAGCGGCACGGCGTGCGCGGCGCAGCGCTCGGCCAGGCGCAGGCCCTCTTCGAAGAAGACGAGGTCGGTCGCGCCGGGGTGCCGGTGCTGCACGGCCACGGGGCCGCCCACCGCGAGCGCCTCGTCGAGGCGGTCCACCACGCCGGGCCGCGACCAGTCGGTGACGAGCAGCAGCCGGAAGCCGGGCGCCGTCACTGCCCCACGAGGCCGGCGAGCGGGCTCGACGCCGACGCGTAGGCCTTCATGGGAATGCGGCCGGCGAGGAACGCCTCGCGGCCCGCCTCCACCGCCAGCTTCATCGCGCGGGCCATGCGCACCGGCTCCTTCGCCTGGGCGATGGCGGTGTTCATCAAGACGCCGTCGATGCCCAGCTCCATGGCGATGGCCGCGTCGCTCGCCGTGCCCACGCCCGCATCGACGATGACCGGCACCTGCACCGCCTCGAGGATGAGGCGGATGTTGTGCGGGTTGCGGATGCCCAGGCCCGAGCCGATGGGCGCGGCGAGCGGCATCACGGCGGCGCAGCCCAGGTCGGCCAGCTTGCGCGCGGTGATGACGTCGTCGCTGGTGTACGGCAGCACCGTGAAGCCCTCCTTCACCAGCACGCGGGCGGCCTTCAGCGTCTCCTCCACGTCGGGGTAGAGCGTCTTCTCGTCGCCCAGCACCTCGAGCTTCACCCACTTCGAGAGGCCCAGCTCCTCGGCGAGCCGGCAGGTGCGCACCGCGTCGTCGGCCGTGTAGCAGCCGGCGGTGTTGGGCAGCAGCGTCAGCTTCTTCGCGTCGATCCAGTGCAGGAGCGAGGCCTCGCCCTTCGCGTTCAGGTCGAGGCGGCGAACGGCCACGGTCACCATCTCGGCGCCCGAGGCCTCGTGGCAGGCCTTCATCACCTCGTGGGAGGGGTACTTGCCGGTGCCGACGATGAGCCGGCTGCCGAAGGTGCGCCCGGCGATGGTGAATGGCTTCATGGTTACCCGCCTCCGACGAAGGTGACGATCTCGACGTGGTCGCCCGGCTGCAGCGGGGTGTCGCCGTGCCGGGCGCGCACGATGACCCGCGCGTTGACCTCCACGGCCACGCGCGGCGCGGTGATGGACAGGCGCGAAAGCAGCTGCGCGACGGTGAGGCCGTCGGGCACGTCCTGCGCCTGTCCGTTGATCGAGAGCTGCATCGATTGAATTCCGCCGGCGCGCACCCTACACGATGCGGCCCGTGACGGAACGTGTGGACATCGCCGAGCTGCACCGCCGCGTGGCCGTCGCCGACGGGCACGCCGACTCGCTCATGTGGAACCGGGATCTCACCCGGGCCTCGGAGGCCGGCCACGTGGACTTCCCGCGGCTGCGCGAGGCGGGCGTGAAGATCCAGTGCTTCACCATCGTGACGCGCGGGCTCCCGCTCATCGACGGCTTCTCGCTCTTCGCGCTCAAGCAGGGGTGGCCGCGGCGCGCGCGCGCCAGCGAGTGGCCGCGCTGCACCTTCCAGCTCGATCGCCTGGGCGCCTTCTGCCGCGACGACGGCCACGACACCATCGCCGCCTCTGGCGCGCAGCTCGAGCAGAACCTCGCCCAGGGCCGGCTCTCGGCCGTGGTGGGCATCGAGGGTGGGCACGCGCTCGAGGGCCGGGTGGAGCGCGTGCGCGAGCTCCACGATCGCGGCGTGCGCTTCATGTCGCTGAGCCACCTGGCCAACAACGAGCTGGGCGGCACCTCGACGCCGCTCTTCGGCAACCGGCCCCTGACGCCGCTGGGGCGCGAGGTGCTCGACGCCATGGGCGAGGTGGGCATGCTGCTCGACGTGGCCCACGCCTCGCCAGCCATGCTGCCTGAGCTCCTCGCGCACCCGAAGGCCCGGCCCTTCTGCAGCCACGCGGGCGTGCAGGGCGCGACGCCGATGTGGCGCAACCTGTCAGACGAGACCTGCCGCGCCATCGCCGACAAGGGCGGGGTGGTGGGCATCATCTTCGCCCCGCAGTTCCTCGGCGGCCGCACCGTCGCCCACCTCGTGCGCCACGTGGAGCACGCGCTGCAGGTGCTGGGCGAAGACGGCGTGGCCTTCGGCAGCGACTTCGACGGCATGATCCCCCTGCCGCGGGGCATGCGCGACGTGCGCGATCTCCCGGTGCTGACCCAGGCCCTGCTCGACCGGGGGCTGCCCATTCGCGTCATCGAGAAGGTGCTGGGCGAGAACTACCGGCGCCTGTTCCGCGAGGCCCTCGGCTGAGGGCGACGAGGGTTGACATCACCTTCGCGCGAGTCGAGAGTGCCGCGCCTTTCACCGGGTCCCTTCCATGCGTCTCTTCATCCAGCTCGCCGCCGCCGTCGTCCTCTCTACCCTCTCGTTCGCCTGCGGCACGCCGAAGGCCGGCGAAGCCTGCGAGGTCTCGGGCTTCCTGTGCGAGTCGTCGGCCAGCGCGCTGGAGTGCAAGGTCGGCACGTGGATCTCGCTCCCCTGCAAGGGCTTCAACGGCTGCAAGCGCGAGGCAGACGTCGTCAAGTGCGACATGACCGGCAACGCCGAGGGCGACAACTGCGCCTCGTCGGCCGTGGGCAAGGGCCTGTGCACCGCCGACGGCCTGGGCACGCTCGAGTGCCGTGAGGACGCCACCTCGGGCCTGCTCAAGCTGGTGAAGACCAACACCTGCCGCTCCTGCACCGTCTCGGGCGACCAGGTCGTCTGCCAGCCCTGACCTGACGGCGCGCCTCAGCGCAGCGGCGCGAGGAAGCGCTCGAGCGCCGCGCCGAAGGCCGCCGGCTGCTCCAGGTTGGTGAGGTGCCCCGCGTTGGCGATGAGCTCCAGGCTCGCGCCCGGCACCAGCGCCGCCATCGCCTTCGCCTTCTCGGGCGGCGTCACCACGTCGCCGTCACCCACCAGCACCAGGCACGGGCCGCCAAACCGCGAGAGGATGTCCTTGCCGTCGGTGCGGCTCGCCATGCCCCGCGAGGCCGCCGCCACGCCCGCCGGCGACTGGGCCCGCATGAGGCGCTCGACCCGCGCCCGCACGCCGGGGTCCACGCCAGCGCTCATCAGCTTCGGCAGCATCGCGTCCACCAGGCCGCCCACGCCGTTCGCCTCCACGTCTTGCGCCGCGGCCTCGCGCCTGGCCTGGCCCGCCTCGTCGTCGGCGAAGGACTGCGTGTCGATCAACACCAGGCCCTTCACCCGGCCCGGGTCGAGGCGCGCCAGGGCGATGGCCACGTAACCCCCCATGGACAGCCCGCCGATGACGGCCGCGGGGAGCCGCAGGGCGTCGAGGAGCGCGAGCACGTCTTCAGCCATGGCCTCCATCGTGGCGGGCCCGTCGCCCGGCTCGCTGCGCCCGAAGCCCCGGTGGTCGGGCACGATGAGGCGCACGCCGGCCGGCGGCGCCTCGAGCTGCGGCCAGAAGCTCTCGCTGCTGAAGGGGAAGCCGTGCAGCAGCACGAGCGGCAGCCCCTCCCCGCGATCCTCGTAGAAGTAGGTGCGGCCAGAGAGCGTGATGAGGGGCATGGGGGGCCTTGATTCCGGTCAGGGCAAAGATGCCCCGAGGGTGAGGGCCCACGGCGTAGCAGATTCTTTTGAGCCCCGCGCGTGGCGTAGCGTATTGAGCTCCTCGTGGACTCGTCGCTGCCCCCGAAGCTCGAAGCGCTGCTGGCGGCGGAGGCCGATCAAGACTTCGCCGCGCGCCTGCGCATGGTCTGCGACGCCGCGGCGCGCACCATCGCGGGCCTGGGCGAGCTGGACCTCGTGCAGTACGAGGTCGAGGGCGCCGACGACTCCGCCGACCTCTCGATGTGGGAGCAGGTGGCCCCCGTCATCGGCAGCACCATCGCCGAGGTGAACACCCTGGGCGCGCAGATCGAGGCCAGCTTCCCTCCCGGCGAGCTGGTGATGGACGGCACGCAGCTCGAGGCCGAGCGCGCGGTGTCCGCGGCGGCCCAGGAGCTCAAGGCCGACGTCGTCGCCTTCGGCCAGCACGTGCGCGACCCGCAGGTGGTGGGCGATCGCTGGAACCTCATCACCGAGCTGCAGGTCTTCCGCTCCCGCTTCCGCGATCGCATCGGCCGCATGGTGTGGGAAGCGGCGACCGCCCTGGGCGACTGCAAGCGGCGCGAGGTGGAGCCCGGCTACGACGCGGCCCTGGGCTCCACGCTGGTGGTGCGCTCCATGAGCGCCGACCTGCGGCGCAAGCTGCACACCCGCATCCACCGCGTCGGCGAGGCGGCGGCCGGTGAGGTGCAGGCCCAGGCCCAGGCCGTGGAGCGCGAGCTCGACTCCTTCGGCCGCACGGCGGCCTGGCGCTCGCTCCGCGCGCAGGACAAGCGCGGCATCCTCGAGTTCCGCGGCCGGCTCCACGCGCTGGTGGCCCACGGCGCGCCGCACAAGGTCGAGCTGCTCGGCGTGCTCGAGCCCTTCCTCGAGTTCATCGACGGCTTCGCAGAGATCAGCCGCCGCGAGCTGCTGGTGCAGCACGACCAGGAGGCCCTCGCAGCCATCGGGCTCACCCTCGAGCACGCCCTGGGCGTCGACGGCCACGAGGCGAAGCTGGCGGCCTTCCGCGAGGCGCTGGGCGTCGCGCAGACGCTCTACGGCCGCTCGCCAGACTTCGACGCCTTCCTCCGCGGGCAGCGCCTGGCCGTGCCCACGGTCGAGACGCTGCCCGACGCCCTCGAGCAGTTCCTCGTGCAGTTGGCCGGCCTCTCGCAGTATTGACGGCGCCGATGCCGAAGCCCCTGCTGTCCCCGCTCCACGAGGCGGATCTGTCGAAGGTCGAGGCCGTCTTCACCGACGTCGACGGCACCCTCACCACGAAGGGGCGCCTGGCCGCCTCGACGCTCCGCGCCCTGGAGTGGCTCTCGCTCCACCACGTGCCGGTGGTGCTGGTGAGCGGCCGGCCGAGCGGGTGGGGCGAGTGCTGGGCGCGGCAGTGGCCGGTGGCCGGCGTCATCGTCGAGAACGGCGCGCTGCACTACGCCTGGCGCGAGGGCCGGCTGGTGAAGTCCTACGCCCAGCCGCCGGCCGTGCGCGCCCGGCACCGCGTGGCCCTCACCGCGCACGTCGCCGCGGCGCTCGAGGCGGTCAAGGGCGCGCGCCTGTCGAGCGACTCGGCGGCCACCGAGGTGGACCTCGCCATCGACTACGCCGAAGACGCGGACCTCGGGCAGGCCGGCGCCGACGCCCTCGAGGCCTTCCTCCACGCGCGCGGCGTGACGGCGGTGCGCAGCTCCGTGCACGTCAACTGCTGGCTCGGCCGCTTCGACAAGCTCTCGGCGGCCCGCCGCTTCGTGAAGACGGAGTGGAAGAAGACGCTGCGCGACGCCGACCCCCGCTACGTGTACGTGGGCGACTCGTTCAACGACGCGCCGATGTTCGGCGCCTTCTCGCTGTCCGTCGGGGTCGCCAACGTGAAGGACGTGCTCGCTCGCCTCACCGCCGCGCCCCGCTTCATCACCCGCGCCCGCGAGGGCAAGGGCTTCGGCGAGGTGGCCGACGCCGTCATCCGTGCCCGGAGGCGCCGCTCGTGAGCCATTTGGTCAAGGTGCCGCTCAAGCCGGGCCTGGGGCGGCACATTCGCGCCGGGCACCCGTGGGTCTTCCGCAAGGCCATCGAGGTGGCGCCGCGCGTGCCGGCCGGCAGCGTGGTGGACCTGGTGGACAACGGCCGCTTCGTGGGCCGCGGCTACTGGGACCCGCTCTCGGCCATCGCCGTGCGCGTGCTGACGACGGACCCGCAGGAGCTCATCGACGCGGCCTTCTTCACCCGCCGCGTGACGCAGGCGGTCGCCTCGCGGCGGCAGCTCATCGACTTCTCCGGCACCAACGCCTGGCGCGTGCTGCACGGCGAGGGTGACGGGCTGCCCGGCGTGGTGGTCGACCTCTACGATCGCTGGGCGGTGCTCAAGCTCTACTCCGCGGGCCTGACGCCGCACCGGCCGCTGATCATCGAGGCCCTCAAGCAGGCGCTCCCCGAGCTCAAGGGCGTGGTCGGCCGCGACGAGGTGGGCCGCGACGACGCCGACGTCGACGAGGGCAAGGGCACCGCGCGCATGCTCTGGGGCGACGAGGCCCCCAACCCGCTGCCCATCGAGGAGCGGGGCGCGAAGTTCCTGGTCGACGTGTACGCCGGGCAGAAGACCGGCTTCTTCCTCGACCAGCGCGAGAACCGGCACCTGCTGCGCCGCATCAGCCGCGGCCTCGACGTGCTCAACTGCTTCTGCTTCTCGGGCGGCTTCTCGGTGAACGCCGCGCTCGGCGGCGCCAGCCGCGTCTTCTCGGTGGATCAGGACGAAGACGCCATCGCGCTCGCCCGCGAGAACTTCACGCTCAACGGCCTGCCAGCGGCCCAGCACGACTTCCTCGCCGCCGACGCCTTCGAGCTGCTCGAGTCCTTCAAGCAGGAGGGCCGCCGCTTCGACCTCGTCATCCTCGACCCGCCGGCCTTCGCCAAGAGCCAGAAGGCCGTGGAGGCCGCCGTCGCCGGCTACGCCTCGCTCAACCGCCAGGCCCTCGCGGTGCTCAAGCCGGGCGGGCTGCTCTGCACGGCGAGCTGCTCGGCGCGCGTGTCAGCCGACGCCTTCTTCGACGCGGTGAAGGAGGGCGCCTACAACGCCGGCGTCGACCTCACGCTGGTCGAGGAGCGCTACCAGCCGCCCGACCACCCCGTGCGCCTGCAGTTCCGCGAGGGCAAGTACCTCAAGTTCTACCTCCTGCGCGCCGGCTAGAGATTCTTTGCACACCTCGGGGGGGGGCCCGTGTCCTAGCCCCCGAAGCGGTTGACTTCGGCGGTGTCGTAGGCCAAACGGCTCGAGTCTCACGGGCCCAACACTCAAAGAAAACAAAGGGAATCCAATGCGTTCCATGAAGCTCGTCGCACTCAGCGCTCTCGCCAGCCTCGGCCTCTTCGGCTGCAACGGCGGCCAGCCCCGCATCTATCGGGTGGCCATCGACGAGACGCCCATCCGCACCATCGCGGTGCCCAGCTGCTTCCGGAACAACAACCTCCCGGCGGGCCGCGGCAACATCACCGAGCAGAACTACCGCTCCGAGAACGAGTGGGTCATCTGGACCGGCGTCGAGCAGACCGAGTACCTGGACCTCGGCACGCAGGTCTACAAGCTCGGCGACGCGCCCGACATCCGCGTGAACGATCTCATCGAGGGCACCGACAAGACCTTCTCGGCGCTCCGCAACGAGCAGAAGCCCATTCAGGACTTCTACACCGAGGCCCGGCAGACGCAGATCTCGGTGAAGTTCGACGACTACAGCTTCTCGCCCAAGGGCACCATCTCGCTCAACTCGCAGTACGCCTGCATCAAGGGCCGCAACGACTGCCCCGTCGGTGACGCCTCGCCGCAGGACGCCGCGAGCTGCAGCTCCTCGCTCAACTTCGTCGCGCGCCGCATCGACGCGCAGCACATCACCCCGTACAACAACAACCCGCAGTAACGAGCCGCCCGCTTCGGGCAGACTCCACGGGAGCTCCGGCGACGGGGCTCCCGTTTCGTTTTCACCATGGTGCTCAAAGGCCAATTCCTCGAGCGGCCCACGCTCATTCCCCTCGCCGGCGGGCTGGTGCTCGAGGGCGTGTCGCACCGCGGAGAGCGCCGCCCGGGCCTGCTCGTGCTGCCGCCCCCGCCGCTCGAGGGCAGCGGCATGGACCACGTGGTGGGCGCCGAGCTCGCCTTCGCCGGCTCGCGCGAGGGCTACCCCACCTTGCGCTTCAACTACCGCGGCGTCGGCGGCAGCCAGGGCGAGCCCTCGAAGCGCCCCGGCGACTGGCTCGAAGACGCCCAGGCCGCCCTCGAGCTCGCGGAGGCCAACACCGGCGGCGCCCCGGCCGTGGTGGCCGCCATCGGGGCCTCCGACGCGGTGCTGCTGCGGCTGGCCGAGCTCCACCGGCTCGCCGGCGTGGTGCTCATCAACCCCTCGCTCGCGCAGCCGGCCGACTTCGAGGCTCGCGACGGCTTGCCCTGGGCCCTGGGCGTGGTGCTGGCGGAGCACGACGAGCGGCAGGATCGCGGGCGCTGGGCCGCGGTGCTCGGCCGCCTCGACGCCACCCTCACCGTGGTGGCGGGTGCCACGCGCACCTACCAGCGAAACCTGCCGCAGGTAGGCAAGGCCGTCGCGGCGCTGCTCCGCCAGGCGGGGGGTGGCGCTCGGCAAGCCCCCTGAAGCACACTCCTTTCAAGGACTTCACGCTTCTTGACGCCCCGGCTCGGGAACTTCGGGTCAGATCCAATCGTTCTGTCGTCCGTACGTAGCCGCCTGCCACGCGAGGGCTCATGCCGAAACTCCTGACTGCAGCGGTGACGATGTCCCTGGTGTTGATGGCGTGCGACCAGCTCGCGGCCGTCGACGCCGAGCAAGACCGACCCCACTACACCACGGCCGATCTCCCCGATGATCCTTCGGCCCACGTGGCCGGCCGCATCGTGGTGGACTTCGTCGACGGCACCACCAAGGCCGAGTTCGACGCCATCGAGGTCGAGTGGGGCGTCGATCTCGAGCTCAACTCCGCGGAGCAGGGCGTGCGCGGCGCCATCACCCTGGGCGAGGTGGACGGCGACGTCGACGCGCTCCTCGCGCGCATCCGCCAGCACCCGAAGGTCGAGGCCGCCGAGCCGCTCATGACGGTGTCGAAGAGCTTCGTGCCCAACGACCCGATGTTCGCCCAGCAGTGGAACCTGAAGCAGATCAACATGGAGAAGGCCTGGGAGCGCTCCACCGGCAAGGGCGTCATCGTCGCGGTGCTCGACACCGGCATCGCCTGGGAGAACCACGACGACTTCACGCAGGTGCCCGACCTCTCGGGCGCGAAGTTCGTCAAGGGCTGGGACTTCGTGAACGACGACGCCCACGCCAACGACGACCACGGCCACGGCACCCACGTCGCCGGCACCATCGCGCAGGCGACGAACAACGGAGAAGGCGTGGCCGGCGTGGCCTACGAGGCGACCCTGATGCCGGTGAAGGTGCTCGACCACTTCGGCGGCGGCAACACGGCCGACATCGCCGACGCCATCCGCTGGGCGGCTGACCACGGCGCGAAGGTCATCAACATGTCGCTGGGCGGCGGCGGCCGCTCCGAGGTGATGGAGAAGGCCGTGCTCTACGCGCGCAACAAGGGCGTCGTCGTCGTCTGCGCGGCCGGCAACGGGGGCCGCGGCGTCGTCGAGTACCCCGCGGCGTACCCGGGCTCGGTGGCCGTCGCCGCCGTCGGCCCCACCGGCGAGCGCGCCCCGTACTCCTCGTGGGGCAAGGAGCTCGACCTCGCCGGCCCCGGCGGTGACAAGTCGAAAGGCGAGGCCGCGGGCGTGGTGCAGAACACCATCGATCCGCAAGACGTGAGCCGCAACGTCTACGCCTCCTACCAGGGCACCTCCATGGCCACGCCGCACGTCGCCGGCGTCGCCGCGCTCCTCTTCGCCGCCGGCGCGAAGAACCCCGACATGGTCGAGAAGGCCCTCTTCGCCTCTGCCAAGCCGCCCCCGGGCGCCAAGGGGTGGACGGACCAGTTCGGCCACGGGCTCCTCGACGCGCAGGGCGCCCTCGACGCGCTCAAGAAGCTCAAGGCCGCCGACGGCCTGGGTGAGCTGTTGCCCGCCGAGGTGCAGCTCGCGCAAGACTCCCAGCCCGTCACGCCGCAGGACGTCGGCGTCTTCAGCTACGAGGCCACCCCGTGGCAGCCGCTGGCCTGGGGCGCCGCCTTCCTCGCCTTCGTGCTCCTGACGCTCGGTCGCAAGGAGCGCGCCGGCTACCTCAACGTGCTCTTCGCGCCGGGCTTCCTCGTGCCGCTGCTCCTCACCACCGTCGGCGCCTTCGTGGTGCAGTACGTGGCGGCGCCGTCCGCGGTGACGACGGCCTTCGCGCTCCCCATCCCCGACTGGCTCAACCGCATCATCTTCGGGCGCGGCTCGCTGGCGAACCCGCTCGTCTACAGCGCGGCCTTGCCGGTGCTGCTGTCGCTCTTCGCCATCAAGTTCCGCGGGGCGCGCCACGCCATCGGGGGCCTCGCCATCGGCTTCGCGGGCATCCTCGCGTACTCGGCCTGGGCCAACGCGCCGGGCCTGGCCTGGCTGCCGTTCACCTTCCTCGCCATTCCCTGGCTGGCCTTCAACGCGCTCGTCTGTCTCTTCGTGGCGCGGGCGATGCTGAAGAAGGAGGCCTGAACATGACGCTCACCGGCGTGGTGGCCTTCCGCGACCTCGAGACGGGCATCTGGGTGCTCGAGGCCGACGACGGCAAGACGTACCTGCTCGCCGGCGGCGATCGGAAGCTCAAGAAGAGCGGAGCGCGCGTGACGGCCGAGGGCGAGGTGGACGAGCAGACGGTGACGCTCGCCATGGTGGGGCCGCGCTTCGTGGTGAAGCACTACCACTTCATCTGAGCGCCTTGAGCAGCGCCTCGTAGTCGTCGAGCGAGGCCTCGCCGCGCCGCGCCCGCGCCCGGAGCTCCTTCACCTCGTCGCGCGCCTTCACCGCCTTCGAGGGCTGGTTGAGCGCGTCGACCACGTTGAGCTGCACGCCGCGCAGGTCCACCGCCAGGAGCACCACCACCGAGGCCGCCGCCGCGCCGAGCCAGCCGGCGAGCTGGTTGGCTCGGGGCCGCGGCCCGGGCACCCACGCGGCCACCACCGGCGAGGCCAGGCTCGGGCCCACGCTCCGGGCCAGGGCCAGCAGCAGCGCGTTGCCCACGAGGAGCATCGTCACCGGCAGCCACCACGGCATCGCCTCGTCGGACTGCGGCTGATCTCTCGTGGCGAAGTGCAGGAGCGTGCTCGTGGCGTTGTTGGCCAGGTGCGCGCCGATGGCCGGCCAGATCGACCCGCTGCGCCAGGCCAGGAGCCCGAAGAGCACGCCGAGCTGAAAGCGCGCGAGGAAGCCCACCGGCTCGAGGTGGAAGGCGCTGAAGATGAGCGCGGTGACGACGATGGCCCGGGGCGCCTCGAGCCGCGCCATGAGGCCGCGCTGGAGGAAGCCGCGGAAGAAGAGCTCCTCGCAGAGGGGCGCCGCCACCACTGCGCCCACCACCACCAGCGCCGTCTCGAAGGGCGTCGGCCGCGCGAAGACCTGCGCCGCGTCGAAGCGCTCCACCAGGCCCCGGGGCAACAAGGCGTGCGCCAGGGCCATGAGCGGCAGCGCCCAGGCGAAGTGGTTCACCACTCCGAAGGCGACACCGGCGAGCAGCGGGGCGGGGCGGGGCGCGAGCAGGCCCAGGCTCCTCGCGGGCGCGAAGCCCAGGGCCTGCACCCCCAGCCAGGTGACGCCGAAGAAGAGGAAGACCTCCGAGAACCACAGCCCCCAGGCGAGGTTCATCAGCTGCGAGGTGCCGCCCACCACCACGAACGTGAGGAGCACGAGCACCGTGAGCGTCGCCACCGCCGGCTGGGTCGGGCCGGGGCTGTCATTCAGGGGAACGTCGTGCACGCGCGGTCGTTATACTCGCCGGCCCGTGAATGCACCGAGCCATTGGGCCGACGACGCCCGCTTCACCGAGTCCTCCGCGGCGTTCCGGGCCTTCTTCCTCGAGCTCAAGGAGGCCTTCCTCGAGCGCGACGCGCTCTTCACGCAGCTCGAGCTGGCGCTCCTGTGCCGCGAGCACGTGCTGATCATCGGCCCGCCGGGCACGGCCAAGAGCGCCATCGCCAGCGCGGTGCTCGGCCGCATCGTCGACGAGAAGACGGCGCTGCCCTCGCTCTTCAGCAAGCAGCTCGCCGAGAACACGGTGCAGACCGATCTCATCGGCCCGGTGGACTTCAAGGTGCTGACCGAGACGGGCCGCACCGAGCACCTCACCGAGGAGGGCATGCTCGGCGCGGTGCACGCCTTCCTCGACGAGGTCTTCGACGGGCGCGACATGCTGCTGCGCTCCATCTTGAACGTGCTGCACGAGCGCGAGCTCAAGCACGGCCGCAAGGTGACGGCGGGGCGCTGCGAGTGCGCGGTGATGACGTCCAACCGCTACCTCGCCGAGGTGCTCCAGCGCAGCCCCGAGACGCTGCAGGCCTTCGCCGACCGCATCTCGTTCATCACCTTCGCCCCCAAGGCCTTCGCGCGGCGCTCGAGCCGGGCGCAGATGCTTCAGCGGGCGCAGACGGGGCAGCGGCCGAGCCTGCGCGCGCGGCTCACGCTGCAGCAGCTCGACGTGCTGCAAGAGGCGGTGGAGGCGGTGGAGGTGCCGCCGCTGGTGGCCGAGGGGCTGGAGGAGCTCGCCGACTCTCTCGAGCGTGAGCTGCTGGCGCAGGTGGCCAAGCTGCCCGACTACGTGCCCACCAAGTACTTCTCGCAGCGCTCGATGGTGAAGGCGCTGTGGGTGCTCAAGGCCATCGTGGTGCGCGACCGCCTCTACCGGCGCCCGGAGCGGCGGCTGGTGGCCGAGGCCGGCGATCTCGAGTTCCTCCGGCACTTCTTCCTCCTCGGCGGCCCCACCGAGGGCGAGCTCGATCAGCTCATCAAGGCCAGCGCCGACCCGCGCGAGCGCGCGCAGCTCGAGATCATCCGCGTCGAGCACAAGGCCTTCGCCCAGGCCTACGCGCGCCTGGCGCCCTCGCTCCAGCAGTCGATGGAGCGGGAGGCGGCGGACCTCCAGGCCCGCGAGGACCTCTCCGCCGCCGAGGCCCAGGTGCGCGGCTGGTCGGCGGCCGTGGCCAGCACCACCGCGCGCTCGCTGCGCGACAAGCTCGTGCCCGGGCCGCGGCACCCCGACAACCGCAAGCCGCTGTTGCACGCCGCCGAGCTGCTGCTCCAGGGCCTCGAGATGCGCGTGGCCCGCGGCATGGCCGGGCAGGGTGAAGGGCGCGGGGGCGTGGCGCTGCTGGGCAGCCTGGGCGACGTGCTCGAGCTCGCGCGCCGCGTGCCGGAGCTGACCGCGCGCCTGCCCGCCGTCGCCCGGCAGGCCGCCGAGTTCTGCCGCCAGGCCGCGGGCATGATCGCGCTCGCCGCCGAGGCCACCGAGTTCGACGACGCCGTGCGCCTCGAGGGCGTCTCGGGCCTGGCCACCAACCTCTCCGAGGAGCTCGAGCGCATCGCGGAGCTGGTGCAGGTGTGCGCCTCGGTGGCGCCCGAGGTGAGCGAGCCGTTGCGCGCCCACCTCCAGCAGGTGCGCGAGCGCACGGCCCTGGCGCTGCGCCGGCGGGCCACGCGCACCTTCCAGCAGCCGCAGGTCGGCAAGAAGAGCGTCGAGCCCGTGGAGCAGCTCACCGTCGACAGCCGCCGGCTCCGCGAGCTCGAGCGCTCGCTCGTCGAGCTCTCGGCGGAGCACGCGGGCCTGCGCGAGGAGCTGTTGGCGCCGCTGGCCGAGCAGTACGCGCGCGACGCCGTGGCCACGACGCAGCTCTCCCGCGTGGAGCACCTCGCCCGGGCGGTGCAGGGCATCGCGGATCACTTGAAGCGCGAGGGCGCGTCGCACGAGCTCACCCTGCGCGCCGTCGCGCCGGACATCGAGCGGCGCCTGCGCGCGCACCTCAAGGCGCTCCCGCCGCCGCGCCCGGTGGTGCCCGAGGGGCCGCAGGCGCTCTCCGGCGAGGCCTACACCTTCTACCGCCAGCAGCTCTCGACGAGCGGCCTGGAGGGCGAGCTCGCCGCGCTCGAGCAGCTCGAGGCGCTCCTGGTCGAGGCCGGCGCGCCCCGCTTCCCCGCCGACGTGCGCGAGGCGGTGGGCGTGGCCGAGGTGAACTCCGTCGGCATCCGCGTGCGCTACCTGCGGGGGTGGTTGTCGCAGCTCCTCGCGCAGCTGCCGAAGCCCGAGCAGCTCAAGACGCGGGCCGACGCCGACCGCGGCTTCGACGCGCTGGTGAAGTGCCGCTTCCCCCTCCTCGTGACGCGGGAGGGCGAGTTCCTGCGCCTGGGCGCGGCGCTCGAGCGCCTGGCGGGGCTGGCCGGTGACGCGGGCGAGGCGGTGCGCGCGCTGCTGGGCGCCGTCAAGGCCAGCGAGGACACCTTCGCCAGCGTCTCGCGGGCGCTCATCGACGCCCGCGCCATGAAGTGACGGATGCTGGTCGAGCGCTTCAACGCCCTGCGGGGCCGCCTCGACGCCGCCAAGCAGGGCAAGCCCCCTGCGCTCACGCTGGGCGAGCGGGCGCGGCTGCTCTTCGCCACCGACGACGGCGTGGTGTCGCTCGAGGGGCTGCGCGCCCTCGACGACGAGCTGGAGCGGGCCGGCGTGCACACCGTGGCCGACGCGCGGCTCTTGCGCGAGCTGGGCGAGGTGAAGGGCCGGCTGGGCGAGCTGAGCGAGGGCCTGCTGGCGCGGGCCGAGGCGGCGCTGGGCGAGTACGAGCTGGCGCTGCGGGAAGCCGAGCGCCTGGGCGCCTCGAAGCGCCCGCCCGGTGAGCTGCTCGCGACGCTGGAGGACGACTTCCGCCGCCTGGGCCGGGTGGTGAAGGTGGCCGTGGTGTTCCAGGCGCCCAACCCGGCGCAGGTGCCCTTCGAGCTCTACCCGCGCACGCGGGCGGCCCCCGCCACGCTGCCCAAGAGCGCGCGCCTGGCCGTGGCCGAGTTCTTCACCTCGCGGGCCCGGCGAGAGGTGGCCGACACGGCGCGGCGGCGGCGCGATCTCGACCTCGCGTACGAGATCGTCCTGCGGCTGGGGGCCGACGCGGCGACGGAGCGCGATCGAGTGCGGCGGCTGCGCGTGGAGCTGGGCGGCGCCCGGGAGCGCGTGCGGAGCGCGCCGGCCGTGCGCAGCTTCGAGGACCTGCTGCGGCACCTGCGGCACACCGCGCGGCGCGACCCCGGCACCACCTTCCGCAGCCTGCGGGCCCTCTACGAGCGCGCGGTGGAGGCCGGCGACGTCGAGCTGGCGCGCGTGGCGAACTCGGCGGCCCTGGCCATCACTGCGCCGGGCACGCTCCCGAAGGCGGCGGCGCGGGCCGAGACCTTCCGCGCCGTGGGCTGGCGCGAGCCCCGGCAGGTGGAGCCAGGCGAGCGGCTGGCGCCCGGCGGCCGTGCGGGCCTGGAGGACGAGGTGGCCTCGGCGCTCGCGCAGCTCGCCTTCGAGCTCGACGACGATCAGCGCCGCGCCATGGAGCTGGCGGCCGGCTGCGCCCGCTACTTCGACGTCGAGGACGCGCTCGCGGAGGAGATCGTCGAGGCCGAGACGCAGGCCACCCGCACGGTGCAGCGGCGCGTGCCGTACCCCACGCAGCGCATGACCTACGAGACCACCAACACGCTCGATCACCTCGCGCACTTCGTGCTCGATCGCCCCGGGCAGCTCGTGCTCGACCTGGCCAGCGGCCGGCAGCTCGTGCGCGCCTACCTCGAGGAGGAGCCGCCGCCGCGGCCCAAGCACGCCCGCAAGACGGCGGTGCGCGTGTACGTGCTCGACGCCTCGGGCTCCATGCACGGCGCCCGGGCGCGCTTCCGCGACGCCATCCTCATCGCCGAGCTCAACGCCATCCGCGTCAAGGCGAAGGCCGGGCTGCCCTTCGATCCGCTCTATTTCTCCTTCTTCAACGACGCCCCCTCCGACCTCGTGCGCGTGGACACCGGCGACGAGGCGGCGCGGCAGATCGACAAGCTCTTCCACGAGTCGCCGGCCGAGGGCCAGACGGACATCTCGCTGGCGGTGATGGGCGCCTTCGACTCCATCGGCCGCGCCCAGGGGCGAGACCCCTACCTCGCGCGCGCCACGGTGGTGCTGGTGACCGACGGTGAAGACGGGGTCGACCTGGAGCTGCTGCGCAAGACGCGAAGGCCCTACGGCGGGCTGGAGATCTCCATGAGCTTCATCTCGCTGGGCGAAGAGAACCCGGACCTCAAGAGCCTGGTGCTCGAGCAGCGCGAGGCCGGGGCGCGGGCCTTCTACCACCACGTGTCCGACGCGGAGATCCGCCTGGCGCGCACGGAGTTCGACTCCGCCTGGCGCACGCTGCTGCCGCCCGACGCGCCCGTCACCACCGACGCCCTCGAGCGGCTCTTGCCGCACCTCGAGGCGCTGGAGGCCGTGGCCGAGGGCCGCGCCGCCCCGCGCGCCGAGGCGAGCGACGGGCAGTTCGACACCTTCTTCCCCGCGGCGCCGGCGCCCGCCCAGCCGCCCGCGGCGCTGGTGGAGCGGCTGACCGACGTGCTCGGGGCCGTGGCCGAGGCGGTGGCCCTCGCGCCGGCCGATACGCGCCGCGCCGAGGCGCTGACGCTGCTGACGCACCTGCTGCAGCTCTACGGGGTGTCCGTGCCCGCGTACCTGGGCGCCCTGGGCGCGAACGACGAGGCGCTCCGCGGCGCGCTGGGGCGCATCCGCCTCGTCTGCTAGCTTTCCGCTCCGGTGTTCGGGTTCTTCAAGAAGAAGTCACCGTCACCCGCGCCGCGGGCCGACCCGCTCTCGACCTTCGACGAGGTGATCGCCGCGGTGGAGCGGCAGGCCACGGCGGTGCGGCGCTCGGCGGCGACGCTCCTGGCGCTGCGCAGCGAGCTCTCGCGCGACGAGGCGAAGTACCGCGCGCGCGTGGCGAGCACGCAGGAGCGCCTGGCCACGCCCGACCTCACCCCCGCGGTGGAGGGCACGCTGCGGCGTGACGAGCTCGAGGCGCGGCGGCTGCTCGACCGCACCGTCGAGGCGTACGCCCAGGCCGACACCGACGCGAAGCTGCTGGTGGAGACGGCCGAGGGGCTGCGCGCGCAGCTCCAGGCGCTGCAGGAGGAGCGGCAGAGCGCCCGGGCCCGGCTCTCGGCGGGCGCCACGGTGAGCGAGGCCCTGCAGAAGCAGGTGGCCACCTTCGAGCGGCTCCTGCGCCTCGACGAGGCCCGCGACGAGGTGGAGCGCGCTCACGCGCTCGCCGACCTCTACCGCGAAGAGGCCGCCGCGCGCCGACGGTGAAGCGTCAGCGGCCCCGGTAGCCCTTCACCAGATCGACGTACACCTTCCACGCGTGGTCGATCATCTCGAGGTCCTTCGCCGAGACCTCGCGCAGGCGCTTCGCCGGCGCGCCGATGATGAAGCTGCGCGGCTCGAAGCGCTTGCCCGGCGGCACGAGGGCGCCGGCGGCGACGAAGCTCCAGGCGCCGATGTCGCAGGTGTCGAGCAGCGTGCTGCCCATGCCGATGAGGCAGTGATCGCCCACCGCGCAGCCGTGGAGGATGACGCGGTGGCCGATGGTGCACTCCACGCCCACGCTGGTGGTCGACACGCCGCGCGTGGCGTGGGCCACCGTGCCGTCCTGCACGTTGGTGCGCGCCCCGACGTGGACGCGGCCGCAGTCACCCCGCAGCACGGAGGTGGGCCACACCGAGGCGCCCTCGTCGAGCTGCACCTCGCCCAAAAGCTGCGCGCTGGGGTGCACCCAGGCGTCGGGGTGCACGACGGGGCTGAAGGCGTGGAAGGGCTCCTGGGACATAGGGGAGGGCAGGTACCCGCGATGGTGGGGGCGACGCAAGCGGGCTTCATCTGGCGCGAAGCACGGGTATGGTGCGCGGACCATGCAGCGACTCCTTTCGCTCTGCCTCGTCACCTGCGCCGCGGTCTCGCTCGCGCAGGACACGCCCGACATCCCCGCCGAGCGGGTGGTGGTGGTGCCCATGGGTGACCCGACCCCCGACGCCGGGGCGGTCTACGTCGAGCCCGCCCTCGTGGTGGAGCCGCCGCCGCAGCCGCCGGCCGACGCGCCCATCGAGCTGCCGCCGACGCCGCCGCCGGAGCGCACGCTCGAGGCGCTGCCGCCCCTGCCGCCGCCGCCGGAGCAGCTCGATGAGAACCCCGTGGCGCTCCAGCCCTCGGGGCCAGGCGCCATGCTCGACGGCCACCCGCGCGAGGGCGCCTTCCTCGCCGGCCCCGGCAGCCTCACCTTCGTGCTGCACCACACGCTCATGGGCGGCCTCGGCGTGCTGGGCACGCAGCTCGTTCCCCGGGCCATCGACGCGGCGCCGGGCAACTGCCCGCCCATCCAGGCGCGCTACGAGGGCGTGATGACCTGCCCCGACGTGGTGGGCGGCGAGGACGCGCGCATCGCCTACCTGGCCGGCACGCTGATCGGCGCGGGCGTGGGCTTCACCTCCGCGGCCTTCTGGCAGTTCAACAACTGGATGAGCCAGCTCTCGGCCAACTTCGGCATCATCGCCTCGCTCTACGGCGGCATGTTCTTAGGCGGCCTCACCAACGCGATGACCAACGACGCCTACGCGGTGAGCTGGATGTCGCTCATCGGCAGCACCGCGGGCGCATGGATCGCGGCCATCGTGGGCGGCGGCGATCTCGCGCTCAACAAGGCGACGCTGGTGGTCTCGGGCGGCGCCTGGGCGGCCATCTACACCGCGTTGATCATGGGCATCGTCTTCTCGGCCGGCACGCCGTTCTCGGCGCAGGGCGCGCTCCAGGGCGTGCTGATCACCCCGGCCATCGGCGCGGCGGCCATGGCCCTGGCCACGCTCAAGTTCAACCCCAGCTTCGGGCAGATCATGCGCGCCAACCTCTTCGGCGCGGCGGTGGGCGGCGCGGTGCTGCTGCTCTCGGCGCTGCTGCTGGGGCCCGCTACGGGCTTCTCGCACCCGGTGCCCTACATCCTCGCGGGCGTGGGGGCCATCGGCGCGAAGACCATCGTGAGCCTGCTGTGGGCGGACGCGGCCGAGAATCCGCCGCCGCAGGCGATGGGGCCCGGCGCGCGTGATCGCAAGTATCGCTCGTTGTGGTGATAGCCTCGCGCCCCGTCATGCCCGCCACGCGCGCAAAGAAGCGCGCCCCCCAGGCCCCGCCCCCGAAGCGCGCGCTCCACTACAAGGTGGTGGAGCTCTCGAACGTCGACGAGCACTCGCTCGAGCGCACGCTCAACGAGTGGGCGCCGCGCGGCTGGGCCTTCGACGGCGTGCAGTTCGCGATGCGTGAGTCGAGCAAGCGGCCGTCGATGGCCTTCGTCTTCTTCACGCGCGAGGGCGAGGCGCTGCCGGCGACGGAGCTGACGCACGGCTTCCGCGACGAAGCCGCCGCGGCGCAGCACCTGCGGCGGCTGGCGCAGGAGGCCGACGCGACGCCCGCGGTGCAGGACGCCTGGGCGCGGCTCGAGGCCCTGGCCGGGGAGGGCGACGAGTGAGGAGCCTGCGGCTGGTGCAGGGCGAGAAGAAGGAGGACTCGGGCTACCCGAAGGCCTCGCTCATCTTGCGCGGCGGCGCGCGCCTGGTGGACGCGGCCATCGCCTGGGGCCTGTACCTGGCCACGGGCCCGGCCGGCGTGGTGATCGCCTTCCTCTACATTCTCTTCGCCGACGGCCTGCTGCTGGGCCAGAGCCCGGGCAAGAAGATCTTCGGGGTGAAGGTGGTGTACGTGCCGACGCGCAGCGGGGCCCGGCACCGTGACAGCGTGCTGCGCAACGCGCCCTTCGGGCTGGTGATCATCCTCTCGATGATGCCGGAGCTGGGGCCGAAGGCGTTCCTTGCGGGGCTGGCGGTGATCGGCAGCATCGAGGCGCTGCAGTGCGTGCGGGACCGTGAAGGGCTGCGCCTGGGTGATCTCTGGGCGCAGACGCAGGTGATCGACGGCAAGGTGGAGGCCGACAAGCCGCAGCGCACCACCAACGAGGAGCCAGCGCGGGCGACCGCCCGGCTCCGTGACTCGGCGCAGGCGCGCCGGGCGAGCTTCGAGGAGAACTGACCCTATGCGCATCGCGCTGACGCACAACCTCCGCCTCTCGGACACGGAGGAGGAGGCGGAGTTCGACACCGAGGAGACGGTGAACGCCATCGCGGCGGCCATCGAGCGGCTCGGGCACCGCGTGGAGAAGATGGAGGTCTCGGGCCCGGCGTCGCGCACGGTGGCGCGGCTGGAGGCCCTCTCGCCCGACCTCATCTTCAACACCGCCGAGGGGCGCCGCGGGCGCTTCCGCGAGGCCTTCTTCCCCGCGCTCTTCGACGAGCTGGGCTTCCCCTACACGGGGTCCGACGCGTACGCGCTGGCGGTGACGCTCGACAAGCAGCTCACCAAGCTCATCCTGCGCGAGGAGGGCATCCGCACGCCGGGGTGGCAGTTCGTCGAGAAGCCCAGCGAGCTGCGGCCCGAGGAGCTGCACTTCCCGGTGATCGTCAAGCCGAACTTCGAGGGCTCCTCCAAGGGCATCTCGCAGGACTCGGTGGCCGAGAACGTCGACGAGCTCAAGCGCAAGGTGAGCCTCGCGCTCGAGCGCTACCCGGCGGGCGTGCTGGTCGAGGAGTACATCACCGGGCGCGATCTGACGGTGCCCTTCCTCGAGGCGGTCGACAACGACTTCGACGGGGTGCTCGCGCCGGTGGAGTACGTGCTCGACAAGAAGAGCGAGGCTGGGCGGCGCTACAGCATCTACGACTACGAGCTGAAGACGCGGCAGGACAAGTCGGTGCAGGTGAAGGCGCCCGCGTCGCTGGCGCAGGAGATGAGCGATCGGCTGCGGAAGATGGCGCGCACCATCATCGGGCGGCTCGACTGCAAGGACCTGGGGCGCATCGACTTCCGCCTCTCGGACGCGGGCGTGCCGTACTTCCTGGAGATCAACGCGCTGCCCTCGCTGGAGGCGGGCTCGAGCATCTACGCGGCGGCGGCGCTCGAGGGGCTGCACAGCGACGGGGTGATCGACGCGGTGATCCAGAACGCGGCGCGGCGCTACCGCATCAAGGACAAGCCGCGGGGGCTCTCGAAGCCGACGCGGCGCGGGCCGCTGCGCGTGGGCTTCACCTTCAACGTCAAGCGCATCAAGCCCACGGCCGAGGGCGAAGACCGGGAGGCGGAGTACGACTCGCCCTCGACGCTGCAGGCCATTCGCGAGGCCATCGCCAGCCACGGGCACGAGGTGATCGACCTCGAGGCCACGGCCGACCTGCCCATCGTGCTCGCCACCACGCCGGTCGACGTGGTGTTCAACATCGCCGAGGGCTTCCGCGGGCGAAACCGCGAGAGCCAGGTGCCGGCGCTGCTCGAGCTGCTCGACATTCCCTACACGGGCTCCGACCCCGCGACGCTGTCGCTGGCGCTCGACAAGGGGCTGGCGAAGAAGGTGGTGCGCGCCGCCGGCATCGACACGCCGAACTTCCAGCTCATGAGCACCGGCCGCGAGCGCCTCGACAAGCAGTTCACCCGGTGGCCGCTCATGGTGAAGCCGGTGGCCGAGGGCTCGAGCAAGGGCGTGCTCGCCAAGAGCGTCTGCCACAACGAGCCGGAGCTGCGCGAGGTGGTGAAGGAGATGGTGGACCGCTACCAGCAGCCGGCGCTGGTGGAGGAGTACATCGGCGGCCGCGAGTTCACCGTGGGGCTGCTCGGCGAGCGCCGCCCCGAGGTGCTGCCGCCGATGGAGATCGTCTTCACCGACAAGTCGGACAAGACGCCCATCTACAAGTTCGAGGACAAGCTCGAGGAGAACGACCGCATTCGCTACGAGGTGCCGGCGAAGCTCGAGGCCGGGCAGCTCGAGCGCCTGCGGGCCGCCGCGCGCACGGCCTTCATGTCGCTGGGCTGCCGCGACGTCGCGCGCATCGACTTCCGCATGGACAATGAGTCGGGCCGCATCTACTTCATCGAGTGCAACCCGCTCCCGGGCCTGACGCCGGGCTGGAGCGACCTGGTGCTCATCGCCCAGGGCGACGGCATGGACTACCACACGCTCATCGGGGAGATCCTCTCGGGCGCCATCCGCCGGTACAAGGAGCGGGGGAGCAAGCGGCGCGACGTGGCCGACGCCGACGCGGCCTGAGGGCGCGGCTCAGCCTGGGCGAACGTCGTCTGGTTCGATGAAGCCGTTGTTGGCCAGGTGTGCCCGGATCGTGAGCGGTGAGACCTGGTACTCCTCGGCGGCGCTCTCGAGTTCGTCCGACGAGAAGTCGCCCTGGAGGCGCTCCTCGAGTTCGGCGATCGGCACGAGAAACTCGGCCGCGAACGCCCGCTGAGCCTTCTGTCGCGCCGTCGCAGCGTCGGTCGTGGCGAGCCACCGATCTCCAGCGGGCGCGAGGAGCTGCTCGGCCACGATCCGCGCGGCCTCGAAGCGCCGACCCAGCGGGTTCGCTCGGCGGAAGTGCACGCGCGCCTGCCTCTCGTTCGCTCTCACGGCGAGGCCGATCGGGGCCGACGCGGCCGGGAGGAGGAAGTCACCTCCCAGCAGGCCCTTGAGGAGGTCGTCCTTGATGGGGCCCTGTTGAAGCGCCAGCGCGCTCCGCAGCCGCCCTGCGAGTTCACGCCCCCGCACCCAGGGCTTCGCCGCGCGATCTCCCACCGCCGCGGCCTGGAGCGCAGGGTCGAAGCTGGCCGCCATTCCCGCGCTCCTCGCGAGCGTCTCGACCTCGCGAAGGAAGTCGACGGGGTTCGGGTGCTTCGCTCTGCCCGCTCCGGCGGCGTTCGCCAGCTCTTCGATCGCCGACGTGCCCGCGGTCGCCTCGAGCTTCGTCAGCGACGTCACCAGGGCTTCCGGCGCTTCGTCCGCGTCGAAGCCCAGCTCCGCCTCGAGCTGGCGATGGCGTGCGGCCGCGGGGTCGGCCCGCTCGGCCTGCACGTCGGCCCACAGGTCGTGGAGGAGGGTCGTGGGCAAGCCGACGGCATCGAGGCGGCCGACCACGGAGGCAACGAACTGGGCGAGCTCCCGCTCGACGTCACCGGCGGCGGCGGTCGCGCGAAACGTGGAGAGGAACCGGAGCGGCTCGGCGAGCACTCGCCTCGAGGCGCGCACTTCGAGGTCAATCCCTTCGCCGTCCGGGAAGAACGTCACCCGGGGCCAGAGGTAGCCGCCGCCCGCGGCGACGAGCTGGTGCGAGAGTCGCCACCCGAGCGGCTGCTCCCCGCGCGTCGACGGCGCTTCGTGGAGGAGGCGCCACCACGAGCCGGCGATCCAGGTCGCGAGCGGGTAACACGAGACGCGGATCCGCTCGCGCACGGACCTGGCCCAGGAGTCGTCGACGCGCGTGGCGACCTCCTCGCCCACGGAGATTCGCAGCTCGGCCGTCGTCGCCCGGTCCTCGGGGGTGCCGTGCTCGGCCGGCGAGAACTCGTAGTCGAAGCTGAGCGCCTTCATGGCGTCCACCGACGCTTGACCTCGTCAACGAGGGGGTCGCCCGAGACCATCGGGTAGCCGTGGTAGGTGCCCTGCAGCTCGTTGTCGAGCATCGCCTCCACCGCGGTGCCGTTCGCGGCGAGGCCCCACACGTTCTGCGGCCAGCCGTTGCGCTCCTGCTCGCTGACGAGGCCCAGCTCGAGG
>CAYUZK010000078.1:0-2903 GCA_964449625.1 uncultured Archangium sp.
GCCTCTTAGTTGATCTCGGGGATGCCGCCGTCGCCGCTGCCGCCGAGGTCGGGGATGCCGCCGTCGCCGCCCCAGCCGGTGGTGCCGGCGTCGAGCTGCCCGCCGGGCCCGCGCTCGATGAGCGTCTCGTCGGGGCAGCCGTAGATGACCGACACCTTCGCGCCAGGCCGCTGCGCCACGACGTCGCACGCGGGGCCGTAGAGGATGACGCGGTTGCCGGCCGGGTCGTAGTCCCACCCGGCGGTGCGCGTCGGGTCGCGCGGGAAGAACTGCCCGTCGACGGCGACGTAGAGGTTGGTCGGGTTGGGCGGCGTCTGCGCGAGCCGGTAGTCGCAGCTCGCCGCGCCCGAGGCGATGGACTGCAGCGCCGTCTGGAGGTCGGCCGGGCTGTCGGCCTGGAAGTAGCGCGGCGTGGTGGCCCGCGCGGTGCCGCCGCGGATGGCCATGTCGGTGAGGCGCCGCTGGTCGACCCCGTTGCCGAAGCCGACGGTGTACGTCTTCACCCCGCGCATGAAGAGGCCCTGCACCTCGTTCACCGGCGCGCCGCCGCAGTTCTCGATGCCGTCGGTGACGAGGAGCACGAAGTTGGCGCGCGTGGGGTCCGTGAGCTGCCCCGAGTTCGCCGCCACGTTGAGCGCCGCGCCGATGGGCGTCATCGAGCCGTCGGCCCGCTGCGGCAGCGCGTTGCTGATGGCCGTCACGTTCGTCGGGCCCACCGCGACGTCGATCTGCCCTGGCGCGCACCGCTGGCTCGGCAGCGAGAACAGCTGCAGCCCGAAGCGGAGCGCGCTGGCGTTCTGCGCCGTCGCCTGGCGCACGGCCGCCGTCGCCGCCTGCCACTTGGTCAGCGAGGTGGTGATGCGCTCCTCCATGGAGCAGCTCCGGTCGAGCACCACGAGGATGTTCGCCTCGGTGGGCGTGGCCTGGAACTTCTCGCCGCCGCACGTCGCCGGGCCCGCGTCGCTCGCGCCGTTGGTCGCCATGCAGGTGCCGCCCATGGCGCAGACGAAGCCCGCCTGGCAGTCGGCCGTCACCGCGCAGCCGCCGCCGGGGCTGACGCACGCCCCCGCCGAGCTGCACGTCTCGCCGGCGCCGCACTCCGCGTCCGACGCGCAGCGCGTGAAGCACGCACCCGACGGCGCGCAGAACTGCCCGCTCCCGCACTGGAGGTCGGCCGTGCACCGCGGCCGGCCACACGCCGTGGCGAGCCCGGCGAGACACATCACGATGGCGAGCGAGCGGATGGACATGGTGGGCTCCGGGAGACGGTTACAGGCTGGAGGCCATGGCGAAGGCCACGACCGAGAAGGCGGTGGCGGCCATGGCCCAGGCGTCGAAGCGCACCGGGCCCGGCGCGGCGGCCGCGGGCGCGTCGTCGTCGAGCTCCTCGTCCTCCTCCGCCACGAAGACTGGAACCACCCGCGCCACGGGCGCCGGCGCCGGCCGCGCCCCGGCCCAGCGCAGCACCGCCGCGCGAGAGGGGTGCACGTCGAGCGCCTCGTAGATGTCGGCGAACCACGCCTCGACCTGCGCCATCGACTGCGGCCGCGACGCGGGGTGGCTCGCGAGCATCTGCGCCACCAGCGTGTCGAGCGTGTCATCGAGGGCCGGGTTGAGCTGCGCGGGCGAGGGCACCTCGGCGAGCGACGACACCTTGAGGGCCGCGCGCGCCTGCTTCGGCGTCACGCCGGTGAAGAGGCGGAAGAGGATGCCGCCGAGCGCGTGCATGTCGGCGGCGACGTCGGCGCCGGGGGCCGGGCGGGCGACGAGCTGCACCTCTCCCGTGCCGCGGACGACGAAGTGGTTCGCGTCGAAGCGACCAAAGCGGTGACCGCTCCGGTGCGCGGCAGCGACCGCCTTGACCAGGTCAGCGGCCAGCGAGAGCGCCAGCTCCAGGGGGAGCCGCTCGGAGAGGGCGTCGAGGCGCGCCCCGACGGTGAGAGAGGACTGCGACTGCGCCCGGGCCGCGAAGCGTCGTGGGGTCATACCCACACCCAAAGCAGGGCTCGGGCCAGCGCCAAGTCACCGAAACCCTTCGCGCGCGCTGATCCATGGAAGCAACCTGTCGTGGGCACCTGGCGCGCCGGTGCACCAGCACCAAGGGCCTTGGCAGGACCAGGCTCACGGCTGTCATCCGGCCGCCTTGGCGCGAGGTCGGACCCCACTGGTAGGGTCAGGTGATGGAACCGACGGACCTGACCGTGACGCTCCTCCGCGAGTTGCGAGATGGCCAGAAGGCCCTCCGCGACGATCTGAGAGAGGGCCAAGTGGCGCTGCGCGATGAACTCCGCGAAAGCCGAGAGCAGGCCGACCGCCGCTTCGAGGTCATCGAGACGACGCTCCGCGACCTGGCGCAGCAGATGGTGATGCTGACCCGCGCGGTCAAGGTCGCGCTCGACTCCCGCGCCGGCAACGAGGGCCGTCTCGACGACCACGAACGCCGGCTGCGCGCGCTGGAGGACGCCTCGCACAACTGAGAACGTCTCCGCAGCCCGCCCTCAAGGAGGGCTACAGAGAGCGCGGTCTATGCCGAAGCCGACGTAGGTGCAGCGCGGCAAGACCGCGGGGCACTCGTCGGGGATGCCGCAGAGCGCCGAGCAGTACCTGCCGGAGCTGCCGTCGACGCAGAGTGCGCTGTCGCAGTCGGCTTCTCCGGAGCACGCCACGCCGACACCGCCGTCGCCGCGCGCGCCGGGCTTGCAGAAGACGTTGAGGCCGGAGGAGTCCTCGCTCACGCACGAGAAGCCGGGGCCGCAGTCGTCGGAGGAGAAGCACGGGCAGTCGGTCTTCACCGCGCACGCGCCGCCGTCCCAGTAGGCGTGGCGGCTGCCGCCGTCGGCATAGAGCGCGAGGCCGCCGCCTCCTCCGCCCGTCGCGCCACCTCCTCCGCCCGTCGCGCCACC
>CAYUZK010000078.1:3003-24704 GCA_964449625.1 uncultured Archangium sp.
TGGTGGTGGCGCGACGGGCGGTGGTGGTGGCGCGACGGGCGGTGGTGGTGGCGCGACGGGCGGTGGTGGTGGCGCGGCGAACCAGCCGCCTACGGTCTCGGCGACCATCACCTCCAGCGTGGCGGCGCCCTACGCGGGCCAGCTCACGACCCTGTCCATCACCGCGACGGACCCCGAGGGCGACGCGCTCACCATCGCGTGGAGCCAGAGCGCGCCCACCGCCATGGGCACCTTCCAGAGTGGCGCGGGCACGACGAGCCCTGCCTGGTTCTCGCCCGAGGTGACGACTGACACGATGTTCACCCTCGACGTCTCGGTGTCCGACGGCACGAACGCCCCGGTGACGCGCTCCCTCATACTCACCGTGCGCGCGCCGAAGTTCAGCGAGGTGTGGGGCACCATCCTCAACGCGCGGTGCGCCGGGTGCCACGGCTTCGCCGGCACCTCCGCGGCGTCGTCCTACTCGAGCATCGTCAACGTGAACCACGGCGCAGGCGGCGGCTGCAGCGGCACCGGCATCACCAAGCGCATCGTGCCGAGCGACAAGACGAACTCGCTCATCTTGCGCAAGGTGCTGGGCACCCAGCCGGGGGCGTGCGGCGGGCAGATGCCCGCGGGCGGAATGCTCAACGCCAACCAATTCGTCTCGCTCGGCGCGTGGATCGCCGCGGGCGCTCCGAACGACTGACACGCTCCCTGGGCAGCTCTGGGGACCGTGACGTCGCGCGGCCCCGCTATGCTCGCGCCCGCATGTCGCTGCGCAGCCTCGTTCCGCCCGCCTGGGCGCCTCACCTCGCGGAAGGCCTGAGCGCGCCCTCGTTCGCCGAGCTGGAGCGCTTCCTCGAGGAGGAGTGGCAGCACGCCGTCATCTTCCCGCCGCGCGACGAGGTCTTCGCTGCGCTGGCCCTGACGCCGCCTGACGAGGTGAAGGTGGTGCTCCTCGGGCAAGACCCCTACCCCACCCGCGGCAACGCGAACGGCCTCGCCTTCTCCGTCGCGCCGGGCGCGAAGGTGCCCGCGTCGCTCAAGAACCTCTTCCTGGGCCTGCAGGCCGACCTCGGCATCGCGCCGCCGGGGCACGGCGACCTCACCGAGTGGGCCCGCCGGGGCGTGCTCCTGCTCAACACGGTGCTCTCGGTGCGCGAGAGCGAGCCGCAGTCGCACCAGAGGCGCGGCTGGGAGGCCTTCACGCGCGAGGTGCTGCAGGTGGTGGCCCGGCGGCCGGGCCGAGTCGTCTTCTTCTGCCTCGGCAAGCCCGCGCTCAAGCTGGCGCAGTCGCTCGAGTCGCCCCACCCCGTCGTCAGCGCGCCGCACCCGTCCCCGCTCAACGGCCACGCCTTCGCGGAGGCGGCGGGCAGCGAGCACCTCTTCACCCGCGTGAACGCGCTCCTCGCCGAGGCCGGTGTCGAGCCCGTAGACTGGGCGCTGTGACGAAGCACCGCTTCGCGTGGGGGCTGGGGTTGCTCGCGGCGGCCGTCGTGCTCCTGGTGCTCGCGCTCACCTTCGAGCACACGCCGGTCTTCAAGACGCTCCTGGGCGGCGTGACCTACCTCGTCCTCTTCAGCGCGCTGACGCTGGCGGGCTGCGGGCTCTTGTGGAGCGACGTCGGGAGGCGGCCGCTGCGCTGGGTCGTCGCCGTCGGCGTCACGCTCGTCGTGCTGGCCTACCACGCGATGCTCGCGCACGGCCCGGGCTGACCAGGGCGCACCGCGGGAGTCAGCGAGCCCCGGCCACCACCGCGCGCGCCTTCTCGAGCAGCCGCACCAGCGGCGCCTCGTCGGCCCGGGCGAGCGCCTCCTCCCACGTGAGCCACTGCGCGCCGTGCGACTCGTTCGGGTCGTGCGCGAGCGCGTCGGGGTTCGTGGCGACCACGAGGTAGCGCACGTCGAGGTGCCGGTGCTCGGGGTCGGCCTTCCGCGCGGGGATGACGTGCACGTCGACGTCGAGCGGCCGCGGCGCGCCGGGGTGGAGCGCGACCTCGCAGCCCGTCTCTTCGCGGGCCTCGCGCAGCGCCGTGGCCTCCATCGAGCCGCCATCGCCCTCGTCGGCGTGGCCCCCGGGCTGGAGCCAGCGCTGCAGCTTGGCGTGCAGCACGAGGCACACGCGCGCGCCGTCGGGCGTCACCACCACGGCGCTGCCGGTGAAGTGCCCCGGCCACTGGCCGCGGCTGAAGGGCTGGGCGAGCGACGCCGCGAGCTCGCGCATGGCCGCGAGGTCGGCCCGCTCCTTGTCGTCGGTGGGCACGTGGGCCCTCAGCAGCTCAGCGAGCGTCATGGGCTCCCTCTACCCCGCGTGCGCCATGGCGCTGACGGGCTTGAGCCGCGCCGCCAGGAAGGCGGGGAGCAGCGAGATGAGCGTCACCACCGCGGTGATGAAGCCCAGCGTGGCGAGCGCCCACTTGAGCGTGGGGATGACGACGAGCTTGTCGCTCAGGAGCACGAACTGGACGCCGACCGGGAGCGTGATCTGCGCCTGCGTGAGGGCCACGGACACGACGAGGCCAACGCCGAGGCCCACCAGCGTCGAGAAGAGCCCGAGCAGGAAGCCCTCGGCGAGGAAGAGCGCCAGCACGCGCGTGCGCTGCATGCCGATGGCGCGGAGCGTGCCGATCTCCTTCGTCCGCTCGCGGATGGAGATCCACATCACGATCATGATGCCCACGCCCACCACCTGCAGCAGCACGATGGCCATGAAGAAGGCGAGCGCGCTCATGAGGTCCACCGTCCAGGCGACGAAGCTGACCTCGTCGTGCCAGCTCGTGAGGTCGAGCTTCTGCCCCGTCCACGGCTCGCGGCTCACGTTCTCGAACTTGAGGAAGAAGGCCCGGGGGTCGTCCTCCATGAGGAGGTAGCCGGCCTTCGTGAGCGCCTCGCGCAGGCGCGCCTTCACCTGGTTCACCACCGCCAGGTCGGCCGTGGGCAGGTACACCTGGAGGGCGCCCGTGGTGTCGGCGTTGAGCTGGTAGAGCGTGCGCAGCGTCGCCTCGTTCACGAAGCACGAGAACTGGCTCATCATCCCCATGTTGCGGGCGATGGCGACCACCGTGAGGTCCACCGTGTTGTTCACGCCGCGCGCGGTGGGCGCGGAGATGGTGACCGCGTCGCCCACGCGCACCTCGAGCGTGCTGGCCTGGTCCTCGAAGAGCACGACGGCGTTGGGCTTCGCCAGGTCCTCCAGCCGCCCGGCCTTCACCTTGAGCATGCGCTGGAGCCCCGCCTCCTCCTCGATGGTCACCCCCGAGAGGCCCAGGAGCTGGCTGCCCTGGTCGCTCACCACCTTCGCCCAGCCGCGGCCGCGGGAGGCGATGTAGACGGCCTCGGGCACCTCGCGGCGCACCACCTCGGCGACGGCCTGCGCCCGCGTCACCACCGGCGCGGCCTGCCCGGCCGTCACCTTGAAGAAGCCCGCCACGTTGACGTGGCCGCTCATCAGCGTGGTGGAGGACTCGATGAGCGAGCGGTTCATGCCCTCGGCGGTGCCCAGCATCACCACCAGCAGCAGCGTCACGAAGGCGATGGCCAGCCCGAGGGCGCCGGTGCGGCGGCGGTGCTGCCAGAGCGAGAGGAGCGCGATGCGCAGGAGAATCACGAGCGTCACTCCGTGGCCTGCATCGCGGTGATGGGCGCGACGCGGGTGGCGAGGAAGGTGGGGAAGAGGACCGCGAGCACGCTGACCACCAGCGTGACGACGATGGCGAGCACGAAGCCGCCCAGCGTCAGCTCCGGCCGCAGCACCGGGCCCGAGAAGAAGAAGTAGAGCTCATCGCGGAACGCGGGGATGCCCGTGGCGTGGAGGTACTGCACCACCCCCGCGCCGATGAGGGCCCCCAGCAGCCCGAAGACGAGCGCCAGCACCGTGGTCTCGATGAGCACCATGGCCATCACGAAGGTGCGCTGGGCGCCGATGGCGCGCATGGTGCCGATGGTCGCGGTGCGCTGGAGCGTGGCGATGGTCATGCCGATGGTGACGACGATGAGCGCGATGAAGGCGAAGGCGCCCACGATGGCCACCAGCAGCAGCCGGAAGAAGTCGATGAACTTGCCCAGGAAGCCGGCGGCCGAGGTCCAGCCGACGACCCAGGTGCGCGGCCGCGCCGAGGCAGCGAAGGCGTCGAGGGTGGCCAGCTGCGCGTCGGCGAGGTTGGCCCGCTCGCCCTTGAGGGCCGCGCTGAGCGCCAGGAGCGTCGCGCTGGGCGTCGGCGTGCCGGCGCTCGCCCGTGCGTCCTCCGCCTTCACCGCGGCGTCGAGGGCCGCCGAGAGCGCGGAGGGCAGCGCCCCCGAGGCCCCCAGCTCCCGCGCGGCCTCCCGCGTCGCGGCGTCAGGCGGCGGCGCGTCGGCGGCGAGCACCGCCTCGATCTCCCGCAGGGTGAGCTCCTGCATGAGCGGCGAGCCGTCCCGAAGGAGGATGGCCGCGTTGAGCACCACGCCCTCGTCCACCTCTGAGACCGGGTACGTGGGCGCCCGCTTCGTCGAGCCCGCCTTGCCGGCACCGGGAGCCTCCGGCGTGGACAGGCGGGTCTCCTGCACCGCCTCCACGAGCTCCGCGTCGTCGCCGAAGAGCGCGGCCTCGGCGTCTTCGCGGGCCACCGCCTTCGCCCCCGTCTCGGCCCTCATGGCGTCGAGCTCGGCCTGCTTCTCGGCGGTGAGGAAGCCGTAGAGGTCGCGGAAGGTGACGATGTCCACCAGCGCGTTCATGCCGGCCAGCGGCGACTTCTCGAGCCCCCGCATCTCGAAGATGCCGAAGACCTTCACCGTCGCCGCCTCGACGGAGCCCGAGCGCCCGAAGCTGCGCAGCGTGAGCTCCTCGCCCACCTTCACCCGGTACAGGGCGAGCACCGGGGCGAGCTCCGCGTAGAAGAAGGCGTAGCGCTGGTCGAAGTTCTCGTCGGTGACGGCGAAGAAGCTCGAGAGCAGCGCCGCGAGGTCGGCCTCCTCGGAGCCCAGCAGCGCCTGGAGCTTCGCGACGGCGGTGGCCGTGGCGAGCCCGTCGAGCTGGAGCACCAGCTCGCGCGTCTGTGCCTGGTTCTCGCGCACCCAGCGCTGCAGCTCCTTGTCGCTCGCGTCCGAGAGCGTGCGGCCGGCGAGGCGCGCGTCGCGGAGCTTGTCGAGGCGACGGGCGTTCTTGAGCTTCAGGTACTCCTCGTAGAAGTAGCGGGGCAGCAGCGCGCCGCGCGTGCCCGGCGGCACCGGCGCCCCCTCCACGATGTGCATGCGGCTGAAGATCTCCTGGTAGGCCTGCAGGTCCGTGCCGAGGTAGCGCATGAAGAGCATGTCGGCGTCGGCGTCGAGCGGCGCCACCTGGTTCTCGAGCAGCTCGAGGTGCCCCAGGGGGTCGTCGTCGAAGGTGGCCCAGAACTCGGGCGAGGCGGCCTTCGCCAGCGCGGCGCGCTCGGCCTGGTCCACCGTCGACGCGTCGGTCAGCTCCGTCGCCCGCTCGGCGGCCTTCACCAGCACGTCGACGATGTTCCGCACGTGGGCCTGCAGGCTCTTCGTCAGCCGCGCGAACTCCGCCGGGTCGCGCCGGGTCGCCTCGTCGGCCTGGTCGCGGTACAGCCCGCGCAGCCTCGCCAGCACCCCGTCGACGGTGTTGCCGGTGGCGACGATGGCCGTGGCCGCGCCCATGGGCACCACGCGGGCCACGTTGGGCACCGCGAGCAGCTTCGCCTTGAGGCCCTTCCAGTCGTCGAGCGGCGCCAGGTTGGAGTCGCTCCCGTCCACCTTGCCGTAGAGCTCCAGCGGGTCCTTCGAGCGCGCGCCGTACACCTGCAGGTGGCCGCTGATGCTGTCGACGATGCTCCGGGAGAGCGCGCCGTCGAGCGTCGAGAAGAGCGAGCCGCCGATGACGAGCAGCGCCGAGCCGAACAGCAGCACCAGCCCGACGAAGACGTTGAGCAGGCTCGAGGTGATGTTCGAGACCGCGATGCGGACGAGGACCAGCGCCTTGGTGAACATGGCGGCGGGCACCCTGCCACCGGCCTCGCGCGGCGTCACTGGAAGTCGGCGCCGGCCGCAGCGGGGGCTACGCTGCCAGGTCATGCCCCGCCTCGCCGCGCTCCTCCTGGCCCTCGCCGCCCTCCCCGCCGCCGCGCAGCCCACCACCATCGAGGACCCGGCGATGGCCGACCAGCTCATGGGCGAGCACGTCTTCAACCTCCACTGGATCGACTCGCCGCCGGGCGTGGCGCGGGTGACGGAGCCGGTGAAGGGCGAGGTGCGCCTCGACGCCGAGCAGCAGAACGCGCAGGGCGACGCCGCCTCGGTCACCGGCCGCGTCACCAAGGTGACGACGAAGACCTTCGAGCTCGAGGGCACCGTGACGACGAAGGTGAGCGGCAACTATGGCGGCCGGGCCTGCGTGAAGACCGGGCGCTTCACCTTCCGCATCACCGGCAAGCGCAAGTACTGGCGCCTCAAGGAGATGGACAACTGCGAGGGCGGCCGGCTGGTGGACTACGTCGACGTCTACTTCGCGCGCCCAGCTCGTCGGCCGTAGCGCGCACGCTCACGGCTGCTCGAGCGCGCCCTCGCCCAGCGGCAGCCCCGCGAGCAGCCGCCGGGCCACGTCCGCCACCGAGTCGCCCCCGAGGATGGCCAGCGGCGAGAGGTTCTCCGTCAGGCTCGCGGCGAACTGCTGCGCCCCGAGCGTCTTGAGCGTCGCCACCAGCTCCGGGTGGAGCGCCGCCATCTGCGCCCGGAAGGCCTCGGTGCGCGCCTCGAGCTGCTGCCGCGCCAGGCTCGCCCGCCGCTCCCGGGCCTGGGCCTTCGCCAGCGACGTCACCTCCAGCGCCCGGGCCTCGGCCCGCGCGCGCCCGACGGCCTCCACCTCCAGCGCCTCGCCCTTCGCGCCGGCCTTCGCCAGCGCCAGCACCCGCCGCGCCTCCTCCAGCGTCGCCTCCACGCCGAGCGTCTCGCGCTGCGCCTGGCTGATGGCCCGCGCCACCGCCTCCTTCGTCTCTTCGGTGGCCAGGCGCAGCTGCTCGCGCTTGCGCGCCACCTCGGCGGTGATGGCCGTGCGCTGCGCGTCGGTGAGGAGCTTCTCGACGTCGGCGTCGAGGATGCGCACGTCGAGCACCTCCACGTCGTACACGGCCATGCCGTTCTCCTCGAACTCGCGGCCGACGCGGCGCTCGCCCTTCTTCTCGCCCAGCACCGCGGTGCGGAGGATCTCCGCCGACGCGGCGTGGAAGCGCTCGATGGGGGTACTCCGCACGGCCGCGCGCACCAGGCTGCCGACGTGGTCGCACAGGAGCGCGACGTAGTTCGACACCGAGAACCAGCGCGCGTCGTCCACGCCGTCGTGGTGCAGGAAGCTGACCCGGTACGACAGCCGCACCTCGAGCTCCACGTGGTCGCCGGTGCGCACGCGCACCGCGTCGCTCACCTTGTTGCCCTCGACGCGCAGGAAGCTGGTGTGCAGCAGGGCCTCGTCGCGCTTGGGCGTGCCGGTGCTCAGGGCCAGCGTCTCGAGCGTCTCGTCGAAGCCCAGCACGCGCACGGTGGGCCCGCGGACGACCTCGCGGGTGCGCGGCCCGGTGACGAGCACCGCCTCCCCCGGCGGCACGGTGATGGCCGGGGCGCGGCCGGGCGGGTGGTCCAACAGGCCCCAGCGCAGCGCCGTGGCCTCGTCGAGCGCGCGGCTCACCAGCTCCACCTGGGTCGGGTCGAGGAGCAGCGCCTGGGGCCCCTCGACGGTGCGCACCACGCCGGTGCGCAGGTCGCGCACGTACACGGCCTGCTTCTCGGCGAGGTGAATGGCCGCGACCTCGCCCAGCGCCTCGAGGGCCTCGCTGGGGAAGAAGAAGCCCTCCTTCGAGTGCACGAAGAGCTCCTGGCCCGCCTCGTAGCGGCCGGGCGGCACGACCTCGCCCTCCGCCGCGTCGAAGCCCTGCAGCACGCGCAGGTGGAGCCCGCGCTCCTTCTTGAGCGGCCAGGCGGCGAAGACGCGCACGCCGTTCTTCACCAGGAACTCCTCGGAGGCCTCGGGGAAGACGACGCCGGGGCCGCGCACGAAGCGGCGGCGACCGCGCGGGCCGCGCAGCACGCAGTACTGGCCGTCGAGCAGCGTCACCGCGTTGCGCACCCACGCGCCCTTCTCGTCGGGCACCACCTCCAGCCCCGTGCGGGGGATGAAGAAGCTCGTCTCGCTCCCGCGCACGATGCGCTCGGTGCCGATGGCGGCGCTCTCGCCCTCCACGCGGTCGTAGACGCGCACGCGCAGGTACTGGTCCTCGAAGAGCTCGTGGCCGGCGACGACGCGCGCGCGCTGCCCGGGCCACAGGGGGAACGTGGCGGGGCCGGGCACCACCACGCGGCGGCCGACTTGCAGCTCCACCGCCGAGTTGTTGCCCTTCACGGGCCTGGCCGCCGCGTCCTTCGAGGGGTTCTCCAGCACCACGTACTGGGCGCTCGAGGCGGTGACGAAGGCCGCGACGGCGGAGCCCTCGTCGCCGCGCAGGGGCACGAAGCGATCGCCCTTGAGCTCCACCAGGCGCTCGGTGTTGCTCAGCGAGATCTTCGTGGGGCCCACGTACAGCACGATGTCGCCCTTGGTGAGGTCCTGCACGTAGGCGTACTCGTTCGATGCCACCAGGATGTCGCGCTCACGTCCGTCTCGGTCGGCCATGCCGGAGCTCCGGTGCGAGCCGCGCGCCAACCGCAACCGCGCGCTCTCTTTTGTGCTGGTGCGCCGGGCTGGGGCGCCGGGCTGGCGCGGGTGCTCCGAAACGAGGCGAGCTGCGCTACACCGTCGCCCCCATGGCACCTCGCATCGGCACCCTGTGGGACTCCGTCGGCAACACCCCGCTGCTACGCCTGGGCACGCTCTCGCGCCGCACCGGCAACGAGGTGCTGGGCAAGGCCGAGTTCATGAACCCGGGCGGCAGCATCAAGGACCGCGCGGCGAAGGGCATCATCCGCGACGCGGAGGCGAAGGGGCTGCTGGAGCCGGGCGCCACCATCGTCGAGGGCACCGCGGGCAACACCGGCATCGGCCTGGCGCTGCTCGGCCGCGAGCGCGGCTACCGCGTCGTGGTGACGATGCCCGACAACCAGGCCCGCGAGAAGTACGAGCTCCTCGAGGCCATGGGCGCCGAGGTGCGCAAGGTGCCGCCGGTGCCCTTCGCCAACGAGAACCACTTCTTCCACCTCGCTCGGAAGCTGGCCGAGGCCAACGGCTGGTTCTGGGCGAACCAGTTCGAGAACCCGGCCAACGCCGACATGCACGCCGAGACGACGGCCGAGGAGCTCTGGGCGCAGTGCGAGGGCAAGGTCGACGTGCTCGTCGCGGCCTGCGGCACTGGCGGTACGCTCGGCGGCGTGTCCTCGGCGCTCAAGCAGAAGAACCCGAAGCTGCGCGTGGTGCTGGTCGACCCCTTCGGCTCAGGCCTCTACTGCCACGTCCGGGAGGGGAAGCTCGAGACCACCGGCGGCTCCATCACCGAGGGCATCGGCATCATGCGGCTGACCGAGAACTTCAAGCGCGCGCGCATCGACGAGGCGATGCGGGTGAGCGACCAGGAGATGATCGAGATGCTCTACCACCTGGCCCGCGAAGACGCGCTCGTGGTGGGCACCTCCGCGGCGCTCAACGCGCGCGCGGCCTACGAGGTGGCGCGGCAGTCGCCCAACCAGGGCCTGCGCATCGTCACCTTCCTGTGCGACCACGGCAGCCGCTACGCGTCGAAGGTCTTCAACCCCGAGTTCCTCGCCAGCAAGAACCTCGAGGTCCGCCCGCTGCCGTGACGGGCCCCCTGAGGTCGCGCGCGGGCGTGCTAGGGCGCGCCCACCGTGACCGCCTCCGCGCCCACCCCAGCCCGTCGCCTCGCCGCCCTCGCGGGCGTCGTGTTCGGGCTGCTGCTGGGCCTGGAGCTCCTCTGCCGGGCGCTCCCCGAGGGCCTCGCGGCCGTAGCCCACCGGGTGCGCTTCAAGCTCGCCCTGCTGCACCGGCAGTCCGCGGTCGACGTGGTGGCCTTCGGCAGCTCGCGCACCAACGACGGCTTCGAGCCGCGCGCCTTCCTCGAGGCCGGCGGGAGCACGCACCCCTTCAACGCCGCCACGCCGGCCTCCTCGCTCGCGACGCTGGAGTTCTTCGCGACGAGCTGGCGCGCGACGGGCAACCCCACGGCCCTCGTCGAGCTCTCCCGGCCGCAGTCCGTCGCGGGGGAGCTGGACGCCGAGGCGCGCCTGGACCCGGCCACCTTCGCCGGCGACCCCGTCGGGCTGTGGCTCGTGTCGAGGTCGGCGCTGCTCCAGCGACGCCGCGCCTTCGCCCTCGAGAACCTGCCGCGCGTCGCGGGCCTCCTCGTGGCCGACGCGCTCGACGGCTCGGAGTGGTTCCGCCGCTCGCCGCTGATGGAGACGTTCCTCCCCTCACCGAAGCCTGCTGACGCCGAGGACGGCGCCGCCTGGGTGGCGACGCCTGCGACGAGCGGCGCGGCCCTCGACGACGAAGGCCGCCGCGTGGTCGAGGGCTACGTGCGCATCGTCGAGGCCCTGCGCGGCCGCGGCGTGCGCGTGGTGCTGGTGACGCCGCCGCTCGCCGCCAGCTTCCGCGCCGAGGAGTGTGCGCCCGAATGGAACGCCGTGCGCGCCGCCATCGCCGCGCGCACCGGCGTGGCGACGCTGGACTACGGCTGCGCTGCGGTCGCCGACGCGTGGTTCGTCGACGGGCAGCACCTCTCGTCGCAGGGCCGCGTGCAGTACTCGACGGTGCTGGGGAAGGCGCTGCGTGCTCTTCCATAGCGCCACCTTCCTCGCCTTCTTCGCCGGGCTGCTCGCCCTCTACTGGCTCTCGCCGTGGCAGCGCGCGCGCCTGGTGCTGCTCTTCGCGGGCTCGCTCCTCTTCTACGCGTGGCGCCACTGGCCCTCGGGCTTCCTCCTGCTGGGCACCATCGCCTTCAACTACGTCATGGGCCGGGCGCTGGAGCGGCGCCGCTCGAAGGGGCTGCTTGCCCTCGGCGTGACGCTCAACCTCTCGCTCCTCCTCTACTTCAAGTACGGCCGCTTCCTCGTCGACCAGCTCATCGCCGCGGCGGCGCTGGTGGGCGTGAGCCTCGAGGTGCCAAAGCCCGACGCGTGGATGCCGCTGGGCATCTCCTTCTTCACCTTCCAGGTCATCGCGTACCTCGTGGACGTGTACCGCAAGGAGCTCCCCGCGGAGCGCGACCCGCTCGTCTTCGCCGTCTTCAAGAGCTTCTTCGCGCAGCTCGTCGCGGGCCCCATCGTGCGCGGGAAGGACTTCCTCCCCCAGCTCCACGCCCGGGCCACCCTCGACGGCGCCCGGCTCCACCGCGGCCTGTGGCTCGTGCTGTGCGGGCTCTTCCTCAAGGTGGGCGTCGCCGACGTGCTGGGCGACTTCGTCGACTTCGCCTGGCGCAGCGTCGATACCCTGGGCGTCAACAACGCCTGGCTCGCGCTCTACGCCTACGCCGTGCAGCTGCTGGCCGACTTCTGGGGCTACTCCACCATGGCCGTGGGCCTGGCCCTGTGCTTCGGCCTCGAGCTGCCGGTGAACTTCGCGCACCCCTACGGCGCCGCGTCGCTGCGCGAGTTCTGGCGCCGCTGGCACATCACGCTCTCGGGCTGGCTGCGTGACTACCTCTACATCTCGCTGGGCGGAAACCGGCGGCGCGCGGCCTTCAACCGCCTCGCCACCATGGCCCTGGGCGGCCTGTGGCACGGCGCCGGGTGGAACTTCGTGCTGTGGGGCGTGCTGCACGGGCTGTGGATGGACCTGGAGCTCGCCACGGAGCGCTGGCGCCCGCGCCTGCCGCGGTGGCTGCAGGCGCTCGTCACCTTCCACGTGGTGGTGCTCCTGTGGGTGCCCTTCCGCGCGCCGTCGCTCTCGGCCGCCGGCATGATGCTCAGCCGGCTCATCGCGCCGACGTGGGACCTGGCCACGCCCACGCTGGCGGTGGTGCTGACCGTCGGCTTCCTCGCGCTGCAGGGCCTCGCCTTTCGCGTGGTGACGCCGACGCCCGAGAGACCCCTGCGCCCCGCGCTGGAGCTCGCCCTCGCCGCGGCGATGACGTGGCTGCTGCTCGCCTACGGGAGCGCCCGGCAGGACTTCATCTACTTCGTCTTCTGAGGGCCGACGCGCTCGCCGAAGCGGGCTACCGTCCGCGCCGCGCGGCATGAGCGAGGCCACCACCACCAGCGGGCGAGTCGTGCGGCGCGTGGGCCTCGTCCTGGGCCCCACGCTGCTGCTGCTCGTCACGCAGTGGCCCTCGGCGCTCCACCGGCTCGAGGGCTTCGGGCACCGGCCCGCCTTCGCCGCCGGCGTCGCGCTCCTCATGGCCGCCTGGTGGTTCACCGAGGCCGTGCCCATTCACTGGACGGCCCTCATCCCCCTCGTGGCCTGGCCGCTCCTCGACGTCTTCGGCGCCGGCCCGGTGGGCAGCCTCGGGCGAACGACGGGCGAGTTCTTCAACGCCTACTTCTTCCTCTTCGCCGGGGGCATGGCCATCGGCGCCGCCATGGAGCACTGGAGCCTGCACCGCCGCGTGGCGCTCCACATCATGCTGCGCGTGGGCACCTCGCCGCCGCGGCTGCTGCTGGGCATGCTGCTGGCCACGGCCCTCATCTCGCTGTGGATCTCCAACACCGCCACCGCGGTGATGATGATGCCCATCGGGCTCGCGGTGGTGGGGCAGCTCGAGGCGCGCGCCGGCCGCTCGCTGGGCCAATACGCCATGGCCCTCATGCTGGCCGTGGCCTGGGCCGCCAACTTAGGGGGCATCGGCACGAAGATCGGCAGCGCCACCAACTCCATCCTCGTCGGCTTCCTCGCCACGCGCCTGGGCGTCGACCTCACCTTCCCCGGTTACGTCGCGGCGGCCCTGCCCTTCGTCGTCCTCTTCCTGCCCGTGGTGTGGCTGGTGCTCTGGCGCCTGGGCCGCGCCGACGCGCCGAAGGACGTCACCGGCAAGGAGGTGCTGCAGAGCGAGCTCGCGTCGCTCGGGGCGCTGTCGGCCCGCGAGAAGCAGGTCGCGCAGGTGTTCCTCCTCGCCGCGGCCCTGTGGGTGCTGGGCGACCCGCTGCGGGCGCTCCTCCTGCGCGCCTCGCCCGTGGCCTTCGCCGCGCGGCACTACGAGGCGGCGGTGGCGCTGTTGGGGGCGAGCCTGCTGCTCCTCCGCGGCGCCCTGCCGCTCACGGCGCTGCGGCGCGTGCCCGTCGCGGCCCTCGCGCTGCTGGGCGGCAGCTTCGCCATGGCCGCGGGCATCGAGGGGAGCGGCCTCTCGTCGTGGCTGGGCCTGCAGCTCGAGCCGGTGCGCCTGTGGTCCCCGCCGGCGCAGCTCTTCGCCGCGGTGGGCGCCACCGTCGCGCTCTCAGCCATCGCGTCGAACACCGCCACGGTGAACCTCATGCTGGCGCTGCTCCCGCCGTCGGTGCCGCTCCTCACCGCCGTGGGCATGGCCTCGAGCTGCGACTTCGCGCTGCCCGCGGGCACGCCGCCCAACGCCATCGTCTTCGGCTCGGGGCGCATCCGGCTCCCCACGATGATGCGCATGGGCCTGGTGCTCGACGTGGCGGCCGTGCTGCTCCTCACGCTCTACGGGCTCACCTGGCTCCCGCTCGTGCTGGGTTGACGTACGCTCGAGGCACCTCCATGCGTCGCGTGCTCATCGTCGTCGGTGTCCTCGTCGCCCTCGTGGCCGGTGGCTGGGCCACCCTCCTCCTCCTCGCGTCGCGCACCGAGGCCGAGCTCGCGCAGCTCGACGTGAGCGACGAGGCGATGGCCGCGCGGTACCACCCGCCCGGCACGGCCTGCGTGCGCTACGCCGGCCCGCTGCCCGGCGACGCGGAGCTCGACGACACCACCGCGCGCCTGCTGGCCCTCGGCCTGACGGGCGAGACCCTGGGCGCCCCCTACGCCCACCTCTTCGCGCTCGAGCAGCGGCGAGAGGCGACGCTCCACGCGCAGCCCATGGCCGAGGAGTACCTCGCCGAGTTCGAGCGCTCGCTGGCCGGCCGCCCGCTGCAGCGCCTCGTCTTCGAGGTGCAGCGCCCGCTGCTGCGCTCGCGGCTCGACGTCATCACCTCGACGGCGAACCTCGAGGCGTCCGGCGCCGAGGCGTGGGCAGCGCTGACGCCGGCGCAGCAAGAGGGCCTCCTCTCCCTGCTCCAGGAGCGCCCGCGGCACTTTCAGCCCAGCGCCTACGTGCGCCTCGTCACGCGCGCGCGCGCCGCCGCGGACGCCAGCGGGCCACCGACGCCGACGGAGGACGAGGCGCCGTCAGCTCCACCGGAGGAGCGCGCGCCCTGCCCGCCCCTGCCGCACGTCACGCGACTGAGCGCCGCCGAGTACGCGGCCGTGTTCGACGCCCCGGAGGAGGCCTCGCTGCTGCGCGACGTGCGCCTCGTGCCCGCCGCGGTGAACGGCCGCTTCGAGGGGTTTCGGCTGTCGGGCCTGCGCCCCGGCTCGAGGGTGGCCCAGGCGGGGTTCTGCAACGGAGACCGCGTCATCGCCATCAACGGCGAGGTGCTCGGCTCGCCCGGGGAAGTGCTGAAGGCGATGCCCGGCTGGAAGGCCGCCACGCGGCTGGAGATCGACCTCTTCCGCGCGGGGCAGCCCGGCGTGCTCGTCGTCGAGGTGCGGCCGGCCGGGTAGGCGGTGCCCCGGCGCGCTACTCCGCCTCGAGCTCGATGGCGTCCGCGGGCTCCTCCGGTGCCGCGGCGCGGTCGAAGTGCAGCACCTTCACGGTCTGCTCGGCGTCACCCAGCCAGCGGCCCTCGAGCCAGACCGTGCACGGGCCCTCACCCGGACACGCGGTGCGCACCCGGTCTGCCAGGCTGATCCCCAGCGCGGAGTCCTCGAGCAGCACCCGGACACCCCCGAGCGTGCCGCCTCGCGCGCCGAGCGGGGTGCGCTCGACCACGACGGGCATCCGCAGCAAGCGCCCCGTGTGCGCGGCGAGCCGGGCCACGAGCGTCTCGGCCGGCGCGAGCGTCGGGCCGCGAACGAAGGCGCGCTTCGGGGAGGGCTGAAGCAGCATCGAAGACTCCTTCGTGACGGCGCCGGGAGACGCGCAGGCGATGCACCCGGCGAGGGCGAGGCTGGTGACGAGGCGACGCATGAAGGCGAAGCAGACCACATCGGCGGCGCGTGCGGAGCGCTCGCTCCTGGGCGTGCGGGAGAACCCTCGTCAGGGGTCAGTGGTCCGCGCTCTTCTCGAGGGCATCCAGCCGCCGCTCCGCGGACTCGAGGCGCGCCTCGACGCCGCTGCGGTGCTCGAGGGCCGTCTTCACGCCCCGGGCGAGCATCACCATCTGCTCGGCGAGATCGCGCAGCGTCGTCTCGATGGCCTCCATGCGCTGGTCCGACTTTTCGAAGCGCTGGTCCATCTTCTCGAAGCGCTGGTCCATCCGCTCGAAGCGCACGTCGGCGCGGTCCGACGAGCGCCGCACCTCGTCGCGGATCTCCTGCAGCAATCGAATGGTGAGGTTGTCTGGTTCCATGCGCGGAAGCCTACGGGAGCAGTCTGACAAGCCCGGGGGCGTCACCACAACCCCCGTGAGGTCTGGCCGGGGCACGGGCGCTCTCTGCGCGAAACGACGCGCCCGACGACGCCAGCGCCTTCACGCCCGCCCCAGCGCCCAGAGCGTGCGCGCGATGGCCACCGCGAGGATGACGCTGAAGCCCGTCAGCCCCACCGGCAGGAACTCCCGGAAGCCGAAGCGCACCGGCGCGCCGTCGTCGGCCTTGAGCCCCGCGCGCTCGACGAGCGCCTGCGTCAGCGGCCCGCTCGTCGCCGCCGTGAGGAAGAGGCTGCTGCCCGCGCACACCGCCAGCGCCAGGCCGATGAAGATGGGCTCGCCCGGGTGCTGCGCCGACATCGCCTCCGCCACCTCGAGCAGCGCCGCCATGCTGGGCCCCGCAGAGAAGAGGCCCGTCAGCACCGCCGCCACCACGAGGAAGACGACGACCTGCGCGGTGGGCGGCAGCGGCAGCCGCGTCAACGACAGCGCGGCCTCGGCGAAGAGGCCCGTGCGCCGCACCGCGCCCACCATGAGGAAGAGCGCGAGCAGGAAGAGCGCCGCCTCCACGTCCACCTTCGTGCGCACCAGCCGCTCGGCCTCCTTCGGGCGGGCCAGCAAGGCCACGCCCGCGCCGAGCCAGCACACCAGCTCCGGCGTCAGCCCCCACGCCGGCGGCGCAGCGAGCCAGCCCAGCAGCATCAGCACCAGCGCCACCAGCCCGGGCCCCAGCGCGCGCCAGTCGAGCCGCACGCCGCGGTAGAGCCGCTCCAGCGTGGCCAGCGTCAGCCGCTGCGTCAGCGGCGTCACCGTCACGTCGCGCGCGGGCCGCACCGCCACCAGCACCAGCGCCAACAGCCCCAGCAGCGCCACGAGCGTCGGCGGCGCGGCGCCCGAGAGGTAGGTGCCGAAGGACATGGTGCCCCGCCCCAGCAACAGCACTGCGGGGAAGTCGCCGATGGGCGTCGCCGCCCCGCCCAGGTTGCAGGCCACCAGCAGCAGCCCGAGGGCCCACGTCGCGTAGCGCCGCGTGACGCCCACCAGCGCGAACACCGACAGCAGCACCGGCAGCACCACCAGCAGCGCCGTCAAGTTGTTGACGACGCCCGACACCACGTAGGTGCCCACGCAGAACAACACCAGCAGCACCGCGGGCCGGGCCTTCGCCAGCCGCGTCACGCCCACCGACGCGAGGCCGAAGAGGCGCGAGCTGGCGAGCTGCTCGGCGAACAACCCCAGCGCCACGAGGATGACGAGCACGTCCCACGGGACCTCGGCGAAGAGCTGCGCCACGGTGGCCACCTTGAGCCACGCCGCCGCCGCGCAGGCGACGGCCGCGCCGCCCAGCACCACCAGCAGCCGCCGCGACGGCAGGAGCGCCTGCAGCACGATGGCCGTGGCCAGCACCGCCGCGAAGCCGAGCTGCTGCGTCGTCACGCCGCGGGCTCCAGGTGGGTGAAGGCCTCGCCGTCGATGGCCACCAGCCAGCGCGGGTACACCTCCAGGGGCACGCGCAGCACCTCCCAGCCCACCAGCGCGCGGAACTGCGTGCGCACGTCGGGCCCCGAGACGCGCAGCCACGTCGGCAGCGCGAAGGTGCCCTCGCCGTCGGTGCTGCCGTACACGAAGGTGACGAGGGCCGACCGCGGGCCCGCCCATGACTGGAAGTCGGAGAGCTCGAGCAGCTCCACGCGCCCGGCGTAGTTCGAGCGAACGCGCGCCCAGTCGGGCACCAGGTCGCTGTGCTGCACCAGCGCGAGGCGCACCGACGCCGGCACGGCGGCCACCAGCGCGTCGAGCCACACCGTCTCGAGGCCCACCACCACCACCCGCGTCACGTCGGCCAGCACCGGCAGCACCTCGCCGGCGTCCACCGTCGGCGCGCGGGTGCCCGAGCGCCAGGCCGCGCACACCGCGTCGAGCACGGGCCAGGTGCGCCCGAGCTCGTCGCGCAGGGCCGCGACGCCCGCCTCGCCGTCGACGCCGCCGGCCTCGGTGACGAAGAGCCAGGCCGCCGACGCCATGCCCAGCTCGCTCGCGGCCAGCCTGAAGGCCTGACCCAGGCGCGCCTTCACTTCGCCGCCTCGAGCCGCCGCAGGAGCCGCTCGAGGAGCGCCACCAGCACCACGTTGGCCAGCGCGTGCTGCGGCGGGCCGTCGGTGAGGCAGTCCACCATGGCCTCCAGCTCGTCGTCGTCGCCGTCGGCCAGCTCCGTCAGCGCGCCGGTAGGCAGCGCCAGGGGGAAGTTGCCCTCCTCCACCTCGTCTTCGAGGTGCGGCGGCAGTCGCATGGGCACCTCGACGCCCTCCACGGGCCCGTCGGCGCCGGGCACCCGCTGGAGCGCGCGCGCGAGCAGCGTCACCAGCAGGTAGTTGGCGCCGCGGTGGTGCAGCGGCCCCTCCTCGACGAGACAGCGGGCGACGAAGGCCCGCTCGGCGCGGTCGGGCACCAGCGTGGCGAGCAGCGCGTCGAGGGCGGCGTCGTCGACGAAGCGCAGGGCGCGCGAGGCGGGCACGTGCCGGTGGTGCTTGTGGTGCTTCGGGTGGTGCTTGTCGTGCTTGTGATGCTTGTCGTGCGGAGGCACGGCGACCTCTCCGTCTCGCGTGGAGCGAGGAGTCTACGCCGCCCCGCATGGGCCGCGCGGCAATTCCTTTGAGCTACAAGGCTCGCCACGAGCCCCTTGCCGTCCCCCCGACGGGGGCTACGGTGCGCCGCCATGCCTCCGCTCCTTCGGCGCCTCACCTTCGCCTTCGCCGCGCTGGCGGTGGGCGTCGTCGTCTCGCTGTGGATCGCCGTGCGCGTCGTCGCCGGCCGCGTCGTCGACGAGAAGACCGAGCCAGTGAAGCGCCAGCTCCTCGCCGACTGGGAGCGCCAGGAGGCCCGCTTCGTCCAGGACCTGCAGGCGACGGAGCGGTGGGCGAGCGGCGGCGGCGTGACGCCCCCCGCGACGGGGTGCGCGCTGCGCTGGCAGCCCGAAGGCCACGACGCGGTGAAGGCTCACACAGAGCGCTGCGGGGCGCCGGCCGTGCCCCTCGACGCCGCGACGGTGGCGACGCTGGGCGAGCTGGGTGACGCAGCGCTGGCGCGGGAGGCCGAGCTGCCGGCCTCGAGCCTCGAGCTGGGGTGGATGACGGCGCTGCGCGAGCACGGCGACTGGCGCGACGCGCGGGGCACGCCCTTCGAGCTCGTCGACGTGGCGCCCACGGCCTCGGTGCTCGACCTGCCGCTGCTCGACGCCGGCCACGCGCGGCACCTGGCGACGCTGCGGCTCGTCGCCGGCCAGCGCGCCGGCGGCCTGGAGGACGCGGTGGAGGACGTCACCGCCTTCGCGCGCGCGCTCCTCGGGCGCCCGACGCTCCCGGAGCAGCTCGTCGGGCTCGCGGTGCTGCAGCAGCTCCGGCGGCAGCTCGACGCGGCCGGCCGCAGAGACGTCGGCCCCGCCGCGGACTTCGTGGAGGCGCTGGGCCGCACGCGCCTCGCTGCGTCGCAGCTGTGGCACCCCTGGCTGCCCGCGGCCCGGCGCGAGGCCCTGCTGCCCCGGCTGCCCGACGCCTCCCGCTGCGCCGCGGCCGCCGAGGCGCTCCTCTTCGCGGAGCTCGGGGCGCCCTTCGCGCAGAACTACACCGGCCACCTCGCGGCGCTCCACGCGTGGCGCGGGCCGGCGTGCACGAGCGACTTCGTGCAGCGCGCCCACGACGCGCGGCGCGAGGTGCCGCCCGAGACGTGGCGGCGCCTGCTGGGCCAGGCGGGGCTGTTGTCCGGCGACGGGAGCAGCGCGCTCGGGCCCGCCGTCGTGGCGCGCCTCGTCGACGTGGACCCCGCCGCGCAACGCGCCGCCGTGGAGGTGGTGCTGGCCCTCATCACGCCGCGGCCCTTCCCGGAGGACGCGCCGTGACACTCGACGCGCGGGCGCTCACCCCAGCGCTCGCTGGACGGGCACCGTGCCCCTCTTCGAGCGTGCGGGCTTCAGGCCGGTGTCGCCGGTGAAGCGCGCGGGCAAGCAGCGCATGCGGCGCGCGCTCGCCCGGCGCTGACGGCGTGGTGCCCGCAGCCGGGCCGTGCTCGAGTGCCCCCATGCGCTGGCCCGTGGTGGTGCTCGGTGGAGTGGTGTTGGCGTGTCGCCCGCCGGCGAACGCGCTGACCGCCACCTGCGAGAGCACGATGCTGGCGGTCGGAGACCCCTTCGCCTGCACGGTGGCCCAGGGCGCGCTCACCCAGTACGCCTCGGTGTCCCTCACCACGCCCTCGCGCAACCACCACGCCACGGTGAAGGCCCGCCTGCAGGTCGCCCGGGGCGCCGCGCGCGTCGCGCTCCACGGGCGCGACGGCGAGGTGGCGAGCGCCGTGCTCTCACCCGGCCAGCCCGCCGAGCTGACGGCCCGGCTGGAGCTCACCCGCCCCATCGGCGGCGCGCCGCACTTCTTCCTCCTCGTGGCCGAGCCGCTCGACGGGGGCGCGGAGCAGCTCACCGGCACGCTCGACTACGACACCCGCTGAACGGCGCCTCAGCGCGGGGGCGAGAGGTGCTTGAGCCGCTCGCAGGCCCGCTGCTCCAGCGGCACGCCGGTCGTCTCACAGTGACACGCGCCGCTGCCTTCACCCCCGCACGAGCCCTTGAGCCGCCGCCCCGACACCATGACGCCGATGGCCATGGCGCCCATCGCGAGGGCGAGCACGACGATGGTGAGGAGCAGAATGGCCACCTGCGTGTTCTAGCGACTCGGGCGCGCCCTCGCCACGCGCGTCACCGCGCCGAGGCCCGCAGCAGCCGCGCCGAGAAGCCGGGCGTGGCGCGCTCCACGATGGCGCCGCCGGCGCCCTCCACCAGCAGCAGCACGTCGAGGCGGTGCGTCATCGCCAGCGTCCAGGCGCGCTCCGGGCCCGCGGCCATGAGCGCCGTCGCCCACGCGTCGGCCACCGCGCAGCGCTCGTGCAGCACCGACACGGCGAGCAGCGGGTGCTGCACCGGCCGCCCCGTCCGCGGGTCGAGGGTGTGCGCGTAGCGGCGCCCGTCGACCTCGAAGAAGTTGCGGTAGTTGCCGGAGCTGGCGATGGCGCGCTCGTCGAGCGCCACCGCGAGGCGCACGGCCTGGCGCGTCGGGTCGGGCTCCTCGATGCCCACGCGGAAGGGCTCACGCTGCGCGTTGCGCCCCCGCGCGCGGAGCTCGCCGCCGATGTCCACCAGGTGGTTGGGCTCGCCCTTCGCCACCAGCAGGTCCGAGACGCGATCCACGGCGTCACCCTTGGCGATGGCCGAGAGGTCCACCTGCAGCTTCGGGTGCGCCTTGGCCAGCGCGCGGCCCTCCAGCGTCAGCTTGTCGGTGCCCACGGCCTCGAGCAGCGCGGCGAGCGCCTCGTCGGTGGGCACCATCGCCTGGCGGCCCTTCGCGCCGAAGCCCCAGGCCTCCACCAGCGGCCCCACCGTCACGTCGAAGGTGCCGCCCGAGGCGCGGTGCACGGCGAGGGCGTCGGCCATCACCCGGGCCAGGTCTGCCGAGAGCGCCACGGGCGTCGTCGCTTCGAGCGCGTTGAAGCGCGAGAGCTCGGAGGCCGCGTCGTAGGTGGACATGCTGGCGTTGACCTCGGCCAGCAGCGCCTCGACGTCGGCGCGCAGCCCCGCCAGGTGGGCCTCGTCGCGCGGGCCGTCGAGCAGCACGCGCCAGGTGGTGCCCATGGTGCGCCCGTCGAGCTGCGCAGGCTGTGGCGGCGGGCCCCGGCGGCCGAGGTAGGTGGCCACGGAGGCGGCCGCGAGCGCCAGCAGCAGCACCCACCAGCGGCCCGAGGCCTCGCGCAGCGAAAACGGCTTCTTCACGACGTCAGGTCACCCGAAGTCGTCGAAGGCGATGTTCTCGGGCTCGACGCCGAGGTCGGACAGCATCTGCATGCAGGCCTTGAGCATCATCGGCGGGCCGCACAGGTAGTACTCGATGTCCTCCGGCGCCGGGTGCTTCGAGAGGTACTCCTGCAGCAGCACCTGGTGGATGAAGCCCTTGCTGCCCGTCCAGTTGTCCTCGGGCTTGGGCTCCGACAGCGCGATGTGCCACGAGAAGTTGGGGTTCTCCTTCTGGATGGCGTTGAAGTCGTCCTCGTAGAACATCTCGCGCAGCGAGCGCGCGCCGTACCAGAAGGTCACCTTGCGGTCCGACTTCAGCCTCCGGAACTGGTCGAAGATGTGCGAGCGCATCGGGGCCATGCCCGCGCCGCCGCCGATGAAGCACATCTCGTTCT
>CAYUZK010000079.1:0-3316 GCA_964449625.1 uncultured Archangium sp.
CGGATCGGCGTCCCACCGGACGTCACGGGCGCCGCCGCGACGCGGGTCGGCGCCTGGTACTCCTCCTCGCCCACCCCCACCGGGCCGGTGCGCGCCTCGAAGGCGGCCCGGGCCGGCTCGGTCTGCACGGGAATGCCGGTGTCCCCGGTGGCGGCGTCGGGCTCCTCCATCGCCGGGGTGAACTCGCCGGTCGTCGGCTCGTTGTCGGGCGCGTCGTACATCGCGGCGTCGTAGGTCGCCGCGGGCGAGGCCTCGGCCTCGAAGTCGCTCACCACCTGCGGCTCGCCGTCGCCGAACTCGTCGGGCACCGGCGGCGGCTCGACCTCGACCTGCTCCGCCAGGTAGGCGTCGCCGGGGCTCAGGGCCACCTCGTCGCTCGCCAGCACGTCCGCCGCCTCGAGGGGCTCCTCCGCGACGACGGAGACCTCCGCCGAGATGATCTCCTCCGACTCGTCGGCGACGATGACCTCGTCGTCGCTCGAGTCCACCAGCACGGCGTCTTCGGCCTCCTGCTCGGCCGGCGCCGCCTGCATCGAGCTGGCCGTGGCCCCGCTCATGCGCAGCGACGCGAGGAAGACGGGCACCTCGGGGTGGCCGGGGTTCTGCTGGAGGATGCTGGCCAGGTAGGGCTGCGCGCGCGGCGCGTCGCCGCTGCGGGTGTGCAGCCGCAGCACGTTGAGCAGCTGCTCGAAGGCCTGGGCGTTGTTGTTCGACGCGACGTAGATGGCGTACGCCTTCTCGTGGGCGTCGATGTTCTCGGGCTCGACGGCGAACACCTTGCGCAGGTGCTCGAGCGCCTTGTCGTGCAGCCCGTACTTCACGTACACGTCCGTCTCGGTCAGCAGCTTGCCGATGTTGTCCTGCTTCGGCTTCGCGCTCGCCGCGGGCTGGTAGGCCCCCTGCACCGTCGTCGCCTGCACCGGCGCCGCGGGCTGGTGCGAGGGCATCGCCGCCGTCGCGCCGCCGTAGCCCTGGCTCGCGGGCGGCGCCATCGCCGGCTGGGCGGGCGCGCGGCGGGCCTGCACGTCGGGGTCGCCGGGGTCGAGCTGGGCGACCTGGTCCCACACCTGCTCCGCCTCTTCGCGGTAGTTCTTGTCCTCGTAGGCCCGCGCGAGCTCCTTGTAGACCGAGATGGTCTTCGTCATCTGCCCGAGGCCCTGGAAGGCCACCGCCAGCAGCCGGAGCGTCTCGATGTCGCGGTTGTCGGCCTTGAAGCAGACCTGCAGCTTGGCGAGGGCGCGCTTCTGATCGTTGCGCTGGAGGTACGCCTCGGCGAGCTCCTTGGCGAGGTGGAGGTTCTCGGGCTGCAGTGACGAGAGGCGCTCCGCCACGCGCAGGTAGTCGTCGGTGCGGTTGTTGCGCTTGAGGTACTCGGCCGCGCGGCTGAACTCGGTCACCGCCTCGCCGGTGAGGCCCTCGCGCACGTAGAGGTCGGCCAGCTTCACCCGCGACGCCACGTTGTCGGGGTCGAGCTCGACCATCTTGCGCAGCACCTCGAGGCTGCGCCGCGTGTCGCCCTGCTTGTCCCAGTGGTTGGCGACGAGTTGGTAGTACGCCATCGCCTCGCCCAGCAGCTGCAGCTGCTGGTGCAGCTCGGCGAGCTTCAGGTTGACGTCGACGAGCGTGGGGTCGAGCTTGAGGACCTGCTTGTAGAGCGCGACCGCCTTGAGGAAGAAGCCGTCGTTCGTGTAGCTCTCGGCGACCTTGGTGAAGTAGGTCGCCGCCTGGGCGTTGTCGTTCTTCTTCTGGAACAGCTCCCCCATCTTCTGGAGGATCCGCACGTCCTTCGGGTCCGCGTCGAGGACCTTCTGATACTCCTTGATCGCCTTGTCGTAGGCCCCCTTGGCGACAAGCTTCGCGGCGGCCTCGATGATCTTGTTCTTGTCCAAGGATCAGGAACGACTGGGGTTTTTCACCCCGAAAAGAAACTCGTGGAGGGGCGAGGCTAGCAGAGGCGCCCCGACCCTCCAAGAACCATGGCGGCGACCCCCCTCAGGGGGTCTCTTCGATGGCCTTCTTCAGGCGCTGCGTCCCCGTCTCGGAGGCGTGCATGCGCTCGACGAAGCGGGTGTCGTACTCCCCCCGGATGAAGCTCTCTTCTTCGAGGGCCGCCCGGTGGAAGGGAATGTTGGTGCGGATGCCCTGGACCACGTACTCGGCCAGCGCGCGCTGCATGCGCTTGATGGCCTGGGGCCGGTCGTCGGCCGTGACGATGAGCTTGGCCACCAGCGAGTCGTAGTGCGGGGGAATGGTGTAGCGCTCGTAGACCGCCGAGTCGATGCGCACCCCCAGCCCGCCGGGCGGGTTGTAGGCGGTGATGGTGCCCGGCGACGGCGCGAAGGTCGTGGGGTCCTCCGCGTTGATGCGGCACTCGATCGCCGCCCCCTTGAGGGCAAGCTGCGCCTGGGTGAAGGGCAGCTTCTGACCCGCCGCGAGCAGCAGCTGCGTGCGCACCAGGTCCACCCCCGTGACCTGCTCGGTCACCGGGTGCTCGACCTGCACGCGGGTGTTCATCTCCATGAAGTAGAAGCGGCCTTTTTCATCCAGCAGGTACTCGATGGTGCCCAGGTTCGAGTAGCCGATCTGCTGCATCGCCTCGACGGAGACGCGCCCCATCTCCTCGCGGAGCGCGGGGCTCACGGCCATCGAGGGGGCCTCCTCGATCAGCTTCTGGTGGCGCCGCTGCACGGAGCACTCGCGCTCGAAGAGGTGCACCACGTTCCCGTGCACGTCGGCGACGATCTGGATCTCGATGTGCCGCGGCCGCTCCACGTACCGCTCGAGGTACATGTCGCCGTTGCTGAAGGCGTTGACCGCCTCGGCCGAGGCCGTGGCGAAGGCCTGGGCCAGCGCCCGCGGCTCCCGCACGATCTTCATGCCGCGCCCGCCGCCGCCCGCCGCCGCCTTCAAGATGACGGGGAAGCCGACCTCCGCCGCCACCGTCTCGGCCTCGGCCGCGCTCTGCAGCACGCCCGAGGACCCCGGGAGCAGCGGCAGGCCGGCCGCCTTCGCCGCCTCCCGGGCCCGCACCTTGTTCCCCATGAGGCGGATGTGCTCCGCCTTCGGGCCGATGAAGGTGATCTGGCACTTGCGGCACACCTCGGCGAACTCCGCGTTCTCCGAGAGGAAGCCGTAGCCGGGGTGAATGGCGTCGGCCCGGGTGATCTCCGCCGCCGACAGCAGCGCCGGCACGTTGAGGTAGCTCTCCCGCGACGGCGGCGGCCCGATGCACACCGCCTCGTCGGCGAAGCGCACGTGCAGCGCGTTGGCGTCGGCCGTCGAGTGCACGGCCACCGTGGCGATGCCCAGCTCCCGG
>CAYUZK010000079.1:3326-24597 GCA_964449625.1 uncultured Archangium sp.
CGATCTCGCCCCGGTTGGCGATCAGGACCTTCTTGAACACTGGCTCCCCCTCGGGGCGGAAGACGTCACGCGGGCTCGATGCGGTAGAGCGCCTGCCCAAACTCGACCGGCTGGCCGTTCTGCACCAGCACCTCGGCCACCTTGCCGGCGACCTCCGACTCGATCTCGTTCATCAGCTTCATCGCCTCGACGATGCACAGCACCTGGCCCTTCTTCACCGAGGCGCCGACCTCGACGTACGAAGGCTGATCGGGCGCGGGCGACCGGTAGAAGGTCCCCACGAAGGGCGAGGTGATGACGTGGCCCTTCTTCTCGCCCGCGCTCTCCGCCGGCGCGCGGGTGGGCGCCGAGGGCCGGGCCCGGAACTCGTGCGTCGCGGGCGCCGCCGGGCTCGGCGGCACCAGGCTCACGCCAGCGCTCGGCGCGACCGGTGACACGTGGTGCACCACCTGCGCCGCCGGCGGCCCCCGGCGGATCGTCAGGCGCTCGTCGCCGTTGGCCCAGTCCAGGCGCGTCACCTCGCTCGCCTCGAGGATCTCGACGATCTGCCGCAGCGCCTCCACGTCGAGCGACGTCGTGCCCGTCACCCGAACCTCGTCCTTCGTCTTTCGCGTGGCCATGGCGTCACACCACCGAGGTGCGGGTGAGGTAGTCGCCCGAGCGGGTGTCGATCTTCAGCACGTCGCCCTCGTTGATGAAGAGCGGCACGTTGACCACGTAGCCCGTCTCGAGCGTCGCGGGCTTCTGCGCGCCCGACACCGTGTCGCCGCGCACGCCGGGGTCGCACTTGACGACCTTGAGCTCCACCGAGTTGGGCAGCGACACGCCCAGGGCCTTGCCGTTGTAGAACATCACCGAGCAGTTGATGTTCTCCTTGAGGAAGTTCTTCGCCTCGCCCAGCACCTTCTCGCCCAGGTAGGTCTGCTCGAAGGACCGCTGGTCCATGAAGTGGAACTCGTCGCCCTGGGCGTAGAGGAACTGCATGTCCTTCTCCTCGATGTCCGGGCGCCCCACCTTGTCGCCGCTCTTGAAGGTCGGCTCGAGGTTGCGGCCGCTGAGCAGGCTGCGGATGGTGGTGCGGGTGAAGGCCGAGCCCTTGCCGGGCTTCACGTGCTGAAACTCGAGGATCTCGAAGGGCTCCCCGTCGATCTCGATCTTCATGCCTTTGCGGAACTCGGAGGTGTCGATGACGCCGGCCATTGGTGGTCCTCGGTGCGACGAAAGGGGTAAACGCGCGGCCGTCCATAGCCCCCCGTCTGGCCCCCTCGCAAGCAACAACGCGCCGTGCCCCGCTTCGGGCACGACGCGCCGGGTCACGACCACGGGCGGTGCGGTCAGAGCTCTTTGGCGAGCTTCGGCCCCGCGAGGCGCAGGGCGTAGCGGCCCTTGCCGTAGTTGCCCTCGGGGGTCAGCGCGAGCACGACGTAGTAGTCGTCGTTGACCATGCGCATGATGGTGATGACCTTCTCCGAGTTCACCGACAGCTCGGCGATGGCCCCCGTCTTCAGCGTCTGCGCGGTGGTCTTGAGCTGGCCGAGCAGGTTGCCGTACTCGATCAGCGCCACCGTCAGGTCCATCTCCACCGCGGCTTCTTCGCGCGCGTCGGGCTGGTAGGTCTCGACGGCGATGCCGTCGAAGCCCATCACGCTGCAGGCGATGGAGCCGTCGACCGCCTTGACCACGCCCTCGAGGTGTTCGCGAAAGGACATGGCGGCGCCTACTGGCAGGTGTACGCGCCCGGCTGGAAGAGCTGGTACGTGGACTGGCCGACGTACCGGCACGCGTTCACGAGCGGGTTGGTGCACAGCGCCCCGTTCGAGCGGAACACCTTGATGGGGTAGCTCAGCTTGCCCGTCGAGATGGGCGTGCCGCTGCCGCTCAGGATGCCGGTGAACTCGAGGTCCACGAAGAGGTCCACCGAGTCCTCGAGGCTGTCCGAGGGAGGCAGGAAGTCGAAGAGCGCCTGCCCCAGGTCGGGGCTGATGAGCTGGAAGGGGCCGACGATCATGCCCTCGGCGCTGAAGCTCGACGAGAAGTTGGTGACGTAGGGCGCGACGGTGATGGGCACCGACTTGCCGAAGCGGTAGGTGGCCACCTGCTGCCGCAGCAGCGGGCGATCGCGGTTCTCGGCCTCGAGGACTCTGCCCCCGTAGGTGATGGCCGGCTGGCTGATGGTGTCGCCGCCGCTGATGAGCACGCCGATGAAGAACTGGGGGTTGCCCGGGGCGACGTCGAGGAAGCCGTTGGGCGAGAAGGTGCTCTCGCCCATGTCCTCGTAGTCGCACTCGTCAGCCAGGGGAAAGAGCTTCTCGATGACGAAGTTGCTCGGGTTTGGCGCGCAGCCCCCGACGACGACGGCACCGCAGATGATGGTCAGCAGCCTGGTTCGCATGGTTGGCCTCACGGGTTCTGCGCGACGGCCGCGCGGTTGAGGATACGGGGGGTGATGAAGATCAGCAGCTCATTCTTGATCTCGAGCTCACGGTGGTTGCGGAAGAAGAAGCCGATCACCGGGATCTTGCTGAGGATGGGGAGCCCCGCCTCGTTGCTCGAGCCGTTGCGCACGTAGATGCCGCCGATGACCGTGGTCTCGCCGTCCTTCACCAGCACGGTGGTCATGGCCTCCTTGCGCGCGATACCCGGCTGGCCGTTGGCGCCGGTGTTGGCCGGGTCAGGCTGGTTGTTCTGGGCGTTGACCGTCATCAGCACGCTCCCGTCGCGCGTGATGTGCGGCGTCACGTCGAGCGAGAGGCGCGCCTCGATGAACTGCGTGTTGGCGCCAGCCGCGGACACCTGGCTGAAGGGGATCGACACGCCCTGGCTGATGCGCGCCATGCTGTTGTCGAGCGTCGTCACCTTGGGCGCCGAGATGGTCTTCACCGCGCCCTGCGCCTCCAGGGCCGAGAGGCGGAGGTTGAGCGACACCGCGCCGCCCGCCGAGCCGAACGAGAGGCCGACCGCGCCGCCTGAGCCCGGGCCCGCGCCGACCGGCAGGCTCACCGCGTAGTTCGCGGGGCTCGCGTTGCCTTGCCCCTCACCCGCGATGCCGCCGCCGATGCCGACGGAGCTCGGGAAGACCAGGCCCGTCGGGTTGCCGTTGGTGGCCGACATGAGGCCCTGCCCACCCCACTGGATGCCGACTTCGCGAGCGAAGCGGGTGCTGGCCTCGACGATGCGGCTCTCGATCAGCACCTGCGGCGTCTGCAGATCGAGGCTGGCCACCAGCGAGCGCACCTTGCCGATGTTCTCGGGCAGGTCGCGCACGATGAGGGTGTTGGTGCGCGCGTCCGTCGTCACGTTGCCGCGCTCCGAGAGCACCTCCTTGACGCGCATCGACATGTCCGCCGCCGTGGCATAGTTGACGGGGATCAGCGAGACCGTGAGCGGCGTGGAGTTGACGATGTTCTTCCGGCGCTCCGCGCGAGCCTTCGACTCGTTCTCGAGCACCGACAGCGGCGCCACGCGGATGATGTTGCCGAACTCCTCCTTGCCGAGGCTCTTGGAGCGCAGCACGAGGTCCAGGGCCTGGTCCCACGGCACGTTGCGCAGGCGCACGGTGATCTTCCCGCTCACGTCGTCGGCGACCACGATGTTCTTCTTCGAGATCTCCGCGATGATGCGCAGCAGGTTGTGAATGTCGATGTCCTTGAACTCGAACGACACCCGCTTGCCCACGTAGTTCCGGCGCTGCTGTGGGGCGCCCTCCTCCGAGGCCTCCGCCGCCTCCGTCGAGAAGCCGGCGGCCTTGTTCTCGCTCACCAGCTGCTCCGACTGCCCAGCCGCCGTGAAGCGCCACTGCAGCAGGCCCGGCCGCTCGGTGACGAGCTGCTCGAGCGCGCCCTGCCCCGCCACCACCACGCGCACCCTGTCCTCGGCGCCCGGCACGGCGAACACGCTGACCATCTTCACCGGGGTCTCGAGGGCAGAGGTGTCCAGGCTCCGCTCGAGCTGCCGCGCGAGGTGCGCGCCGCTCAGGTTGAGCACCGCGCTCTTGCCGTCGGGCCGCTCGACCGCCCACTTGACCGCGCCCTTGAGCGTGAGCTGCACCACGCCGCCCGCCGCGCTCTCCTTGAAGTCCACCGCGGTGATCTCGGCCCGCTGCGCCAGCACCGGCGCCGCCGCACGCTCCAGCGCTACCGGCGCGCCGTCGATCTCGATCTCCGCGACGTCAGCCTCCGCGGCCGCGACGGGGCCCTGCGTCGGCGCCCCCAGCATCACCGCGAGGCCGTCACCACGACGCTTGATCTCGAAGGTCGGCCGCGACGCGAACTCCACCACCACGCGCACCTTGTCTGCGTGAGCCCCGACGCGCACGTCGGCGACGTTGCGCAGGCCGCTCACCTTCGGCGCCCGCGGCGAGCCCTTGAGGCCCAGCAGGTCGATGGCCACCCGCGACGGGTCCGCCAGCTCGATGACCTCGAAGCGGGCCACCTCGCCGTCGGTGACCAGCCGCAAGCCGTCGGCCGAGGCCGTGATGGCCTTGAGGCGCGTCGCCGGCTTGCTGACGGCCTTCTCGTCGAGCCGCGAGGAGACGATGGTCTCGCCCGGCGTCGCTGCCGCGAGCGGCTGCGGCTGGGCGCCCTCGCCGTCCACCGAGATGACCAGGCCGTCGGCGATGGCCTTGACGTCGTAGCGCCGGGCGCCGTTGAGGCCCAGGAGCAGCCGGCCCACCACGGCCTTCGAGTCGCTGAACTGCGAGGCGACCACGCCGGTCACCGGCCCGGCGCCCTCGTGGTGGCCCTTGATGGCGTCCACCGAGGCGTTCGAGACGTCGACCACCAGGCGATCAGGCTCCTTGAGCCGGAACACGTTGAAGACCGGGGCCTGGCTGCTGCGGATCGTGACGTCCACCCCGCTCGCGGTGGGGCTGACGGTGACGCCGGTCAGCGAGTTCGCTTCGTTCGCCAGTACAGATGAGGCGACGAGCCCGAACATCAGGGCAATCTTCATGTTGGTCTTCTCCTGGCTCATCGTTGCCACGCGCTCCCGGCTCACTGGGTCACCTTCCCGGTCAGCAAATCGAGGGGCGGCGTGCTCCTCGTGTCCGTCTTCACACACATGTTCGTCTTGACCGCCTGGGCCTTGTTGTCAGGCCCGCTGATGAAGGAGGTCACCACCAGGCAGTCGCGGAGCACCTGCGTCACCTTGCCCCCCTGGTTGCCGATCTTCGTGTTGCGGCGAACGAGGAAGCCCACGCCGGCGCGGTCCTCCACCATCGCCAGCGGGTTCGCGTCGCCGCTCACCACCGCCACCACGGTCAGGTCGTCGAGGTCGTACTGGCACAGCGGCTCGGCGCACACCTGGCGCTCCTCCACCGGCTCGTCCCCGCCGCCCGAGCGCGAGGACTCGATGTTGAGCCCGCGGAAGGGGTCGCGCTTGTTGATGGGGTTGTAGGAGTACTCCACCACCGCCGCGACCTCGGTGGGCGCCGCCGCGACCACCGCCGCCTTGCGCGCGGGCGCCGGCGCCGAGGGGACCGCCGCGGGAGGGGGGGCCTCGTCGCCGCAGGCGCTCAGCAGCGTGAGCGCCAGGAGGGCCAGGAGGTGGCGCGGCCAGCCGCGAATCGAGGCGCTCATGGCTGGGCCCCCTTCGAGCCCTTGCCTTCGCTGAAGCGGAAGGTGGTGGCGAGGAACTCCGACTGCAGCGACACCTTCTCGTTGTGCACCTTGGGCGACCCCATCTTGATGCCCGACACGTTCACGATGCGGCGCAGGTTGGCGATCTCCTGCAGGAACATCGCGACCTCGTGGTAGTTGCCGCTCACCGACACGTTGATGGGGATGCTCGCGTAGAAGCCTTCTTGCTTCTCACTGCCGGGCACGACCTTGCTGATCTCGAGGCCCGACTTCTTGCCGACGTCGTTGAGCTGCGCGAGCAGCTCCTCGATGTCCTTGCGCTCCGGCAGCTGGGTCAGCGCCTCCTGGAACCGGGTCTCGAGCGCGTCCATCTCCTTGCGCCGCTCGACGAGGTTGTCGGCGATGGCCTGCTTCTCGGCGAGGGTCCGGTTCGCCGCTTCCTGCTGGCTCGCCAGGCCCTCCAGGGCCAGCTCGATGTCCGTGATGAGCAGAAAGTAGGTCCCCGCGGTCAGCGCCAGCGCCACGCCCAGCACGATGCCCGCCTTCAGCGGGGTGGCAAGTTTGTTGATGCGTTCGATCAGTTGTTCCAAGGGGTGGCCTCAGATCGCGTAGTTGACGTTGAGCGACATCTCGAACTTGACCGCCTTGGCGCCCTTCGCGCCGGCGCTCTCGGTCGACTTGAGCTCGAGGTTCGAAAAGAAGTAGCTGACCTCGGGAGAGGCGAAGTCCACGATCGAGCTCTCTCCCTGAATGATCTCGACCCGCGCCCCCGAGCCATCGCGCTTGCGCTCGACGACCCGCCCCATGCCCTTGGGCGTCCAGACGATGTTGTTGAGGCCGCGCATGAGCTCCGAGACGTCCTCGAAGCTCTCGGCGTTGCCCACCAGCTTCACCCCGCCGCCCTTCTCGTCGAAGTCGGTCACCCAGACCTTCTTGGGCATGGCCGTGGCGAGCGCGTCGAGGAGCTTCACCGGGCCGCCGCGCTGCTTGCGCAGCTTGTCGAGCACCGCGAGCTTCTCCTCGACCTCCTTCTTGCGGCGGTTGAGGTTCGTCACCTCGCCGATCACCTTCTCGAGCTGGGCGATGCGGCTGTTGGTGTCGTCGAGGCGCCGCTGGGCCGCGACGCGCTTGTCTTCCATCCAGTAGTACCAGTAGCCGTTGGCGACCAGCGCCATGAGCGTCACGCCGGCCAGGACGACCAGGTACTGCCGACCCTGTTCGCGCTTCTGAACCTGCCGAACTGGCAGGAGGTTGATCCGGATCATCATCTGGTTCGGTCCTTAGTCTGCGCTGAGCTTGTCGCCGGGCTTGCGGAGCGCCAGGCCCACCGCCACGGCGGCCTGGGGCGCGACGTCCATGATGAACGCCGGGTCGAACTTGCGGTTGTCGATCTCGATCTTCTTGAACGGGTTCAAGATCTCCACCGGCACGCCCACGCGCGACTCGATGGTCTTGAAGAGCGCGGGCACCTTGGCGGTGCCGCCCGACAGGTAGACCTTGGTGAACGAGGCGTCGGCCGCGGTGCCGGCGTAGAAGTCGAGGGAGCGCTGGATCTCACCGGCCACCTGCTCGGCGACCTGGCTCATCACCTTCTCGACCTCCTGGGGCACGACCGCGTCGGCGTCGGCGCGCCCGCCGCCCACCTTGAGGGCCTCGGCCTCTTCGTAGGAGACGTTGAGCTGCTTCTGGATCTCCTCGGTGAACTGGTTGCCGCCGATGGTGACGTCGCGGGTGAACGTCGTCACCCCGTTCGAGAGGATGTTGATGTTCACCACCGCGGCGCCCGCGTTGATGAGCACGATGGTCTCGTTCTGCGGCACGTCGTAGTTCGCCGAGAAGCAGTTCTGCACCGCGAAGGCGTCCACGTCGACGACCACCGCCGTCAGCCCCGCCTCCGAGACCACCGACGAGTAGTCGTTGATCATGTCCTTCTTCGCCGCGACCAGCAGCACGTCCATCTGGCCGGTGGCGTCGTTGGCGTCAGGCCGGAGGATCTGCGTGTCGAGGTTCACGTCCTTGATGTCGAAGGGGATGTGCTGCTCCGCCTCCCACTGGATCGCCTCCTCGAGCTCATCCTGCGACATGCGCGGCATGGCGATCTTCTTGATGATCACCGAGTGCCCGCTCACGCCGATGGCGACCTCCTTCTGCTTGACCTTGAGCTCGCCGAGCAGCTCCTGGATCGCCTGGACGATGGCCGTCGAGTTCATCAGCGCGCCGTCGACGATCGCCTCGGGGGGCAGCGGCTTCATGCCGAAGCTCTGCAGCGCGTAGACCACCTCGCCCCGCCGCCGCTGCTCCTTGAGCTGGATGAGCTTGACCCCGGAAGATCCGATGTCGAGCCCCAGCGCCAGTTTGCCCTTCGCCATGAAGCCAGCTCCTTGGTTCGTTCTGCTCTCGACAGCCTAGGCCCGTTCCGCCGGTCTTGAAAAAAATTGACCGTCAGTCCTCGAACACCTGCTCGCGGTCGGTCACCTTGAGCCCCAGCGCGAGGATGATCTTCCGCTTCGTGTCCAACCGGCAGGGCGCCCCGCGCTCCACGCGATCGATGGTCAGCGCCGAGACCCCCGCCCGGCGCGCCAGCTCGGCCTTCGACAGGAGCCGCTCCTCGCGGAGCGTCTGCACCCGGTTTCTCTTGGAGTCCCCGCTCATCAGGATCGGAAGTCTCGACCCCGCGCGAAAGCCTGTCAACGACGATGATCGCTCTTTGAGCCCATAATTATACGTCAAAGATATGCATTTATACCATCTGTAGGTGTAGGCATTCTCCCACCACTACCGGCAGTGCGATCAGAGCTCGTCGGTCTCGGGGCGCTCGCCCTCGGCGTCGGCGTCGATGCCGTACTCCTTGAGCTTGTAGAGCAGCGCGCGGTGGCTGATCTCGAGCAGCTCCGCCGCGCGGGTGCGGTTGCCCTTCGTGCGGCGCAGCGCCGCGCGGATGAAGCGCCGCTCGAGCGTGTCCATGGCGCGCTTGAGCGAGAACTGCAGCTCGGCCGGCCGGGGGAGCGCCAGGGCCTCGGACGCGGGGCCCGGCGGCACCACCCACAGCTTCTCGGGCAGGTTCTCGGGCACGATCTGCGCGCCGTCCGCGAGGAGCACCGCGCGCTCGAGCGCGTTCTCGAGCTCGCGCACGTTGCCCGGCCACCGGTACGCGAGCAGCTGCTGCTGCGCCTCGGGGCTCAGCCCGGTGATCGCCGGGTCGCGGTTGAAGGTCCGGTTGAAGCGGGCGAGGAACACGTCGGCGAGCGGCAGGACGTCGTCGCGGCGCTCGCGCAGCGGCGGCACCTTGAGCTGCACCACGTTGAGCCGGAAGTAGAGGTCTTCCCGGAACTCACCGCGCTCCACGAGCCGGCCCAGGTCGCGCAGGGTCGCGGCGACCACCCGCACGTCGACCTTCTCGACGCGGCTCTCGCCCACCGGCCGCACCTCGCTCTCCTGCAGCACGCGCAGGAGCTTTACCTGGGCCTGGAGCGGCAGCTCGCCGACCTCGTCGAGGAAGATGGTGCCCCCGTCGGCCTCGGTGAAGAGCCCGCGCTTGGCGGTGCGCGCGTCGGTGAAGGCCCCGCGCGCGTGGCCGAAGAGCTCCGACTCGATCAACCCGGGAGGGATCGCGCCGCAGTTCACCGCCACGAAGGGCAGCGTGGCCCGCGGCGAGAGCTCGTGGAGCGCACGCGCCACCAGCTCCTTGCCCGTGCCCGACTCTCCGGTGATGAGCACCGTCGTCGAGACGGCCGCGAGCCGGGCGATCTGCTTCTTCACCGTCGCCAGCCCCTCGCTCGAGCCCTGCAGCCGCTCGAGGGGGCCCGCGGGCGGGGGCGCGCCGCGCAGCCGCCGGTTCTCGCGCACCAGCCGCTGCCGCTCCTCGGCCTTCCGCAGGAGGAAGACGATCTCCTCGGGGCGGAAGGGCTTCTCGATGAAGTCCCAGGCGCCGCGCGTCACCGCCTCGAGCGCCTGCTCCTTCGAGCCGTAGGCGCTCATCACCAGAAACGTGAGCTCGGGGTGCAGGGCCAGCGCGCGCTCGAGCAGCGCCATGCCGTCGAGCCCGGGCATGCGCACGTCGGAGATCACCACGTCGTAGGCGCGCGCCTGCAGCTCCTTGAGCGCCTCCGCGCCGTCGGCCACGGCCCGCACCTCGTAGCCGCTCTCGCTGAGCACCAGCGTGAGCACGTGGCGGATCGACGCCTCGTCATCGGCGATCAGCACCTGGCGCAGGGTTGCCATGCCCCGAGCTTTAGCACGCGCCCGTCATGGCGCCGGGAGCGTGATCGTGAAGCGCGCGCCACCGCCCGGCGCGTCGCCCACCTCGAGCGCCCCGCCAAACTGCGAGAGCAGGTGCCGCGACACGGCCAGCCCCAGCCCCGTGCCCTTCCCCGCCGGCCGGGTGGTGAAGAAGGGCTCGAAGAGCCGCGCCTTCACTTCAGGCGGCACGCCGGGGCCGTGATCGTCCACGTGCAGGCGCCCCGGTGAGCCCTCCTCGAGCCGCAGCTCGATGGCGCCCACGCCGCCCATGGCCTGGCTGGCGTTGAGCAGCAGGTTCACCAGCACCTGCGAGAGGGGCCCGGCCTCGCCCAGCAGCCACAGGCTCTTCGGGCCATGCACCGTCACCGCCACGCGCTCGAAGTCTTTGCCGGCCGTGAGCAGCTTGACGGCTGAGTCGACGACGGGGCGCACGTCGAGCGGCTGGGCCTTGCCCCGAGACGGTCGCCCCAGCTCCAGGAGCGCCCGGACGATCTGGTCGATGCGCTGCACCTCGCCCTCAATGCGGTCCACCAGGTCGCCCAGCTCCGCGTTACCCCCGGCGCGCATGCGCACCACCGACAGGTACCCCAGGATGCCGGCGAGCGGGTTGCCCACCTCGTGCGCCACGCCCGCGGCCAGCTTGCCCACCGTCGCCAGCCGATCGGTCGCCACCAGCTCGGCCTGCAGGCGCACGAGCTGCTCGTGAGAGGCCCGCAGCTCCTCGAGCTGCGCCGTCACGCGCGCGCGCTCCCCGGCGAGCTCACGGGCCAGGCGCCGCAGGGCGCCGTCGAGGCGCACCAGCAGGCTCCCCGAGCCCGCCTCCTCCAGCCCGGCGAGGCCCTGCACCGTGCCCTGGAGCCGCACGAGCTGCCGCCCGAGCGAGAAGTAGAGCACCACGAAGACCATCAGGGCCGCGAGCGCAAAGTCGAGCGCGAGGACGACCGCGGCGAGGCGCTGGGCCCGCTCCACCCCTCCGGCCGCCGCGCGGGCGATCAGCGGCTGCACCGACACCCACGTCACCCCGACGGCCGCGGCGCTCACCAGCACCGAGAGCGCGAGGAGCCTCGCCCTCACGGCTCTTCCCGCTCGCCGAGGCCGTGCTTGGCCAGCCGGTAGCGCATGGAGCGGAAGGTGAGCCCCAGCAGCGCGGCGGCCTTCATCTTCACCCCACCGGCCCGGCGCAGCGCCTCGAGCAGGAAGCGGCTCTCGAGCTCGTCGAGGTGGAGCTCGAGCGAGAAGCCCTCGCCGAGCTGCACCGCGGCCGCGTCGTGCGCCTCGCCCAGGCCCCGCACCGCCGCGGGCAGGCTGTCGGGGCCCAGCGCGAGGCTGTCGCTCAGCGTCGCGCAGCGCTCCACGATGTTCCGCAGCTGCCGCACGTTGCCCGAGAAGGAGTACTGCTCGAGCAGCCGCAGCGTCTCCTCGGCGAAGCCCAGCCCGGGCCGGCCCAGCTCGGCCGTCACCGTCGCGAGGAAGTACTCGGCCAGCGGGCGGATGTCTTCGCGCCGGGCGCGCAGCGGCGGGAGCTCGACGTTGATGACGTTGAGCCGGAAGAAGAGGTCCTCCCGGAAGCGGCCCGCCTTCACCTCCTCGTCGAGGCGCCGGTTGGTGGCGGCGATGATGCGCGCCTCGAAGGGCACCTCCCGCGAGCTGCCGACGGGCTTGACCCGGCGCTCCTGCAGCACGCGCAGGAGCTTGACCTGCGTGCCCAGCGGCAGCTCGCCGACCTCGTCGAGGAGCACCGAGCCGTCGCCCGCCGACACGAGGATGCCGGTGCGGTCGCCGCTGGCCCCCGTGTACGCCCCGCGCACGTGACCGAAGAGCTCGCTCTCGAGCACGCCCTCGGCCAGCGCGCCGCAGTTCACCGGCACGAAGAGCGAGCCGCGCCGCGCACCCCGGTCGTGAATGGCCCGCGCCACCACCTCCTTGCCCGTGCCGCTCTCGCCTGTGATGAGCACCGTCGAGCGGGCGTTGGCCACCTTGTCCACCAGCGCCCAGACGCGGCGCATCGCCTCGCTCGTGCCGATGAAGTACGCGCCGCGCGGCGAGAGCGTGTGCCGCAGCTGCCGGTTCTCCTCGGCCAGCCGCGCCTTCTCGAGCGCCCGCGCCGCCAGCAGCAGCAGCTCGTCGTTGTCGAAGGGCTTGCTGATGTAGTCGTAGGCCCCCTGGCGCATCGCCTCCACCGCCGACGCGGGCGTGCCGTAGGCCGTGATGATGATGACCTCCGGCGGGCTCGAGAGCCCCCGCGCGCTCTTGAGCACGTCGAGCCCGGAGTCGGGGCCGATGCGGAAGTCGCTCACCACCAGGTCCACGGGGTGGGCCGCGAGGGCCGAGCGCGCCTCGGCGAGCGTGGCGGCCGTGTCCACCGTGTGCCCGGCCCGCATGAAGAGGAGCTCGAGCACCTCCCGGAGCGACTGCTCGTCGTCAACGATCAGAATGCGCGCCATGCCGTGCCTCCTCCGTGCGCGGTAGCACGACCGAGAAGGTCGTGCCCTGCGCGGGGTCGCTCTCGACCGAGACGGTGCCGCCGTGGGCCTGCACGATGGTGTGCACGGTGGACAACCCCAGGCCGCTGCCCCCTCGGTCGCGGCCGAAGAACGGCTCGAAGATGCGCACCCGGTCCTCGGGGGCGATGGCGCCGGCGCTGTCCCACACCTCCACCACCGGGTGCTCGTTGCGCCGCCCGACGCGCACGCACACCCGGCCGCGAGAGGCGTCGACGGCCCGGGCGGCGTTGCGCAGGAGGTTGAGCAGCAGCTGCTTGACCTGGTTGGGGTCCGCGTCGGCCTCCACCGGCTCGAGACGCTCCTCGACGTTCAGCCCGGCCAGCGCGGGGTCGGCGCGGAGCAGCTCCACCGTCTCGTGGGCCACCAGGTCCAACCGCAGCGGGGTGCGCACGGGCGGCGGCGGCCGGGCCAGCTTGAGGTAGCCCTCGACGAGCTCGGCGAGGCGATCGGCCTCGCGCATGACGAGCCGGGCCAGGCGCTCCGAGGGGGTGCCGGCGGCGTCGCCCGCCAGCATCTGCGCGGCGCCGCGCATGGCCGCCAGCGGGTTGCGCACCTCGTGGGCCAGCTGCGCCGACATGCGCCCGAGCGCCGCGAGGTGGTCGATGCTGGCGAGCTCGCGCTCGATGCGCCGCAGCTCCGTCAGGTCCTGAAAGACGATCAGCAGCCCCCGATCGCGCAGCGGCGTCACCGAGAGGCCGAGCACCCGCGTGCCCCGCGGCGAGTCGACCCGCAGCTCCGCGCGCGCCAACCCCTTGAGCGTCGACGCGCCGGGCACCAGCGACTCCAGCGCCACCCCCACCGTGTCCTGCTCGACCCCGAGAATGCCGGCGCCCACGGGGTTCAAGAACGTCACCTGGCCCTCGGCGTCGCAGGTGACGAGGCCCGAGGGCATGACGCGGACGATCTCGTTCTGCAGAGCGGTCAGCTCCCGCAGGTCCGCCTCGCTGGCGAGGAGCCGGCCGCCAGCGCGCACCAGCTGCTCGCCGACGTAGCCGCTCAGCACGGCGATCAGCGTCTGCGCGAGCAACTGAATGGCCGCGTCGACCGCGATGCGGGGCACCGCGGGGTTGGGTTGCGTCAGCGCCATCGCCACGATGACGCCGTAGGCCGCCGCGGCCCCCAGCAGCCCCACCAGGGCACCCCGCGCGCCCAGCACCAGCCCCGAGCCGATGATGGCCAGGAGGAAGAGGAAGGTGAACGGCGAGCCCTGGCCGCCCGTCAGCGTGACCACCGCGGCCGAGAGCGCCACGTCGAAGAGTGTCTGCAGCCAGGCCGCGCCGTGGCCCGCCTTGCCCGCACGGAGCAAGAGCCCGGTCACCAGGGTGAGGACGAAGACCGTCCCGATGATCGCGAAGGACGCGAAGTCTCCCGAGCTCAGCTCGGGCCAGGCACGCGAGGCGTACCGCGCCGCCAGGCCGCCCAGCACGAGCGTCGTGGCGACGGTGCGAAAGAGCGTGAGCCAGAGGAGGCGGACCTTGAGGTCCGCCCCGGCTGCGCCACTACTTGATGGCACCGGCGATACTGAAGATGGGCAGGTACATGGCGATGAGGAAGCCGCCGACCACGCCACCGAGGAAGACCATCATGATGGGCTCGATCAGCGAGGTGAGGCTGGCGACGCCGGCGTCGACCTCGTCATCGTAGAAGTCGGCGATCTTCCCCAGCATCTGGTCCATGGCGCCGGTGGCCTCGCCGACGCCGATCATCTGCACCACCATCGACGGGAACACCTTCGTCTCGGCCAGCGGGCCCGCGATGTTCTTACCTTCGGAGATCTTCCCGCGGACGTACTGGATGCCTGCCTCGATGGTCCGGTTGCCGGCGGTCTTCGCCGTCACGTCGAGCGCGTCGAGGATGGGCACGCCCGAGCTGATCATCGTGCCCAGCGTCCGCGTGAAGCGCGCCACGGCCACCTTCCGGAGGAGATCGCCGACCAACGGGGCGTGGAGGATGACCTTGTCGAAGAGCTCTCTGCCCCGGGGGTTTCGGTAGAAGGCCGTGAATGAGAACACCGCCGCCGCGACGCCCGCGATCAGGTGCAAGATGTACTGCTGCATCCACTCCGACAGGTCGACGACGAACTGGGTGGGGCCAGGCAGCGCCGACCCGAAGTCGGCGAACATCGCGGCGAACACCGGGGTCACCTTCACCAGCAGCACCGCGGTGACGATGACGCCGATGCAGATCACGGCCACCGGGTAGGTGAGCGCCCCCTTCACCTTCGCCTTCAGCTTCTCGGCCTTCTCCCGGTAGAGGGCCAGGCGGTTCAAGATGGTGTCGAGGATACCGCCGACCTCACCGGCCGCGCACAGCTGCACGTAGAGCTCGTCGAAGACCTTGGGGTGGTCAGCGAGCGCGTCAGAGAACGTCGAGCCTCCCTCGACGCGCGTCTTGATCGCGAAGATGACCTTGCGGAACGCCGGGTTGTCCGTCTGGCTCCCCAGGATGTCGAGGCACTGCACCAGGGGCAGACCGGCGTCGATCATCGTCGCGAACTGGCGCGTGAAGATGAGGATGTCCTTGCCCGCGATGCCACCGGGCAAGGAGAGGTCGGTGTCGAGGATCGTCTTCTTGCGGACCTTGGTGGGCGTGAGCCCCAGCGAGACCAGGCGCGACTCGACCGCCTTCAGGTCGCCGGCCTCCATCTCGCCCTTCTTCACCTCGCCCTGCTTGGTCTTCGCCTCCCAGATGAAGAGGGGCACCGAGCTCTTCTTGGCAGATCGGGCGGCGGGCTTCGCTGCGGCAGCTTGCTGGGCCATGACTCTCGGGGGGCAAAAAGTGAGGACTGGTGGCGCATGCTAGCCCCACCACGCCAAAGTCCAAATGAGTGACCGCTGCCTACCCCTACCTACCCGGGGGCCCGCCGGGCCGCGGCACCGCGCCCGAGGCCTGGTGACCAGGCAGGTTCATGCCGCCGCCCGACGCCATGATGTTCTTGAGCTCGTCGGGGTCGGAGCTGCGGCCGAAGGCCTCCTCCATGTTGATCAGCTTGCGCGAGAGGAGCGCGGCGAGCGCCTGGTTGAAGGTCTGCATGCCGAACTTCGACTGGCCGACCTGCATCTGCGAGTAGATCTGGTGCACCTTGTCTTCGCGGATGAGGTTGCGGATGGCGGGGTTGGGGATCATCACCTCCAGCGCCAGCACCCGCCCGCCGCCGGCCGCCTTCGCCAGCAGCGACTGCGACATGATGCCCTCGAGCACGAAGGACATCTGCGCGCGCACCTGCGGCTGCTGGTACGGCGGGAACACGTCGAGGATGCGGTTGATGGTCTGCACCGCGCTGTTGGTGTGCAGCGTGGCGAAGGCGATGTGGCCGGTCTCGGCGATCACCAGCGCCGACTCGATGGTCTCGAGATCGCGCATCTCGCCGACCAGCACCACGTCGGGGTCCTGGCGGAGGATGTACTTGAGCGCCAGCTTGAACGACTTGGTGTCGGCGCCGACCTCGCGCTGGTTCACCAGGCAGTTCTTGTGCGGGTGCAGGTACTCGATGGGGTCCTCGATCGTCATGATGTGCTCGTGACGGTCGGTGTTGATCTTGTCGATGATCGACGCGAGCGTCGTCGACTTGCCCGAGCCCGTGGGGCCCGTGACGAGGATGAGCCCGCGCGGCTTCTTCGAGAGCTCCTGCACGATGGGCGGCAGCCCCAGCTCCTGGAAGGTCAGGATCTTGAACGGGATGGTGCGGAAGGCGCCGGCCACCGCGCCGCGCTGCATGAAGATGTTCGAGCGGAACCGCGAGAGCCCCTTCACGCCGAACGAGAGGTCGAGCTCGTTGTCCTCCTCGAACTTGTGCTTCTGCGCGTCGGTGAGGATCGAGTAGCACAGCTGCTTGGTCTCGACCGGCGTCAGCGGGTTCATCTTCAGCGGCACCAGCTCGCCGTCGATGCGCAGCTGCGGCGCCGACCCCGTGGTGATGTGGAGATCGGAGGCGCCACGGTCGACCATGGCCTTCAAGAGTTGATGCAGGTTCGCCACGGGGTCTCTCCTAGAAGCGGTCGGGGGCGGTGTTGCTCACCGCCTCCTCGATGGTGGAAGTGCCGGCCATCACCTTCGACAGCGCGGCCATGCGGAGCGTCTGCATGCCGAGGCGAATGGCCTCCTGCTTCAGCTCGGCGGCCGAGGCGCCGTTGATGACGATCTCCTTGAGGCCGTCCCAGAAGGGCATGACCTCGTACACGGCGACGCGGCCGCGGTAGCCGCGGTCGTTGCACTCCTTGCAGCCGGCCTTGTCGTAGACCGTGAAGCTGCCGATCTTGTCGGCGGCGATGCCCGCGTCGATCAGCGCCTGCTCGTCGACGTTCTCCGCCGGCCGCTTGCAGGCGTTGCACAGGCGCCGCAGCAGGCGCTGCGCGAGGATGAGGTTCAGCGAGGCCGTCACCATGAACGGCTCGATGCCCATGTTGAGCAGGCGGCTCACCGTGCCCGGGGCGTCGTTGGTGTGCAGCGTCGAGAGCACCAAGTGACCAGTCTGGGCCGCCTTCACGCCGATCTCCGCGGTCTCGAAGTCGCGGATCTCGCCGATCATGATCGTGTCGGGGTCCTGCCGCAGGAAGCTGCGCAGCGCGGCCGCGAAGTTGAGGCCAATGGACTCCTGCATCTGCACCTGGTTGATGCCGGCGAAGTTGAACTCCACCGGGTCCTCCGCGGTCGACACGTTGGTGGTCGGGTCGTTCAAGGCCGAGAGCGCCGAGTAGAGCGTCGTCGTCTTGCCGGAGCCCGTGGGCCCCGTCACCAGCACCATGCCGTACGGCCGGTCGATGGCCTCCTTGAACCACTTGAGCGGCTCGGGGTCGAAGCCCAGCTTCGTCATGTCGAGCTGCAGGTTCGACTTGTCGAGCAGGCGCATGACGACCTTCTCGCCGAAGAGCGTGGGGCACACGCTCACGCGGAAGTCCATCTCCTTGCCCCCGCCCAGCTTGATCTTGATGCGGCCGTCCTGCGGCAGGCGCCGCTCGGAGATGTCGAGCGAGGCCATGATCTTCAGGCGCGAGATGATGGCGTTGCGCAGCTTCATCGGCGGCTTCATCACCTCGTACAGCACGCCGTCGATGCGGAAGCGAACGCGGAAGTCCTTCTCGTAGGGCTCGACGTGGATGTCGGAGGCCCCCTTCGAGATGGCGTCCTTCAAGATGAGGTTCACCAGCTTGATGACCGGCGCGTCGTCGGCGGCCTTCGCGGCCTCCTCGACGTTGGCGTCGTCGCCCCCGTCGGTGAGCTCGACGTCGTCCTCTTCCATCGTGTTGACGATGTCTTCGAGGCTGGGCCCCTTGATGGCGTAGTAGCGCTCGATGGCCTCGCGAATGGCGGGCTCGCTCGCGACGACGGCCTCGATGTTGTAGCCGGTGAGGAACTTGAGGTCGTCGACCGCGTAGATGTTCGACGGGTCGCACATGGCCACGATGAGCGCGCTGCCGGCGCGGTTCACCGGCACCACGAGGTGCTTCTCGGCCACGTCCTTGGGCACCAGCTTGATGATGTCGGGCTCGACATCGAACTCCTTCAAGTTGATGGCCGGCACGCCGTACTGCTTGCTCAAGAAGTCCGTGAGCTTGGACTCCTCGATGGCCCCCGTCTTGATGAGCGCGGTGCCGATGCGGGTCCCGTTCTTCTGTTGTTCCTCCTGCGCCTTGCGCAGCTGTTGAACCGAGATGAGGCTTTCGCGAACGAGCAGCTCGCCCAGACGACCTGACATGGAGTGGTGCTCCCGAAATTCCTACGCGTGAAAAGAGCCGGCGAATTGAAACCGCCCCGCACCGGCAAAGCAAGCACTCAGCGCGGGGCCCCCCGGGCGACGGCCGCGCGCGCGGCCTCGAGATCCCTCGAAATCTGGGCCGACAGCTCGCTGGCCGAGGCAAACCGCCGCTCCGGCCGGAGCCGCTCGAGGAACTCCACCCTCAGGCGCTGGCCATAGAGGTCGCCGACGAAGTCGAACAGGTGCGCCTCGATGGTGACCTCGCCCCCCCCGAAGGTGGGCTTGACGCCGATGTTGGCGGCGCCGCCGTGCCACGCGGGGCCCCCGGCGCCGAGGACTCCAGCGCGGACGGCGTAGACGCCGGGCGCCGGCCGCAGCTCGTTCCCGGTGTCCACGTTCGCCGTGGGGAAGCCGATGGTGCGGCCGCGCCCCGCGCCCGGCACCACCACGCCGTCGAGGTCGAAGGGCCGACCGAGGAGCCGGCGCGCGGCCTCCACGCGCCCCTCGAGGATGTACTCGCGGATCTTGCTCGAGGACACCACCACCCCCTCGAGGCTCACGGGCGCCACCACCGCCACCACCGCGCCCCGGGTGGCGGCGGCCTCCGTCAGCGTCGCCACCGTGCCCGCGCGCCGGCTGCCGTAGGTGAAGTCGGCGCCCACCACCACGCAGCGCGCCCCCACGCCGTCGAAGAGCGCGCTCTCGAAGTCGGCCGGCGCGGTGCGGGCGTAGTCGGCGCTGAAGGGCTGCACGATGGTCGCCTCCACCCCCGCGGCGGCCAGCAGCTCGAGCTTCCGCGCCTGGGTGGCGATGAGCCGCGGCGCGAGCTGGGGCTGCAGCACCTTGCCCGGGTGCGGGAGGAAGGTGACCGCCACCACCACCCCGTGGCGCGCCGCCTCCTGAAAGAGGGCCTGGTGCCCCAGATGCACGCCGTCGAAGTTGCCCAGGCACAGCGCCGAGCCCCGGAGCGAGCCGTCGGTCGCCTCCTGGAGAGATGCGTAGACCCTCATGCGCCGTCTATAGCCCACACCCAGTCTCGTCTTCGCCCATCAGATTGATGGAGCGGGTTCGTCCAAACGGGCCGGTCGCTTTGGAGGCCGGCCTCGACCCTCGCCCCGTGCCTGACGGCTCGCTTCGTGCAGACCCGAGGAGCAGCAGCCGCGCGGGATCGCCTCGGGCTCGCGGAGACAAGCCATGCAAGAGCACACGCTCCATCGCGAGCCTCAACCCAAGCCGGCCGCCGCGATGGCGACCGATCCCGTCTGCGGCATGAAGGTCCCGGTCGACAGCGTGTACCGTCACGCGCTGAACGGCGCAGAGGCGGTCTTCTGTAGCGCCCGCTGCCGCGACCGCTTCGTGAGCGACCCCTCGGCGTACGGAGCCGAGCGCCACGAGCCCCCGGCCACGCGGCCCAGCAGCCCGGCCGCCGGGGCACCGGGCACGCAGGAGTACACCTGCCCCATGCACCCCGAGGTGCGGGCAGCCCAGCCGGGCCCCTGCCCCATCTGCGGAATGGCGCTCGAGCCCGTCGCCGGGTCCGCGGCTGCGCCTGAGGAGAGCCACGAGCTCCGCGACATGACGCGGCGGTTCTGGTTCTCGGCGGTCGTGACCGTGCCCCTCGTCGTGCTCTCGATGGGCGACATGCTGCCGGGCCAACCCATCTCAGCGCTGCTCTCGCCCCGCGTGCGCACGCTGCTCGAGCTGCTCCTCGCGACGCCCGTCTGCACCTGGGCCGCGTGGCCGTTCTATGTTCGGGCAGTCCAGTCGGTGAAGAACATGAGCCTCAACATGTTCACGCTGATCGGGCTCGGCGTGAGCGTGGCGTACGGGTACAGCCTCGTCGCCGCGCTGTTCCCCGGCCTCTTCCCGGCGGCGTTCCGGGCCGAGAGCGGCGAAGTGGCCGTGTACTTCGAGGCAGGCGGCGTCATCGTCACCCTGATCCTGTTGGGGCAGGTGCTCGAGCTTCGCGCGCGGCAGGCGACGGGCACCGCGATCACGAAGCTCCTCGGCCTCGCGCCGAAGACGGCGCGGCGGCTCGCGGACGACGGCTCGGAAGAGGACGTGCCGCTCGACGCCGTGGTCGTCGGCGACCGGCTGCGGGTGCGGCCCGGCGAGAAGATCCCCGTCGACGGCCTCGTGCTCGAGGGCGCGAGCGCCATCGACGAGTCGATGGTGACCGGGGAGCCGATCCCCGCTGAGAAGCACGAAGGCGACCACCTCGTCGGGGCGACCGTGAACGGCACGGGGGCCCTGGTCATGCGCGCCGAGAAGGTCGGCAGCCAGACGCTGCTCTCGCGGATCGTGGCGATGGTCGCCGAGGCCCAACGGAGCCGCGCGCCCATTCAGAAGCTCGCTGATCTCGTCGCGGGGTACTTCGTGCCCGTCGTCATCGGCATCGCCGTCGTCACCTTCGTCGTCTGGAGCCTCGTCGGCCCCGACCCGCGCATGGCGCACGCGCTGATCAACGCCGTCGCCGTCCTCATCGTCGCCTGCCCGTGTGCCCTCGGCCTGGCGACGCCCATGTCGATCATGGTCGCGACGGGCAAGGGGGCGACGATGGGCGTGCTCTTCCGGAACGCCGAGGCCATCGAGGTCATGCGGAAGGTCGACACGCTCGTCGTCGACAAGACCGGCACGCTCACCGAGGGCAAGCCGACGCTCGTGTCCGTCGGGCCCGGCGCGGGGTTCGACGAAGAGACGCTCCTGCGCCTCGCGGCGACGCTCGAGCGCGGGAGCGAGCACCCGCTCGCCGCGGCCATCGTGCACGGCAGCGAAGCGCGAGGCGTCGACCTCGGCGAGGCGACGGCGTTCGAGAGCATCACGGGGAAGGGCGTGCGCGGAGACGTCGACGGCCGCGCCGTTGCGCTCGGCAACCTCGCCCTCATGACCCAGCTTCAGATCGAGCTGGGCGCCCTCGCCGAGCAGGCCGAGGCGCTCCGCGTCGAGGGCCAGACGGTGATGTTCATCGCCGTCGACGGGAAGCCGGCCGGGCTCGTCGGGGTGGCCGACCAGATCAAGGCGAGCACGCCCGAGGCCATCCGCGCGCTGCACGCCGAAGGCATCCGCATCGTCATGCTCACCGGCGACAGCCAGACGACCGCGCAAGCCGTCGCGAAGAAGCTCGGGCTCGACGAGGTCATCGCGGGCGTCCTCCCCGACCAGAAGGTGGAGGCCATCAAGCGCCTCCAGCGAGAGGGGCGCTTCGTGGCGATGGCGGGAGACGGCATCAACGACGCGCCCGCCCTCGCGCAGGCGCA
>CAYUZK010000080.1:0-1496 GCA_964449625.1 uncultured Archangium sp.
GAGCTGATCGCCGACGTCGAGGCGCTCCGGCGGCGCAGCCGCGAGCGCGCCCGGGCGCTCCTCCTGGCCGCGCGCGCGGTGCCCGGGGCCGAACTCGAGGCAGCACTGGCCGAGGCGCTGCTGGTGCGGGCGAGCGCGCGCGACGTGCCCGCGGCGCTCGAGGCAGCGGGCCTGCTCCCCACCTTGCGCGAGGGCCTCGCCGCGCCCGAGCCAGGCCTGCGGCTCGCCTGCGCGGCGCTCCTGGGTGACGCCGACGCGCTCGACGCGCTGTGGAGCGAGCCCGGCTGCTTCGACCGGGTGCTGCGCGAGCTGGGGCGCCTGCGCAGCAAGCACCTCGTGCGGCGGCTCCGCGCGGCCACCGACGACGCGCTGTGCGCGACGCTCCTCCAGCGCCTCTCCGCGCCGCTCGACGGCGACGACTTCGTCGCGGTGGTGGAGGTGGTCGAGCGGACCTCGGGCCCGCTCCAGCGCGACGCGCTGCGCCTGCTGACGCGCACCCCGTGGGACGACGTGGAGCCCTTCGCGCGCGAGGCCCTGGCCCGCTGGGTCGGCCGGCAGGCGCTCGAGGTGGCGCTGGCCCTCGACCTGCTGCACTGGGCCGTGGGCACCGGCGACGCGCGGCGCCCGTACCGCGCCGCTGACGAGGTGCAGGCCTTCGCCGAGGCCGCGGCGCGCGCTCTGGCCGGGGCGCCGAAGACACGCCAGACGCTCACGCTCCACCACCTCGACGCCTTCTTCGCCGTGGCCACCGACGGCCGGCCGCTGGAGTGCGTCGTGGCGTGGCTCGACGACGAGGCCACGCGCGACGAGACCCTGCGGCGCGTCTTCTCGCTCCAGTCGTCCCTCGCCTCGCACGCCGAGCCGCCCGACGGGCGTGGCGTCACGCTGCTCTTCACCGCCTGGGCGCGGCTGGGCCCCGAGGGACGCGCCCGGCTCGTGCCCGGCTTCCCGGAGGTGCTTCGGCGCGAGGGCGGCAGCCGCAGCCGCGACGAGGTGCTGCGCGGCTTCTGGGAGCGCTTCGTCGCCCACCCCGAGGAGCGCGCCGCCATCTGGGAGGCGACGCGGCCGTACCGTCGCGACCTGGAGGCGCTGCGAGACATCGATCCACGCGCGCAGCCCCTCGACGGCGGAGACCCGGCCCGTCGCTTCGCGCTCTACGGCGCGCTCGACCCACTGACCGCGCCCGAGCTGCTGCGCACCCTCGTCGAGCGCCACGGCGACGGGCCGGCCCTCACCGGCCTGACGACGACGGTGCTGGCGCTCGCTGCCACGCTCTTCGAGCGCGGCGAGCACCGCCACGCGATGTGGCTCGCGGGGAGCTGGTTCAGCGACGTCGTCAACCGCTTCCGCGACGACGCGCAGCGGGAGGCCTGGCGGGCCACGGCGCTCGGGCTGGCCGACGCGCACCGCGAGGTGCTGGCCCGGCGCGCGGCCACCACGCCGAAGGACCCAGGCGACTCGCTGCGCACCTTCGAGGAGCAGCTCGACACCGAGCT
>CAYUZK010000080.1:1596-24402 GCA_964449625.1 uncultured Archangium sp.
CTCCACCTCGACCTCGCTGAAGTTGTTGGCCGTGCGGAAGTTGCGCGTCATGCGCTCGAGCGTGCGCCGCGGCCCGATGACGCGCAGCACCGTCATCAGCGCCTGGCCCACCAGCGTCTTCTCGTAGCCGCCGAAGAAGAGCCGCCCCACCGAGGTGTACTGCTCGAGCGGCACCTGGCCGGCGAAGCGGCTCCGCGCGCACGCGTCGAGGATGGCCAGGTACTCAGGCAGCGCGTAGGCCGCGCTGAAGGCCTTGCCGGTGACGCCGGCGCGCGTGAAGGCCTCCTTCTCCTCGGGCGTGTGCGGCTCGAGGGCCCGCCACAGGCCCTCCATCGAGTTTCCGAACACGACCTTTTCGTTTTCGCTCATGGGCGCGGGGGCTCCGCCGGTCCCCCCGGCCACGGCGTCATACCCCACGGCCCCCTTCCCGTGACGGGGAAGGCTCGCGTAGACGGTGGGCATGCGGCAGCTCCTGGGTCCTTTCCTCGTGACGTGTCTGGCCTGTGGGCCCGTGGCGCCTGGCGACGACGGCGGGGTGGACGGCGGCGGCGACGCCGGGGCCGACGCGGGCCGCACCGACTGCCAGGAGCCCTACCGCCGCTGCGAGGTGGAGTTCCGCTTCCGCGCGCTCGACGAGCAGTCGGTGGAGGTGCGCGGCGACTTCCGCCCCGACGGCTGGCAGCGCGGGGTGCCGATGAAGCGCGAGGGCAGTGAGTGGGTGGCCCGGGTGGAGGTCGGCTTCGGCAGCGCCGTCGAGTACAAGTTCCTCATCAACAACACCCTCTGGGTGACGGACCCGGCGAACTCCGCGCTCTCGGCCGGCGGCAACAGCGTGCGCCAGGCCGTGCAGTGCGACGTCTTCACCTGTGAGCCCGACGCGCCCCAGCAGGGCGCCTTCGACTGGCGCGACGGCGTGATGGCCTTCATCTTCGTGGACCGCTTCCACAACGCCGACCCCACCAACGACTGCACGGTGGCGGGCGTGCCGACGGCCGGGCAGTACCAGGGCGGCGACTGGAAGGGCGTCACCGAGAAGCTGGAGGCCGGCTACTTCGACGAGCTCGGCGTCAACGCGCTGTGGCTGACGGTGCCGCTCAAGAACGCGACGGTGGGCGGCCTGGGCTTCGATGGCCGGCTGTACTCCGCCTTCCACGGGTACTGGCCCATCGACTTCGAGCGCTACGAGTCGTGCTTCGGCACCGAGGCCGACCTGAAGGCCCTGGTGCTCGCGGCGCATCAACGAGGCATCCAGGTGCTCTACGACTTCGCCATGGTGCACGTGCACAGCGAGTCGACGCTCTACGCGCAGCACCGCGACTGGTTCTGGCCGCTCGACTTCAACGGCGGCCAGTGCGTGTGCGGCTCCAACGTCTGCGACTGGAGCGCGCAGGGCGAGCGCTGCTGGTTCACCGACTACTTGCCGCACTGGAACTACACCGTGGCCGCCGCGCGCGAGTACTCGGTCGCCCAGGCGGTGCGGCTGCTGCGCGAGACGGGGGCCGACGGGTACCGCCTCGACGCCATCAAGCACGTGGACGGCTCCTGGCTCACGGCGCTGCGCGCGGAGGTCGAGAAGCTGGCCGCCACGCGCAGCCCGCGCCCGCGCATGTACTTCGTCGGCGAGACCTACGACTTCAGCAACCGCGACTACCTCAAGAGCTTCGTGGACCCGAAGACGAAGCTCGATGGGCAGTTCGACTTCCCGCTCCGGCTCGAGCTGCTCGAGGCGGTGGTGACGCGGCGCTCGACGATGACGGCGCTGGCCAACTTCGTCGCCAGCAACGACGCCTTCTACGGGCCCAACGCGCTGATGAGCCCGTGGATCGGCAACCACGACCTGGGCCGCGTCATCCACATGGCCGAGGACACGCCGCTGTGGGGCAACCCCTACGCCGACGGCAAGGACGTCGCCTTCTCCAACCAGCCGCAGGTGCCGCAGTACCGCCGGCCCTTCGAGCGCCTGGCCAACGCCTTCGTCTTCCTCTTCACCAGCCCCGGCGTGCCGCTGCTCTACTACGGCGACGAGATTGGCCTGCCCGGCGGCGGCGACCCCGACAACCGGCGCTTCATGCAGTGGACGGGGCTGACCGCCGACCAGGCGTGGCTCCGGGGCCGGGTGGCGAAGCTGGGGCAGCTGCGCAAGGCCCACGCCGCGCTCCGCCGGGGGCAGCGCACGTCCATCTCGGCGACGGCCGACACCTGGGTGTACTCGATGCGCGACGGCGCGCAGACGCTCTACGTGGCCCTCAACCGCGGCGACACGGATCAGGCGGTGTCGGGGCTCCCCTCGGGCGCGCTCGACGACCTCTACAACGAGGCGTCGGTGAGCGGCCCCACGGTGACGGTGCCGGCCCGCGGCGCGCGGGTGCTCAAGGCGCGCTGACGGGGTGTTTCAGCGCTTCGCGTAGCGGTCCGCCAGCCACCCCGAGGTCCACAGGAGCGTGCCGCGCTGGAGGTCGCGCACCGAGGCCAGCTTGCGCTTGGCGTCGCCGCCGCCGACGCCGAGCATCTTGCCGCGGTCGCCGCGGGTGCGCAGGTAGTGCCCGCCGCGGCCGGCGAAGTAGAGCCCGAAGTTGAGCCCCCGGTAGATGGACTCGGTGGCGGGTGACCAGTCGCTCATCGAGAAGAAGAGCTCGCGCAGCGCCTTGCCCTGAGGCGACTCGAAGTCCTGCGCCACGGCCTTCTTGCCGAAGCCGAAGGCCTCGCGGGGCACGCCGCGCTCCTCGAGCACCCGCCGGCAGATGGGCCGGTCGTAGTTGTTGTTCAGCGTCCACGGCTTCATCTCGGGGCTGTTCGTCACCCGGTGCACCGAGCCCACGGAGCGGATGAAGACGTACGGCGCGCTGAACTCCACCACGCCGTAGGCGTTGCGCGCCTCGATGAGCGCGTAGCCGCTCTGGGCGCCGCGCACGACCTGGCCTTCCTGGAAGAGCGGCGAGAGGCCGCGCTCCCACACGCCGTCGCCCGCGTGGCCGGCGAAGAAGAGCGTGGGCACCTCGTGCTGCGCGGCCTCCTCGAGGAGCGAGTGGAAGACGATCTCCGGGTTGATCTGCCCGCTGGCCCAGATCCACGCCTCGAGTTCGCGGCCCAGGTGCGTGTAGTCCATGTCGAGGTAGCGCGGCTCGGCGCCCAGCGTGCGCGCGATGTCGGAGCCGTCGTCGTCCGAGAGGTTGGTCTTGAGGAGCTTCTGCACCGCGGGAGGCATGCGGGTGTTCGACCGCGGCGCGGACCAGCTCAGAATCTTCGGCCCCACCACCTTCGTGGCGAAGGCCAGCACGGTGCTCGAGTCGTAGCCGCGGCTCGCGCTCGACACCGCGCGCATGGGGCGGGCGCGGCGCGGGTCGCTCGCGTTCTTCCACAGCGCGGCCATGGCCGCCTCGAACTGCGCGCAGTAGTCGGCGTAGTCCGCGAACTCGCGCGGCCGGTCGGTGAAGCGGTACGAGGCCTGCCCGTCGGGGCCGATGCGCAGCTTCTCCCAGATGAGCTGCGACATGACGTGCATGCGCGGGTGGATGACGGGGAACTGGCGCACGTAGTTGTACACCCCGAAGCACATGCTCTCGCCCCACATGCGGTGGTCCTTGCGGGGGTCGAGGCGCGCGCCCACGCGCCCCATCAGCACCACGAGCGAGTTCGACAGGTGCCACACGTGCCCGTCGCGGGCCGAGACGCAGCGGTCCACCGTGGAGTGCGCCGGCACCATCACCACGTCGTCGCCGTCGACGCGCAGCCCGCTGCCGAAGACGTGCTCCGAGGCGTGGAAGCCGCCCTCGGTGAAGTCGCCGTCCCAGCAGCCGGCCACCACCCACTGCGGCGCGGGCGCGGGGTCCACCTCCACGAAGCGGCCGACCTCGACCTCGCAGGTGCCCGCGCGGCGATCGACCTTCGCGTACCAGACCATGCGCGGCAGAGACTCGTCGCGCGTCACCACCATCGCCAGGGGACCCATGTGGCCGTCACTCAAGCGGGCCACCTCGGAGGACTCAATCGCTTTCAGTGGCAGCGGTCGCCGGGCGCGACGACCCCGAGTGGCTGCCGGCCTGACGCTCGGGCCCTACTCCTTCGCCTTGAGTCGGCTCGCGTTCTCTTCGATGAAGCGGCGGATGTCGTCGGCCAGGTCGAGCAATTTGAGCCACTGCTCCTTGTAGAGCGTCACCGGGAAGCGCCCCAGCCCGTACACCGACACGCCGCCCTTCTCGGACACCTTGAGAGACACCGCGCGGTTGCTCCGCGCCTTGAGCGTCTCGTTCTCGGCCTTGAGGCGCTCCAGCTCTGCCTTGAGTTCGTCTTCGTTCATGGCGCGCACCAGAGCGCCGTCGGCGCCGCCGCGCAACCCTCGCTCGTCAGCCGCGGCGCGGTGCGCGAGAGTCGCCCCGCCCATGGCCCCGGCCACCTCGTCCGACACCGCCGCGCTCAACCTCTCGTGGCTCCTGCGCGTGCGGTGGTTCGTGTGGCTCGCGCAGGGGCTGCTCCTGCTGTGGGCCGGCGCGGGCCTGGGCATCGCCCTCTACGCCGGGCCGCTCGCCCTGCTGCTGGGCCTGGGCTTCGCGTCGAACCTGGCGGCGCTGGCGTGGCAGCGGCGCGGCGGCGTGGCGAGCGAAGACGTCATCCTCGGGGTGATGCTCCTCGACGTGCTGCTGCACACCGCCGTCTTCTTCCTCTCGGGCGGCCCCTTCAACCCCTTCACCGCGCTGTACCTCGTCAACGTGGCCCTGGGCACCCTGGTGCTCTCGCGCGGCCGCCAGTGGGCGCAGCTGGGCGCGTCGATGGCCGGCTTCGGGGGCCTCTTCGTGCTCGAGAAGCTGGCGGCCGAGCGCCTCGCGCTGCCCAACCACGCGCAGCTCATGCGACTGCACCTCGCGGGCATGCTGGTGGCCTTCGCGGTGTCGGCGGCTTTCATCGTCACCTTCATGGAGCGCATGGTGGCCGCGCTGCGGCGTCGCGAGGCGGAGCTGGCCGAGGCCCGGGCCTTGGGCGCGCGCAACGAGAAGCTGGCGGCGCTCACCACCCTCGCCGCCGGCGCCGCCCACGAGCTCGCCACGCCTTTGGGCACCATCGCGCTCGTCTCGAAGGAGCTGGGCCGCGCCCTCGAGGCACAAGGCGCGCCGCAGCCCTGGCGCGACGACGCGGCGCTGGTGCGCGCGCAGGTGCAGCGCTGCCGCGACATCCTCCAGCGCATGTCGGCCTCGAGCGGCGAGCTGGCCGCCGAGGGCTTCACGCGCGTCACCGTCGGCGAGTGGGTGACGCTGGCCCTGGCCGGCCTCGACGGCGCCGCGCGCGTCACCCGGCCGACGCTGGAGACGCCGGCGGTGCTGGGGCCGAAGGAGGCCCTGGGCCAGGCGCTCTCGAGCCTGGTGCGCAACGCGCTCCTCGCAGCGAAGACTGGCGTGACGATTTCGGCGCGCGTGCACGGCGCGCGGCTGGTGCTCGAGGTGCACGACGACGGCCCGGGCGTCTCGCCCGAGGTGCTGGCGCGCCTGGGCGAGCCCTTCTTCACCACCCGCGAGCCGGGCCAGGGCATGGGCCTGGGCGTGTTCCTCGCCCGCACGCTGGCCACGCAGCTCGGCGGCGCGCTGGACTACGGGTCGTCACCCGGCGCGGGCACCACCGCGCGCTTCACGCTGCCGCTGACTGAGGAGCCCAGGCCATGACCAACCCCGAAGGACCGACGCTGCTGGTGGTGGACGACGACGAGGCCTTCCGCGTGCGGCTGGGGCGCGCGCTGGCGGAGCGCGGCTTCGTGGTGACGCTCGCGGCCAACGCCGACGAGGCCCTGGCGAGCGCGGCGGAGGCGCCGGAGTACGCGGTGCTCGACCTGCGCATGCCGGGGCGCTCGGGCCTGGAGCTGCTCCAGGCGCTGCGCGAGAAGGACCCCAACACGCGCGTGGTGATGCTGACGGGGTACGGGAGCATCCCCACCGCGGTGGACGCCACGAAGAAGGGCGCCACCGCCTACCTCACCAAGCCCGCCGACGCCGACGAGGTGCTGCGCGCGCTGCTGGGCCAGGACGGCCCGGTGACGGTGGGCGAGACGCCCTCGCTGGCCCGCGCGGAGTGGGAGTACATCCACAAGGTGCTGGCTGACTGCGGCGACAACGTCTCCGAGGCCGCGCGGCGCCTGGGGCTGCATCGCCGCTCGCTGCAGCGCAAGCTGCAGAAGTACCCGCCCACGAAGTAGAGCCCCGCCTCCCCTGAATCGGCGAAGGCGGCGCTTGCCTCTTGGTGTGAGTAAGTGATTACTTACTACGCCATGAGACGCGAGCGCCGGCCCTCCGAGGCCCGACAGGTAGAGCTGGTGGACGCAGCGCTGGAGATCATCGCCACGCAAGGCGTGCAGTCCTTGACCACCCGGAGCCTCGCGGTGGCGGTCGGCCTCACCACGGGCGCCATCTTCCGGCACTTCGCCTCGCTCGACGCGCTTCGCTCCGCGGTGGTGACGCGCGTGGAGGAGGTGCTCGAGGGCACCTACCCGCCGACGTCGCTGCCGCCCGCCGCGCGCCTGGCCCAGTTCATCGAAGCGCGCAGCGCTGCCGTGGGGGCCCACCGCGGCGTGCTCCGGCTCCTGATGTCGGAGCAGTTCCACCTCGCGCTCCCGCAGGCCGACGCCGCGCGCCTGGCGCGGGCGGTGACGCGCACCCGGCAGTTCCTCGTCGAGACGGTGCGCGAGGGCCAGGCCACGGGAGACTTCCGCGCCGACGTCACCCCGGAGGCCATCGCCCCCATCGTCATGGGCACGACACAGGTGCTCGCCTGGACGGGCCAGGGCGGCCGCCGGGCCAGTGACGCTGGGGCGACGGTGGCGGGGCTGCTGGCCCTGCTGGCGCCCGTCGGGTCCCGGAAGCCACGACCTTTCCCCACGCCGAAGAGGCGACACCACAGGAGCACGTCATGACCCTCCGCTCGAAGTTCCTCGCCACGGCCGCGCTGGCCGGAGCGCTCGCGCTGTCCGGCTGCGCGCACCCCCACGGTCCCGCAGGCCCGCACCACGCCGCGCCACACGGAGGCGAGGCCCACCGGCACGCGGCCCACCACGGGCCGGCCGCGGCGCCCGCGGTCACCGGCCCGGCGCGCACCGTCGCGCTCCCGACCGTCGGTGAGGGCACCGAGCCCCGTGAGGGCAAAACCGTGCTGAAGGAGCCGGGCCTCACGGTCGCGGCCATCGTGCTCCGGAAGGGCACCGTGCTCCCCGAGCACCACTCCATGGCGCTCGTCACCATCCAGGCCCTCGAGGGCCGGGGCACGGTAGTGATGAAGGACGGCGCGCGATTGCCGCTCGGCCCGGGCCAGCTCGTCTTCGTGCCGCCGGGTGCACCGCACGCGGTGGAGCCCGCCGACGGCGGCGACCTGGTGCTCGTCGTCACCCACGCCGGCTCGCCCGGGGAGCACCACCCATGAAGACCGGGCGCTACAACGTCGGCGTCGGCCTGCTCGTGATGGCCGGCTTCATGCTGTACGGCTTCGTGCTGGTGTACCTGCGCGACTTCGCGCCGGACAAGGAGGCCTGGGCGGCGAGCTACGCCACCGGCAAACACTTCGAGGCGCGCCTCGCGCACGTGCACGGCGCGCTCTTCTCGGTGCTGAACCTCGCCCTGGGCTTCGTGCTGGCGAAGCTGGCCATGGCCTCGGCGGGGGCGCGGACCGGGGCCGCGGTGCTGGCGCTCTCGGGGCTGCTCATGCCCGTCGGCATCCTCGGCGAGGTGTACCTGGGCACCTCGCCCGTCTTCGTGCTGCTCGGCGCGGCGGCGATGACGGCGTCGGTGGTGTGGCTGGGGGTCCTGTCGCTGCGGCACTGGGGCGCGGAGGCGGTGTCATGAGCGCCCGCTGGTCGACGCCGATGGTGGCGCTGCACTGGGTGTCGGCGGCGATGGTGGTGGGGCTCCTGGTGATGGGCTCGGTGCTGGCCGACCTGCCCGACGGCGACGTGGCGCGCCTGTGGCCCGGGCGCCTGCACTCTGCCGGGGGGATGGTCCTGGGCGCCGTCATGCTGCTGCGGCTGGTGGTGCGCTGGCGCAGCCCCAGGCCCGAGCCCATGGACCTCCCGCCGCTGCACCGCCGCGGCATCGGCGCGACGCACGCGCTCCTTTACGTGGGGCTCCTGGCAACGGCCGCGACGGGCATCGGCCTCGCATTCAGCTCCGGCTGGAGCGCCTTCGTGCAGGGCGACGTCGCGACGCCGCCGGCTCTGGCCGGGCTCCTCGCGCGAGACGTACACACGTGGCTGCGCTGGCCGCTGCTCGCGCTCCTCGCGGCGCACGTCGTCGGAGTCCTGGTGCAGCAGGTGCGCAAGGGCGACAGCCTGCGGCTCATGGTGCCCTTCCTCAAGTAGTGCGCGGCCAGGTCAAGGGACGGCCGCGCCTACAGGTCGAGGGCGAAGTCGTAGGTGCCCAGGTCCGCGTCGCCGCCGCGCACGCCCAGGTGCACCACCCAGTCGCCGGCCATGCTGAACACCACGGTGCCGCGGTAGAGGCCGTCGGCGCCGCGCACGGGGTTCACGTTGCCGTTCGAGCCGTGGCCCATGCTGGGCATCTCGGGCGTCAGCGTGAAGGCGAGGTCGTCGACCGTGGCGAAGTTCAGCTTCATCATGTCCGTCGGCATGTGCGCGGTGACCACCACCTCGTTCGCGCCCACCTTCGGTGCCGACGGGTAGCCGTAGGAGAGGATGATCTTCTGCGTGCCGCGGCTGACGACCTTCTTCATCAGCGAGTCGGCGACCGTCACCTTCCCGAAGTCCACCGTGACCGGGCTCGTGGCGCCGTCCACCGTCACGTCCAGCGTCAGCGCCCAGTACTCCTCGCCCATGCTGGGCATGGTGAAGACGAGGAGCCCCTCGAAGAGCCCGTCGGCGTTCGCCTCGCCGGCCGGCTGCTGCACCGGGCACCCGTGGCTCATCGTCGTCATGTGCATCACCGGCTTCTGCGTGAGCTGCGCCTTCGTCACCGGCTGCCCGTCCTGGGTGACGCGGTAGAAGACGCGGCTCTGCCCCACGGCCAGCGGCGAGAACGAGAGCAGCTCCACCGAGAGGGCGCCGCTCGTGGCGCTGGTGAGCGCCGTGGGCTTCGGCGGCTCGGCGGTGGTGGGCGCCGGGCCACAGGCGACGGCGACGAGGGACAGGGCGAGCAGCGGCAGACGACGAGTCATGGCGTACCTCCAGGGGGAGTCGCGGTCGAGGACGCCACCTCGGGCGACGGAACGTGGCAGCTGGGCGCCTCGGGCGAGGCGAGCGAGCGGGTGATGGTGCAGCCCCAGGTGGGCGACTTCGCGGCGAAGGCCGGGCCGCCGGCGAAGCCCGCCAGCGCTGCCTCGAGCCACGCCTCGCGGCCGGGCGCACCAGGCTCGCGCTCGTTGTCCACCCAGCCGCGGTAGAGCACCTGGCCGTCGCGGCGCAGCAGCACCACCGTGGGCGTGGAGCGCGCGCCGAGCGCCTTCGCGAAGAAGCCGCCGTCGTCGCGCCACAGGGGCCGCGGCAGCTCGCGCACGCGCGCGGCCTCCTGGAGCGAGGCGAGCGACTCGCCCGCGTTGCTCGCCACCTCCACGAAGGCCACGCCCTTGCTCGCCCACTCGGCGGCCAGCGCGTCGATGCGGGCCTGGTAGCGGCGCACGCACGGGCAGCCGGCGGACCAGAAGACGACGACGGTGGCGTCGGCGCGCTGCAGCAGCGCCTTCACCGTCGCCGGCGCGCCGCGCGTAGGGAAGAGGACGAGCCCCTCGAACCCGCTCGGCGATGACGACGGCGCGGCGCCGCGGCCGGTGGCGCAGGCCGAGAGGGTCAGCAGGCCGACGAGCACGAAGGACCTAGAAGAAGCCATGGCGGACTCCGAGCGTGAAGGCGAGGCGCTCCTCGCGGTTCTGCACGAGGCCCAGGCGGCCGAGCGACTCGGTGCTGAGCGCCGCGAGGAGGAACCAGTGCGGCGTCAGCTTGAGGCTGCCGCTGACGATGCCGGTGAGGCCCGTGGAGCCGGAGCCGGCCACGGGCTGCCCGTCGAGGGCCAGCGCGAACTCGCGCTCGAGGCGCAGCGTGAGGGCCAGCACCAGCCGCTCCCCGAAGAGCTCGCGGCCGCCGGAGAGCGCGGCCTGGAGCCCGGGCCCGAAGGCCTGGAGCTGCCCGGTGTCGGCCCGCATGAAGGGCGCGGTGTAGACGCCGGCGACGTCGAGGCGGGCGAACCACGGCGAGGTGGCGTACTCGAGCGCGACGCCGAGGCTGACGGCGAAGGCCCCGCGGCCGGTGGCGTCGGCGCCCAGCACGGTGGTGGCCTGCTCCGGGCGCCGGCCGGTGGGCCCGATGACCTGCGCCAGCACCGCCACGCCCGGCACCCACTCGTAGGCGCCGAGCTGCACGGCGTCCCACCGCACGCCGGCCGACACGTCACCGACGCCGGTGCCCACGGAGCTGGTGCCGTCGGGCGCGACGCGCACGCCCGTCACCCACGGCACGCGGGCCGAGAGCTGCCAGGCCTCCGCGAGGCGCACCAGGCCCCAGGCGTCGACCCGGAGCTCGTCCTCGAGGTGCCCCGCGCTGAAGGGGCGGTAGCGGCCGGCGGCGTCCCACCGGCCGGTGCCGTGGCTCCAGCTCGTCACCAGCCCCGCGGCCGCGTCTTCCCACACGGTGAGGCGGCCGGTGCCCGCGACGGAGGCCGACATGCAGCACGCGGCGGCGCGCGCGGCGGCGGGCGCGAGGGCCACCGCCGCCAGGCACATCGAGAAGAACAGCTTCCGCCACATGCCCGGCTGCATTGCGCTTCTGATGCCACGCCGTGCGGGGGCGCGCGCTGCGACACGTCGCCGCAGCTGCGGGTGCGGGCTTTGCGCGGCGCCCCACGGCGCGCGGGGTTGGGCGCAGGCCCCGCACGGCGCGCGCGCGAGGCGTCGTTTCAAGAGGGAACGCGCCGGAACGCTCCGCTTGAAAGCCGGCGCGCGGCCGTCAGACCTCGCGGCCGTCGACGCGGGGCGCGACGAGGAGCGGCGCGAGGCGCCCGAGCAGCAGCGCCAGCCCCAGCACCCAGGCGAGGCTCGCGGCCACCACCCACGTCACGTAGTGCGCGGGCCAGAGCTGGCTGGCGAAGAGGCGCAGGGCCGCGGCCGCGAGCATGAGCCACAGCGCCGCCCGGTCGACCAGGGTGAAGACGATCTTCCGCCCGGTGTGGCCCATGGCGATGCGCGCCAGCATCGCGGGGATGATGAGGCCCATGCAGCCCACGGTGAAGGCGTGCAGCGCCACGTTGCCCGCGCCGCGCCACACCCCCAGCCGCGCGGCGGCCGTCAGCGCCAGGTGCAGCACCAGCCCCAGGCCGCCCACGTACATGATGGCCACGTCGAAGCGCCGCAGCGCCACGCGCCAGGCCCACGTCGCGAAGCGCCCGAGGAGGAGCGCGCCTAAGGCGCCCAGCACCAGGCCCGCAGCCCAGTCCGGCAGCACCGGCTCGAGGAGCCCGAGGGCGGCGAGCCCCTTGATGCCGTCGTCGAGCCACCGGCGCCGCGGCACCTCCACGTCGAAGTGCGCCTTCATGAACTGCACCAGCGTGCGCTCGAGCATCACCACCATCGCGAGGCGGAACAGCGCCACCGCCAGCGTCCACCCCGCGGTGAAGGTCTCGGGTGACAGGAGCAGCGCCTTGGCCACGAGGAAGAGGGGCAGCCCGACGAGGAAGAGCACGTTGTCGCGGCGGTAGCTGTCGGTGGCGCGGTGGCGGGTCAGCGTCCACACCAGCACGGCGATGATGGCCCCCTCGAAGGCGAAGACGCCGAGGAGGAAGAGCGGCCGGGGGAGCGCCCCGCCCCACGTCACCACCAGCCGCTCGAGCCCCCAGAGGAGCACCAGGCCCTGCAGGAGCGGGCCGTGCACGCCGCGGATCTTCACCCACGTCTTCGTCGCCGTGAGGAGGAAGCCGCCCAGCACCGCCCAGCCGAAGCCGAAGAGCATCTCGTGCGCGTGCCACTGCACCGGCAGCAGCGGCCCCGCCGGGAGCGAGAGCCAGCCCGCGTAGGCCAGGCCCCAGGCGCCGGCCAGCGCGGCCCCGCCCAGCAGCGCCGCGAGGAAGAAGGGCCGGAAGCCGACGAGCCAGACGGCCCTCACGCGACGAGGTCCATCACCTCGGTGCGGCGCAGGGCCCGCCACGTCGTCACGAGGCCCAGGAGCGTGGGCCAGCCGATGGCCAGCGCCAGCGCCAGCGAGGGGCCGAGGCTGTTGGCGAGCCAGAAGCCCACCGGGCCCAGCACCGAGAGCTCCGGGTCCACGCTGGAGAGGATGCCCACGCGGGCGGCCTCCGAGGGGTTGATGGCGGCCAGCGCGAACACCACCTGCGGCGGCAGCGAGGTGCGCAGCAGCACGGTGATGAGCAGCACGTCGTGGAGCGCCGCCGTCACCACGAAGACGACCAACGCCCACACCATGGCGCGCTCGGTGGTGCCGGCGTACGACGAGACGAACAGGCCCATGCCCACGAAGGCGAAGACGAGGGCCGCGCAGACGCCGAGGCTCTTGAAGGCCACCAGCGCGAGGCCGGGCTCGGGCTCGAGGAAGGCCGCGCCGATGAAGGCGCCCACCAGCAGCACCGCCAGCGGCCCCACGAGGATGACGAGGCGCGAGGCCAGCAGCGCGAGGAACCACGAGGAGCGCTTCACCGGCTGCGTCAGCATCAGCTCGCAGAAGCCGCTCGCCCGCGCGCGCACGATGGCCGAGTGCGTGCCGATGAGGACCACCAGGGGGAAGATGACCAGCACCGCGTTGGCCACGTTCAAGAAGACCCGCGAGAGGCCGGTGAAGCCCAGCACCGAGGACTCGCGCAGGCCGAGCCACACGAAGGCCACCGCGAGGCCCGCGTAGAGCAGCGCGGTGAAGGCCACCCAGCGGCTGCGCAGGGCGTCGGCCAGCTCGAGGCGGAGGAAGGCGAGGAAAGGAGAGCTGCCCATGTGGACCTCCATCAGCGGCGCCGGGACTTCGCCTGCACGGCGGCCCGCACCTCGTCCCAGGTGGCGCCGGTGGTGTCGGCGAGGAAGCCGAAGTCCATCGGCGTGACGTGCCCCGACGAGTAGCGCGCCGTCTCGGCCGGCACCCAGCCCTCGCCGCCGGGCCCGCGCACCCACTTCGCCTTGAGCTTCGGCGCCTCGCGGTCTTCCCAGGCGACGAGGCAGCCCACGTCGTCGAAATACTTCCGCGCGTTGTCGTCGCGCAGGGCCTGAGCCGCCGGCGGCTTCTCGCTCACCAGCATCGAGCAGTGGGCGCACTGCTGCTTGCCCCACACCGGCTCCTCGGGCTTCGGCGGGCCCGACTCGCAGCCCAGGCCCAGCACCACGGCCAACGCGAAGGCCCAGGGCCTCATGGCGTCCTCCGCAGCGGCACGACCTTCGCCGCGTCGTGCAGGGCCTCGGCGTCCTGCACTGAGAGGTCGAGGAGCCGCGGGCCCCAGGTGGCGACGGCGCGGCTCACGACGTCCACCTTCGCCTGGTCGCTGAAGTGCCCGTGGAAGCGGGTGGGCCCGACGCGCGCGAAGCCCCGCGCGGCCAGCGTCGCGGCCTCGGGGTCGGCCACGGCCTCGCGGAAGGTGAGCTCCACGCGGAAGGCGCGCAGCCCCTCGAGCGCCTGGGCGAGCGACGCGTCGCTGACGAGCCGGCCCTCCTCGAGGCGCACCACGCGGTCCACGAGGTGCCGCACCTCGTCGACCCGGTGGCTGCACAGCACGAGGATGGAGTTGGCCGGCCGGGCCAGCACCTCCTCGAAGAAGACGGCCCGGGCTGCCTCGTCGAGGTTGGCCGTCGGCTCGTCGCACACCAGCACCGGGGCCTCGGCCGTCAGCGCGAGCGCGGCGAGCAGCTTCTGCTTCATGCCGCCCGAGAGGTCGCGCACGCGCTTGCTGCCGATGACGGCCAGGTCGAGGCCCAGGCGCGACGCCCGCGCGGCGCAGGCCTCGGGCTTCCGGCCCCGCAGCGCGCAGAAGGCCTGCACGAGCTCCTTCACCGGGGCGTCGAGCGGCGGCGCCACCTGCGGCATGTAGGCGAGGCTGCGGAGCGCCACCTGGGGCTCCCGGGCCACGTCGGCGCCGAAGACGGTGACGCGGCCGTCCACGCGCAAGAGGCCGCAGAGCGCGCGCAGGAGCGTCGTCTTGCCGCTGCCGTTGGTGCCCACGAGGGCCACGCGCTCGCCGGGCCGCAGCTCGAGAGACACCGCGTCGAGGGCCTGCACGGCGCCGAAGCGCTTGCTGACGTTCTGGAAGGAGATCATCGGGGCAGCTTCCGGTGGGGGCGCGTGGCCGGCGCGGCGTCTTCCAGCACCAGGCGCGTGCTGAAGAAGGGGAGCGCGGTGGCCACCGCGTCGTAGAGGCCGAGGGCGGCGGTGCCGTGGAACCACTTGAGGCCGGGGTGGGCGTCGGTGAGGTCCGACGAGGCGCGCTTGACCTGGAAGGGCACGTCGCCGACGCCGTCGCCGTCGAGGTCGTAGCCGGCGTAGCGCTCCCAGTAGTTGCCGCGGAAGAGCACCTCGCTCGCGTCGCCGTTGCCGTCCACCTCCACCAGCGAGTCGTTGGCGAGGAAGTCGTTGGCGAGGAAGCTGGCGCCGCGCTCGCTGGAGTGCGTGCGCAGGGCGACGCCGTTCAAGGCGAAGCTGTTGCCCTCGAAGAGCACCGGCTGCCGCGGGTCGCGGGGCGTGAAGTCGAGGTAGGTGCCCAGGGTGTTGGCGACGATGAGGTTGCGGCGCAGGGTGACGGCGTCCGACTCCTTGAAGCCGATGCCCATGCCCGCGGGGCCGCGCGCGCCGGAGAGCTCGTTGTCTTCGGCCAGCACCCGCGCGGAGTACATGACGAAGATGCCCACGGTGTTGCCGCGCATCACGCTGCGGCGCACGGTGGAGTCGTGGGCGTACATGAAGTGCGTGCCGTAGCGCCCGCCGGTGATGTGGTTGTCCTCGAGGGTGACGTGGCGCGAGTACCAGACCACCATGTCGCGCACGTCCTTCACCACCGCGCGCCGCACCGACGAGCCGTGCGCCTCCCACAGCTTCACGCCGTCGCCGCGCTGGTTCTCTTCGATGCCGGTGCGGCCGACGACGAGCGCGTCCTCCAGGGTGCACTCGTGGCACTGCTCGAAGGCGATGCCGTAGAGCGTGTCGCGGGCCGAGACGCGGCGCACCGCTGCGCGCTTGCCCGTCACCTTGAGCGCGCCGTCCTCGAAGGACACGCGGCTGCCGGAGCGCTGGAAGACGAGGTCCTCCACCAGCACGTCGTCGCCGTGCAGCTTGAGCACCGTGCCGCGGCCGGTGCCCTCGAGCACCCCGCCCTCGCAGCCGTGCAGCGCGACCGTGCGCTTGCCCTCGAAGTCACCCTGCACGAGGCCGCGCACCCAGACGTGGGGCGCGTCGCCGGCGAGCGCCGCCTTCAGCCCCTCGCCGTCGCGGACCACCAGCCCGTCGCCGGGGCACGGGCGGTCGACCGGGCCGGCGGCGAGGACCACGAGGAGGGCGGCGAGCACGGCGGCGCCCCTCTCACTCGACGCTCTTGAGGTACGCCAGGAGGAGCGGGAGCTCGGTCTTCGGGTCCACGCCCTGGTTGGGCATCGGCGTCATGTATTCGCCCAGGAGCTTCTTCGCGACGTCGTCCTCCTTCACCATCACGTCGGGGCGGAGGATCATCTTCTTGACCCACACCTCGTCGCGCTTGGTCAGCACGCCCGTCAGGTCGGGGCCGACGAGGCGGCCGCCCATCTTGTGGCAGGCGATGCAGCCCTTGGCGGCGTAGAGTTCCTTGCCCTTCTCGATGTCGGCGGCGTCGGTGCTGATGGTGAACTCGGGCACCTCGATGACGGTCTTCGCGGGCGGCGCCTCGACGACGGGCGCGGCGGCGACCGGGGCGGGGGCTGGCGCGGCGGCCTTCTTCTCGTCGCAGGCGGAAAGGCCCAGCCCCAGCGTGACGGCGAGGGCGGCGGTGGTGAGGCGGTTCATGGCGGACTCCTGGGAGCGGGTGGGGAGATGAGGAGACCCTCGACGAGAGAGCACGAGCCGTGCCGTGCCCTCCCCTCGAGGTGCGACGAGGGTACCTTCCCCTCGTCGCGACCCGAGGCCAACTACTTCTTCGGCTTGACGAGGAAGTACCCGGCCATCTCGAGGTGCAGCGCCGAGCAGAACTCGGTGCAGTACATCGGGAAGGTGCCGGCCTTGTCGGCGACGAAGGTGATGTTCTCGTGCTTGCCCGGCTCGAGGCTCACGTTCACGTTGTACATGTCGATGGTGAAGCCGTGCACCTGGTCCTCGGCCTGCTCCACCGAGGTGAGGTGCACGTGCACCGTGTCACCCTCCTCCACCTCGATGAAGTCGGGCGTGAAGTGGCTGCGGATCGCCGTCATGTGTACGTGCACTTCTTTGCCCTTGCGCTCGATGCGCTCCTTGCCCGGCGTCACCGCGAACGGGTCCTTCTCTCCGGTGAGCGGGTTGGTGCCCATGGGGTACACCTTGGCGGGCTTGAGCTTGTCGGCCTTGATCATCTGCGCGTAGTGCGGCTCGCCGATGCCGATGGGCATGTCGGCCAGCAGCTTCATCTTCTCGCCGTCGATGCCGATGAGCTGGAAGTTCTGCGGGTAGAGCGGGCCGATGTTGGCGAAGCGGTCGATGCTCATCTTGTTCATCGCCACCACGTACTTGCCGTCGGGGCTGACGGTGTCGCCCTCCGCCGAGAGGATGTGGCCGATGTTGTAGTGCACGGGGAGCTTCTCGACGACCTTGAGGTCCTTGAGGCTCCACTTCGCCACCACCGACTCGATGAACACCGAGGTGTAGGCGAAGCCCTTGTTGTCATAGACGGTGTGCAGCGGCCCCAGGCCAATCTCCACCTGCCCGCGGATGGCCTTGTCGAAGGGGAGGATGCCCAGGCCGTAGTCGTCCTTGCCCTCGAAGGTGCCGGCCTCGATGAGGTCCTTCATCTTCTGGAAGCTGTAGACGGTGGCGTGGGTGTCGAGCTTGCCGCCCACCACGATGTCCACGCCGTCGGGCGTGACGTCGACGCCGTGCGGGCTCTTGGGCTCGGCGACGAGCGTGAGCACCTTCTCGGGGCCGGTGACGTCCATCATGAGCACCTTGACGCCCTTGATGGTCTTCGCCTTGCCGTCCTTCACGAGCTGCTCGGCCTTCTTCCAGTTGATGATGTGCATGAAGTCGGTGTCGTTCTGCGACGCGCCCGACTCCATCGGCGGGTTGCCCTCGAGGATGCCGCCGGTGGCCATCTCGGTGTTGAAGCTGTTGATGAACACGTAGCCGTCCGAGACGAGCTTGCCGGAGTCGGCGAGGTCCTGCGTGTACGGGGGCAGCTCGATGCCGAAGGACTCGCTCTCGATGATGCGGCCCTTCTCCTTGTCGAACTTCCAGAACATGGCGAGGCCGCGGTACTTCTCCTTGTACTCGGAGATGGGCGCGTACTCGCGGCCGAGCGGCGAGGGGTACTGGCTCGTCTCCACCACGTACTCGGTGTTCGGCGTCACGAAGGCGCCGCCGTGATCGGAGGCGACGAGCTTGTTGGGCACGATCTGCTTGGTGGCGAAGTCGTGCAGGTCCACCACCGCCACGCGGGCGTTGGCCTTGTCGTTCACGAAGACGTAGCGGCCGTCGTACTCGCCGTTCGTCTCGGACAGGTTCGGGTGGTGCACGTCGGCCCACGAGAGCCGCTCGCCGTGGGGGTACTGCTGCCCGCCCTCGAGCACCGTGTTGGTGTAGCCGCCGTAGCCGTAGCCCTGCCACGGCTCAGGCGTGAAGACCGCGAGCACCTTGAGCAGGCGCATCGAGGGCACGCCGATGACGAGCACCTGGCCCGACTGGCCGCCCGAGGCGAAGATGACGTAGTCGTCCTTCACGCCCGTCGGCTTGTAGGTGAGGAGCGCCGCCTCGACGTCAGCCTCCGAGAGCTTGCGCTCCTGCATGATGGCCTTGAGCCCCATGCTCGACTGCGCGACGGCGCCGCCGGTGGGCGCGCTGCCGCTGCCCTGCGAGCAGCCGTAGCCTGCGACGCCGAGTGCCAGGACGCCGGCCAACGCTCCGATGAGTTTCCATTTCATTGTGCTGCCTCCGCTGAGTGGGTCCGCCGGGGGCGCCCATGTGCGACACCCGTGCCACGCACGATCTGCGTCGTTCCCAGCGGACGACACGCGGCACAGCGCCGCGGGTCGGCTTGCTGGGTTTCAGCCTGCTTCATTTTGAACCACCGGCCCCCCCAGACCCGGCTGCAAAGCTTGCGTCGCGCGCGTCCACCTCCGCGAGCCTGCGGGCCGCGGCACCTGACTCCCGGGGCTCGGGCGAATCAATCCCCGCATCAGGGGAGCAGCGCTGGACCGGGCGAGGGTGTCCCAGGGTGGCGACGCACTTGCAGTCGGGGTGGGTGGAGGCCACACCATGAAGCTCCACCTCGACAAGTTCTACGTCTTCCTCGCGCGCCCGCTGAAGCCCGCGGCGCGCGTCCTGCTCGCGGTGCTCGCCATTCCCCTGGCGTTGTCCTTCACGCAGCCGCTGTGGCGAATCTCGATGACGGCGCCGCAGTACCCGGCCGGCCTCTCCATGGAGATCTATTCGTACAAGCTGGAGGGCGGGAACAACGGCCAGCACCTCCAGGAGATCAACATCCTCAACCACTACATCGGCATGCGCACGCTCGACCGCGAGGCGATGAAGGACCTCGACTGGATCCCCTTCGCGCTCGGGGCGCTGCTCATCTTCGCGCTGCGCGTGGCGGCCATCGGCAACGTGAGCGCGCTGGTGGACCTCGTGGTGATGACCACCTACGTCAGCCTCTTCGCCTTCGGGCGCTTCGTGTACACGCTCTACGTCTTCGGCCACAACTTGAAGCCCGACGCCCCGATGAAGGTGCCGGGCTTCATGCCCGCGGTGCTGGGCTCGAAGCAGATCGCCAACTTCCACACCACCTCGCTGCCGCAGCTGGGCTCGTACCTGCTGGGGGCCTTCGTGGTGGGCACCGTGCTCATCCTCCTGTGGCACCTCGTCTCTGGCCGGCGGGAGGCGGTGCGTCAGGCCGTGCCCTGACCACGCGCAACGTTCCGCGACGGTTCAGTTCGAAGCACCCGGCCCCCGGACCGAGGCCGGGCCTCCGAGCGCGAGGCCAGCGGAGCGAAAGATGCAGGGCGATTCTGGGCCGTCACCCACAGCCCAAGGACAGCCCCATGCTCCGACCCTCGCTCCTCGCCTCGCTCGTCGTCGCCGCCGTCTCCTTCGCCCAGGACAAGATGCCCGACACGGTGGTGGACATCGCCGTGGGCTCGAAGGACCACACCACGCTGGTGACGGCGCTCAAGGCCGCCGAGTACGTGCAGGCCCTGCTCAACGCCGGGCCCTTCACCGTCTTCGCGCCCACCAACGACGCCTTCGCCAAGCTGCCCAAGGGCACCGTGGAGGGCCTGCTCAAGCCCGAGAAGAAGGAGGCCCTGCAGAACATCCTCAAGTACCACGTGGCCGTGTCGGTCTACGAGACGCGCACCTGGAAGGAGGGCTGGAAGCTGGGCATGGCCAACGGCAAGAACGTCATCCTCCACATCAAGGACGGGAAGTTCTACGCCAACGACGCCCTCATCGTGGGCTCGGTGCGCGCGGGCAACGGCATCGTGCACGTCGTCGACGGCGTGCTGCTGCCGCCCGAGAAGAAGTAGGCGCCCGCCTCAGGCGAGCGAGATGGGCACCGGCATGAAGGTGAGCACCGTCATCACCCAGGTGATGACGACGGTCACCTTGCGGCCCTTCGACAGCGGCGTGCGCTCGTCGACGACGGGCGGGTGCGCGGTGCCCACCACGCGCGTGACGAGGAAGAACCACGCCAGCCACGACACGCTGCAGAACAGCGCCAGCACCAGCGAGAGCGTCGCCACGTGCCGGCTGAGCGCCTCGGCGCGGGTGCCGAACCACGCGTGCGTCAGGTGCCCGCCGTCGAGCTGACCGACGGGCAACAAGTTCAGCATCGTCATCAACAGCCCGAACCACGCGGCGATGAAGAGCGGGTGGGCGATGAGCTCCTGGCCCGGCGGCAGCGCCCCGTGGATCAGCCGCGCCAGGCCCAGCGTGAGCAAGTTGTCGCCGAAGATCTCGAGCTGCGGCAGCTCCGGCAGCGGCGTTCCGTACACCTGCGCGCGCGCCCACTGCCCGAAGAGCGCCGCGAGGTTGAGCAGCGAGGTGGCCGGCGCCAGCGTCGGCGAGGCCGTCAACGGCACCGCCATGGGCGCCGACTGCGCCACGCCCACGACCATGAGCGGAATGGCGATGGCGAGGCCCGCGAGCGGCCCGCCGGCCCCGATGTCCACCAGCGCGTCGCGATGCGGCACGCGGCCTCGCAGGCGAATGACGGCGCCCAGCGTGCCGAAGCCCAGCGGCACGGGGATGAAGTAGGGCCACGTCGCGTCGACGCCGTGCGCGCGCGCCATGAAGTAGTGGCCCAGCTCGTGCGCGAGGAGGATCAGCACCACCGAGCCCGAGAAGAGCGCGCTGCCCCACAGGCGATCCTCGAGGTCGCCGGTGACGCCGCCGCCCCACGCGACGAGGAACACGCCGAAGGTCGACGCGAGCGTGGCGAAGAAGAGCACCACGTGCAGCCAGCGCCTCGTCGGTGGGTTCGACATCCGTTCCGCGCTCCATCTCCGCGATTGACTCGCGACCGTTCAACCCTATGCTCCGCGCCGCTTTAACCCCTCACTTGAAGGAGTACGCACAATGAAGAAGGGCTTTCTGGCAGTCGTTCTCGCTGCCGCCGTTTCCGGTTGCACCTCCGTCGAGTCGGCCACCGTGGCCAGCAACGAAGTCGTCGGCAACGGCGGCGAGGCCGTCGCGGTGATCCAGGCCACCTCCATGGGCTGGACGCTCATCTTCCACATCGTAGACATCGTCACCTCGGACCTGGACCAGGTCGTCAACAAGCTGCTCGTCGGCGAGGCCAAGGCCATGGGCGCCTCGAAGGTGGACCTCAAGGGCGCCAGCACCACGCCGCGCCACGGCATCTTCGCGCTCATGGGCAACCTCATGGGCTTCCCCATGTCGAGCGCCGTCGGCGTCGCGGTGAAGTAAGCCGCCCGTCGTCGTCGTGCACGGGGCCTGCTTCGGCGACGGAGCAGGCCCTTCGTGTCTGCGGAGGTCTTCGATGCTGCGACTCTTCATTGCCCTCGCGCTGCTGGCCGGCTGCACCCGCGCCGCGCCGCCCCCCGCATCGAGCGCCGGAGCCGACGCCCGGCGCGCCCTGGCCGAGCGCGAGCGGCGCCTCACCGCCTTCCGCCTCGAGGTCGAGACGACGCAGGGCGACGCGGTGGCCCGCCACGAGGTGGCCTTCAAGAGCCCCAACAAGAGCCGCGGCCGCGTGACGGCGCCGCACGACGTCGAGCTCGCCTTCGACGGCCAGGCGCTGGTGAAGCTCGCTCACGCCGAGCAGCGCTACGAGGTGGTGGCGCTCGACCTCCCGCCGGCCGAGCGCGCGCTCTTCCTCGCCTCCACCTTCATGCCCTTCGTGCCCGAGGGCTACCGCGCGCCGCTGCTGCCCTCGCAGGTGGAGGCCAGGCGCCTCGCGCACGCGCGCGCGCCCGAGGCCGTCGAGCTGCGCATCACGCCGGAGCCGGGCGTGACGGTGACCTACCTCCTGCGGCTCCCGGCGGGCGACTTCCTCGAGAAGCGCACCGAGGCCGGCGGCAGCGTCAAGGTGCTGTCGGTGACGGCGGAGCAGTGCGACGAGCGCCTGAAGCTGTGCGTGCCCACGGCCCTCGCCGAGTCGCTCGACGGCGCGCCGCTGGGTACCACCCGGGTGACGCGCGTCGAGCTCAACCCCGAGCTGCCGCAGGCGCACTTCTCGCCGAAGGCGCCCGCCGGCTACGCGACGACGACGCCCACGCCGTGAGCCTCACGGCAGCGCCGGGCAGCTCACCACCTCGACGCTGTAGCTGATGGGCGTGGGGATGTTGGTGACCGACACCTGGTAGGTGTGGCCCGCCTCCGAGACCCAGCCCTGCGGGTTGAAGCGGATGGCGTAGCGGCTGCCGTAGTTCGCCAGGAGCTGCGTGACGGTGACGGGCTTGTCCACGCCGTTGTCGGTGACGGTCACCTGCGCGTTGGCGAGGTTGATGGAGTCGCTCTGCAGGCTCCAGCCGGTGACGTCGACCGACTGCGACGTGGACACGGTGGGGATGGCGATGGCCTCGCGCGGCACGGGCCCCGGCGGCGGGAAGGCGACCCACGCCTTGCCCGCGGCGCCGCTGCCGCCGATGACCCAGTGGCACGAGCCGCCGGTGGTGCCGCCGATGCCCACGGGGCCCAGCGCGTTGTTGAGGAACCAGCGCCGGTGCCCGAGGCTCGCCGCGTTCCCGGTGCCGTAGTCGGACATGTACATGTCGATGCAGCGCACCGCGCGGCCCGAGCAGATGTTCGCCTTGCCCGCGGCCTCCGCGCCGCCGGCCGTGTAGCAGGCCCAGGTCGTCGGGGGGCTGTGGCTGAGCGCGTTGGCCGCGTCCATCATCAGCGCGCACTCCTGCGACTTCTGGTTGCGCGTGGCGTCGGTCGTCACCGGCGGCATGTCGGCGAGGAAGCGGTAGAGGTTGATCAGCTTGAGCGTGTTGTTGCGGCCCGTCGCGTCCATGTCGCCGGCGTTGCAGCCGTTGACGGCGCCGCTCCAGGTGCCCTCGGCCATGTCGGCCCGGTCGCAGCGCCAGCGCAGGCAGACCTGCGTCAGCCGGTCGCCGGTGATGTTGCTGCACGAGGCCGTAGCGCCACCGCCGCCGCCCGTCGCGCCACCACCGCCGCCCGTCGTCGCGCCACCACCGCCGCCCGTCGTCGCGCCACCACCACCGCCCGTCGCCGCGCCGCCA
>CAYUZK010000081.1:0-24333 GCA_964449625.1 uncultured Archangium sp.
CGGCGGCGGCGGCGGCACCACGGGCGGTGGCGGCGGCACCACCGGCGGCGGCGGGGGCAGCACGGGCGGCGGCGGCGGCACCACGGCGTGCAACGTGGCGACGCAGAACTGCACCACGGGCCAGTCGTGCCTCTTCACCGACAACCAGGGCAACACGGCCTGCTTCGCGGGCGAGTGCGACCTCGTCACGCAGAACTGCACCACCACCACCGACGCGTGCAACTACGCGCAGCTCGCCGACGGCGGCGTGGGCCGCGCGTGCCTCCCGGCCGGCGCGGGCACCGCGGGCCAGGCCTGCAGCGCGCCCAACGGCTGCGCCAAGGGGCTCCTGTGCCTCAACAGCGTGTGCACCAGGTACTGCTACCAGGACAGCGACTGCGGCGGCGGCGGCGCCATCTGCGCGACGCTCATCCAGGTGCCGGGCGCGACGGAGTTCCCCACGGCGTGCGTCACGCTCACCACGTGCGATCCGCTCCTCCAGAACTGCCCCTCGGGTCAGGGCTGCTACCTCACCAGCTCCGGCCCCGCCTGCGTGACGGCCGGCACGGTGGCCAACAACGGCACCTGCACCCCGTCGGCGAACTGCGTGCCCGGCTCGCTGTGCCTCGTCACCACGTCGGGCGCGACCTCGGGCACCTGCAAGGGCTTCTGCAACATGGACGGCGGCACGCCGAACTGCGGCGGCGCGGCCTGTGGCGCGCTGCAGGGCGTGCCGTACGGTGCCTGCCCGTAACAGTCAGAGGGGCCGCTTCACGCCGACTGGCTTGACCGCCGGGCCGCGTCTCCCTCGAAGGGGGGCGCGGCCCGTGTCGTGTCCGGAGGCCGCCTCGTCCGTTCGGCGGGAGCTGTGGCCGCGCGGTCGAGCGACGCCCGATGCCCCCGACCCCCCGCGAACGCGGGCCCCGCGGCCGTCAGCGAGAGGCGGCGTGCGACCCACCGAGGGCCGGCATCTCGGCCGGCGTGGGCGGCGCGGGGATGGGCTCGGGGTTGCCGAAGCGCGACTGGGCCCTGAGCTGCCGGCGCTGCTCGTCGGAGTACCGCTGGAAGGCGAGCTTCGTCTCGGGCCGCGGCAGCCGCAGGTCGCGCACCACGCCCAGCCACGAGAGCACCTTGAGGGCGTAGAAGGTGAAGTCCACCTCCCACCAGAACCAGCCCTGGTTGGCCGTGTTCTGGTGGTAGTGGTGGTTGTTGTGCCAGCCCTCGCCGCCGGTGATGAGCGCGAGGAGCAGGTTGTTGCGGCTGGTGTCGGTGGTGAGGTACCGCCGCGAGCCGAAGATGTGCGAGAGCGAGTTGATGGTGAAGGTGCCGTGCCACAGCGCCACGGTGGGGATGATGACCACCCACACCAGGCCGACCAGCCCGCCCCAGAGCCAGGCGCCGGCGGCCAGCGAGAGGAACGGCACGAGGTGGAAGCGGTTGAGCCACACCAGCTCGGGGAAGCGCGCGAAGTCCTTGATGCCCTCGAAGCGCGTGGCGTCGTAGCGCTTGCTCAGGAACCAGCCGACGTGGCTCCACCAGAAGCCCCGGCGCACCGGGGAGTGGATGTCTTCGGGCTGATCGGACACGCGGTGGTGGTGCCGGTGGTGCGCCGCCCACCACAGCGCGCCCTTCTGCACGGTGGTCTGCGCCAGCCACGCGAGGACGAACTGAAAGGCCCGGCTCGTCTTGAAGGCGCGGTGGGCGAAGTAGCGGTGGTAGCCGGCCGTCACGCCGAACATGCGCACGGCGTACGAGGCGAGGGCGAGCAGCACGTACTCCCACGTCACGCCGGTGACGAAGGCGAGCAGCACCAGCGCGTGGAAGAGGAGAAACGGCAGGCTCGCCCCGAGGGCGAGGCGATCGAGCTTCGGATCGACGGCGGTGGGAGTGGCCTGGGTCATCTGCGCCTCACACGAGGCACTCAAGCCGACGCGCGTCACCCCTCCGTCATGAGGGCGCAGATCGCGGCAGCGCCGCGAGCCAGGCCTTGAAGTCTTCGCGCTCGCGCAGCGAGGCCAGGTCCGGGTCCGTCGCCGCGGTGGCGGCGTCGTGGAAGCCGTTCTGCGCGGCGAGCGTCAGCATGCGCAGCGCGCTCTCGGGCTTGCCCGCGCGGGCCCAGGCGCAGGCGGCGTCGTAGGCGAGCGTGGGCTGCGGCTCCTCGCGGAAGGCGGCCTCGGCCAGCTGCGCAGCCTGCTCGAAGTCGCCGCGCACGAAGCAGACGCGCTCGGCCGCCGCGTAGGCCAGCGCCATGCGCACGCCAGGCAGCGCGCGGGCCTCTTTCTCCCGGCCGCCGCGGAGGAGCGCGCCGGCGAACTCGTGCAGCACCACGTCGTCTGGCTGCGCCTGCGCGGCCTGGGCCCAGAGCGGAATGGCCCGGGCCTCGTCGCCGATGAGGCTGAAGCCCGCGGCGAGCGCCTGCGGTGGCACCTCGAGGCCCTGCACCTGCGCGAAGTGGTCGAGGGCGCGGCGCCCGCTGCCCTCCTTGAGGGCGATCCACCCCAGGAGCACGTGCGCGCGGCTGCGCAGGGTGACGGGCACGTCGGCGGCCTCGGCCACCTCGCGGGCCACGAGCTCGGCCTCGGGCAGCTTGCGCTGACGGTAGAGCTCCTCGGCGCGCTCCACCGAGGCCTGCAGCGGGTGCGCCGCGAAGCCCAGGGGGAGCTCGCCGCGCTGGTACGCGCTGATGTTGGCGAAGGTGCGCAGCCCCAGCATCACCACGATGAAGCCGAGGAAGGCCTGCTGCGAGGTGAAGGCGTAGACCAGCACCAGGCCCGCGAAGACCAGCGCGATGACCTGCGCGAAGAGGAAGCCGGGGCGCCCGAAGGCCCGCGTGAGCAGCACCGCGGTGATGCGCCCGCCGTCGAGCGTCGAGATGGGCAGCAGGTTGAGCACCGTCCACGACACGTTGGCGATGAGCAGGCCGGTGCCGAAGTAGCGCAGCGCCTCGTGGGTCGCGTCGCCCAGCAGCCACACCAGGAGCCCGGCCACCACGCCCAGGGCGAGGCCGGCGACGGGCCCGGCGAGCGTGAAGAGCACGTCGCGCCACCAGGGGAAGCGCTCGGCGCCCTCGGCGCGCGTGAGGCCGCCCAGGCCCACGAGGTGGATCGACGGGGTCGCCCCGTAGGCGCGCGCCGCGATGGCGTGCCCCAGCTCGTGCACGAGCACCGAGAGCGTGACGAGCAGCATCCACGCGATGAGCACGAAGGCGACGGTGACCCCGTACTGAGGGTGCGCCTCGTCGCGGAGGATGGCCGTCGGCCACGCCGTGCGGGTGAAGCTCGACTGCGTGAAGCTCCACGCGATGAGCCCGCTGATGAGCAGGTGCGTCGGGTGGACCTCCACGGGGACGTTGAGGAGTCGGAAGCGGAGCAAGACCGTGGGCATGTAACACCCACGGGCGCTCAAAGCCTGCCTCCTCGACGAGGTCAGGGCAGGGCGTCGGCGGCCCGCTTCGCCGCGTCGAAGGACTCCACGAGGCCCAGCGAGGCCCAGCCGTCGCCGTGGAAGGCCCCGCTCCCGTACCCCGCGGCGGTGAGGAAGCGGCGCGCTGCGTCGACGAAGGCCGCGACCTCGGGCTCGGCCGCCCGGCGAGGCTCGAGGGCGACGAGGAGCTCCTCGAGCAGCGCGTGCTGCTGCGCCTCGACGAGCGCGCTCGCCAGGGCGCCCACCGGGCGCTCGCCGGCGCGCGTCCACGCGTCCAGCCGGGCGCGCAGGCGCTTGCGCGCGCTCGCGTCGTTGAGTCGACTCCACGCCACGAGGGTGCCGGGCACCACCACTACCAGCCAGGCGACCCAGGTGAGGATCCACCCCGTGGACCAGGCCCGCGCGGCGCCCGGGGCGAGCAGGCGCACCAGCGCGTGCAGGGCGAAGCTCGACCCGAAGAGGAAGACGACGACCACCCAGCCCGGCATCCCGGGCATCTTCTCCGGGCCGGGCCGGGGTAGGAAGCGGGCGCTCATGGCGGAGCCCTTCAAGAACCGCCTCGGGCGAGGCGAGGTGCGGTGGCTGTCGGGGCGCCTGGCCGGGGCCTGGCCGGCCTTCCCCCGGCGGCGCTTCGAGGCCCAGGCGGCGCGCGGGCTCGAGGCCCTCGAGCTCAAGGCCCGGGCGCGGCACATCGCCGTCGCGCTCGAGGCGGTGCTGCCTGACGAGAAGGGCCGCGCCTTCGGCTTGCTGGTGGCCGCCATGGAGCCGCCGCTCGAGGTGACGCAGGGCTACGGGGCCAGCGTGTTCCGCTACCTCCCAGTGAGCGAGTACCTCGAGCGGCACGGCCTGGCCGACGTGCCCGCGGCGCTCGCGGCGAACTACGAGCTCACGCAGCGCTTCTCGAGCGAGTTCTGTCTGCGGCCGCTCCTGCTCGGGGCGCCCGGCCCGACCCTGAAGGCGCTGCGGCGCTGGGTGACCGACGAGAACCCCCACGTGCGGCGGCTGGTGTCGGAGGGCACGCGGCCGCGGCTGCCGTGGGGGCGCCAGCTGCGGCCCTTCATCGAGGACCCCTCGCCGGTGCTGCCGCTGCTGGAGCGGCTGCGCGACGACGAGAGCGAGTACGTGCGGCGCTCGGTGGCCAACCACTTGAACGACATCTCGAAGGACCACCCCGACGTGGTGCTCGAGGTCGCGCGCCGGTGGCTCTCGGGCGCGGGGCAGGCGCGCCGCAGGCTCGTGGAGCACGGGCTGCGCACGCTGCTCAAGCGCGGCGACCTCGACGCCCTGGCGCTCCTGGGGGCCGCCGACGCCAGCGCCCTCACCGTGCGCGCCGCGCTGCGACCCACGCGCGTGACGCTGGGCGAGCGCGTCACCTTCTCGGCCCGCCTCACCAACACCTCTGCCGCGGCGCTCCACGCGGTGGTCGAGGCGCGCGTGCACTTCGTGAAGGCGAAGGGCGGCACCTCGGTGAAGCCCTTCCGCGTCGGGCGGGTCGACGTGGCGCCGGGCGAGACGGTGGAGGTGTCGACGTCGCTTCGGCTCCAGCACCGCTCCGTGCGGCGGCTGTTCGCGGGGCGCCACGAGGTGGAGCTCCAGGTGAACGGCGCGCGCCGGCCGCTGGGGGCGTTCACGCTGTCGCTGTAGCCGCCGGGCGCGCCTGGGGCTTCTCGGCGCGCTGGGGGCGGGGTACACGCCGCGGCGATGTTGCCCATCGGCCCCTACCACCTGCCCAACCGCTTCATCCTCGCGCCCATGGCCGGGGTGAGCGAGATGCCCTTCCGACGGCTCGCCTTCGAGCTGGGCGCCGCGCTCGCGCCCACGGAGCTCATCAGCGCGCAGGGGCTCTTCCGCATCAACACGCGCACGCTGCGCTACCTCCGCTACGACGCGCAGGTCGAGAAGCCCTACTCGCTGCAGCTCTTCGGCGGCGAGCCCGAGGTGATGGCCCGGGCGGCGGTCATCGCGAAGGACTACGGCGCGCAGATCATCGACATCAACATGGGCTGCCCGGTGAAGAAGGTGACGAAGACCGGCGCCGGCTCGGGGCTGTTGTGCGACGCGCCGCGCGCGGGCGAGCTCGTCCGCCAGATCCGCGAGGCCACGGGGCTGCCCGTCACCGCGAAGATCCGCAGCGGGTGGGACACCAACCAGAAGAACTTCCTGCAGATGGCCGACGTGCTGGGCGAGGCGGGCGTCGCGGCCCTCGCGGTGCACCCGCGCACGCGGGCCCAGGGCTACTCGGGCAAGGCCGACTGGTCGGTCATCGCCGACCTGAAGCGCCACGTGGGCAGCGCCTTCCCCATCATCGGCAACGGCGACGTGCGCACGGTGGCCGACGCGGCGCGCATGGTGGAGACCACCGGCTGCGACTACGTGATGATCGGCCGCGGCGCGCTGGGCAACCCCTGGCTCTTCCGCGAGCTGCTCGGGGGCCCGCGGCCGACGAACGAGGAGCGCTGCGCCCTGGTGCTGCGGCACTTCCGCGAGCACCAGGTGTTCTCGGCCGAGGCCCGCGTGCACCGCGAGGAGCTGCCGCCGGCCGAGCGGGCGCTCAAGGACGAGGTGCAGGGCGTGCACAGCTTCCGCAACCACCTCGCCTGGTACGCCCACGGGCTGCACGGGGCGTCGGCCTTCCGCGGGCGGATCAACTCGGTGGACCGGGCGAAGGACGTGGAGGCTGCCGTGCAGGCCTTCTTCCTCGGCGCCGCGGTGGACGCGGCGGCCATCGGCGGTGAGCAGGAGCTCGACTACCGCACCGCGCTGGGGTGAGCGTCGCAAGACGAAGGCCGCGCGCGAGCACGGCGAGGCCAGCGTCAGCGCTCCCGCTTGAGCTCGGTGTCGAAGGCGGCAGCGACATCGCGCCGCCCTCGATGAAGACCGGGAGCTTGTCTTGCGCGCCCGCGAGCGACAGCCGCACCCCGCGCGCGGCGTCGAGGGACGAGAAGACCTGGTTGGCGGCGATGGCCTCGAGCGTCTTCCGCGTGAGCGGGCGGTAGTCGCTGCGGCGCGGCTGCAACGCTCCCGGGTTCGTGGGGTTGTTCTCTCTCTCCTTTCCAACACCGCACGCTTGACTCACGTCAAGCGATAGGGCAACTGCTCGCCGCTCATTCTGTGGGGGAGACACCTTTGACGACCATCATCCGAGTTCTGGCCGTGCTCTCGCTGTTCGCGGCGGCCTCCTGTGGCCCGAGCAGCGAGTCGTTTTCCTGCAACAACGCGCCGAACTTGAGCTGCAGCACGGTTTCCATCAGCGGCGGGACGCTGACCGACAAGACCTGCACCACGGGTGTGGTGGCGACGAGCTGTGCCACGGACGGCGTCATCGGCCGCTGCACCCTCAACAGCCTCTTCGGTGGTGGTGCCTGCCCTGACGGTGCCACCTGCACGAGCGTCTTCGTCGTCTACACCGGCGGCGACACGGCCGCCGGCCAGGCCTCGTGCACCCAGCTGGGCGGCACCTGGACGGGGAGCTGAGCCACACCGGTCGGGTCGCGCGGGCAGCACCTCGGGGTGGTGGTGCGTTGAGCTCGATCCGGAGCTGGATCGAGACGATGTGCTCGCACACCGCGGTCGGGCTGCTGGTGGCCAGCGGCTGCGGCCCGGTCGAACGGCCCCCAGACGCCTCGCCGCCCACGGTCGCCCTCATCGACACCACGGTCGACCCCTCGCGGCTCGGCAGCTCGCTCGTCGAGGCCGTGCCGATCGCCGCGGGCACCAGCGACACCGCGCACGGGACCAACCTCGCGGGCATCCTCGCGCAGGGCGGGGTGCAGGTGGTGGCCCTCGAGGTGTTCGACGGCCAGGCGGCGACCTTTGACGACGTGCTCGCCGCCTTCGCCTGGTGCATCGCGCACCGCGACCAGTATCAGCTCCGGGTCATCAACCTGAGCCTCGGGGAGGGCGTGGCCCGTTCGGCCTGTCCGTCGGAGCCGCTGGCGATCGCCATCGAGGAAGCCGCCCAGGCGGGCCTGCTCACGGTCGTCTCCGCGGGCGACCAGGGCTACACCGAGGCGCTGGCGGTGCCCGCCTGCGCCCCGTCGGCCGTCTCGGTGGGCACCGTCGAGGGCGACGGGGTCGCGACCTTCTCCAACTCGGCGCAGTTCCTCACCCTGCTCGCGCCCGGCACCTCCGTCGCCGCAGGTGGGGTGGTGCTCTCGGGAACCTCGCAGTCGGCGGCGGCTGTGTCGGCCATGGCTGCCCACCTCGCCAACGCCCATCCCTCCGACGCTCCCCGGGCCCTGCGCGACCGGCTGATCGCGTTCGGCACGCCCGTCCAGGACTCGAAGAGCGGTTTCGTCACCCCAGCGCTGCGCCCCCCCTACCCCAAGGAACTGAACCCATGAGTCGACTGCTCCGCTTGATGCTTGGAACGTCCCTGCTGCTCGGCTCGATGTCGGGCTGCGGCCCCACGACGATGACGCCGCCGACGACGAAGGTCACCCTCGAGGTCAACCAGGCGATCGGCGTGCAGTACCAGAACGCGGCCAAGTTCGTCGCCGGCAAGGACACCGCGATCCTCGCCTACCTCGAGGCGCCGGTGGTGCCCAACGCCCAGACCCAGACGATCGCGGTGGCGCGGGACAACCAGGCGGTGGTGACCCTCACCCCCATGGCCAGCGCCACGCCAGTCAACCCGCTGGTGTTCGTCTGCCCGTCGCGCGAGCAGTGCGGCAACTGGGCGGCGGGCAGCTACACCTTCACCGCCAGCATCGACGGGAACCAGCAGACGGCGACCGCCACCTTCGTGACGCGCCGCCCGCTGCGGGTGCTGGCGGTGCCGGTCACCGTCAACTACGGGGCCCTGGGCGGCGTGCTCACCCCCGACGACAAGTGGAAGACCGGCGGCGAATTCATGCGCCGCACCTTCCCGGTCGCGGCTGACGGCTTCAGGTGGACGCCCCGTGAGGCCCTCGACCTGTCGATGATCGACATCTCGACCGACAACGGGCAGCGGGAGGTCTGGCAGCGCCTGGCCAACCTCAACCCCCCCACGTGCACGAGCAACCCGGCGCAGGCCGGCTGCTACGACAAGATCATCGGCTTCGTGAAGTCGCGCATCGGCGCCCTGCAGGGCTACACCTTCGGCGACCCGGCGAACATCGTGGTCAACGACGACGAGGACATGATGGGCACCGTGGCCCACGAGAGCGGCCACCCCTACCAGCTCGGAGACGAGTACGTGGGTGGCCAGTTCAACTGCTCGGTCAACCCGACGCCGGCGAGCTACATGGGTGCCGACTTCCAGCGCCAGGTGATGGGCATGGGCTACGCCTGCACCAGCTCGACGGAGGCGGCCTCGACGGTGGGCGGCACCGGCGTGGCCATCATCGCGAACACCTCGCACCCGTTCGAGGTGGGTGGGCGTGGCGTGCTCGGTGACGCGGTGAACTTCATGGGCTCCGGCGCGCCGCAGGCCCAGCAGTGGATCTCCCCGCGCGCCTACGACAACCTCTTCGAGGTGCTCGCGCCGACGGTCGGCCCGATGGCCGTGGGCCGCGTGCTGGAGATCGAAGGCGCCTGGACGCGCGACACCGCGGGCACCACCACCGTGGAGCTGGACCCCTGGTACAGCTACGAGGGCACGGTGCCCGCCGACACCCAGCCGGCCACCGGCGACACCCTCTACCTGCGCGCGCTCGACGCGAACGACGCGGTGCTCGCGACGCAGACGCTCGAGGACGGGTTCTTCCCCATCCAGGACCCGCCGGCCGCTACCCGCATCGACGGTGACGTGTTCCACACCGCGATCGCGTTCCCGGACACCGTCACCAAGCTGCAGATCCTCCGAGGCACCACGGTCCTCACCGAGCTGCCGGTGAGCGCCAACCCGCCGGTGATCACCCTCACCGCGCCCATGGGCGGCGGCACGCTCTCGGGCCAGAACGAGATCGCCTGGACCATCGCCGACAGCGACGGGGCTGGGACCTTCTCTTCCAACGTCGAATACAGCGCGGACAACGGCACCACCTGGCTCCAGCTGACCACCAACATCGAGGGCGACATGGTGTCGCTGACGGCGAACTTCGACGACCTGCCGGGGTCCGACGGGAAGAGCCTGGTGCGCATCACCGCCACCGACGGGCTGAACACCGCGACCGCGGTCAGCGCCGCCTTCTCGGTGGCGGTCAAGGCCCCCGAGGTGGCGATCCTCTCCCCTGAGGCCAGCGACGCCATCAAGGTCGGCGAGACGGTGTGGCTCGAGGTCGACGCCTACGACGAGCAGGACGGCGATCTCGAGTCGGCCAGCGCGATCAAGTGGACCTCGGACCGCGACGGCGAGCTCGGCGGCGGCGCGCTGCTCGCGGTCTCGTCGCTCACCGCCGGGAGCCACACGCTCACGGTGACCGTGACCAACAGCCTGGGCCAGAGCACCGCGAAGAACGTGGCCATCACCGTCGCGCCGTAAGGCCGGCCTGGGCGGCGGCCGCTGTCGGTGTCACTCCTCGAGCGAGTTCGAGCGCAGCTCGCCTGGCAGACCTTCCCCGCGCTCTTCGGGAAGGACTCGCGCTGGGTAGGCGCTGCAGTTCGCCATCGGCCTGCAGCTCTGAGCTGAGGCGGCCTGGCCGCGCGCGCCAGGGCTACGGCGCCCGCGGGCCGGTGGCCGAGGAGCGGCTAAACGAGGCGAGCCTGCCTCGCAGGTCACCGCGCCCCCCGCGCTGCCTCGGGCTCCTGCCTCCTCGCTCCCCTGCCGCCACCGGGCCTCCCGCTCCCCAGCCTCATATCTTGGCCGAGGCCTCCGTCGAGCGCTGAGCGCAGCGTCAGCGCTCCCGCTTGAGCTCGGTGTCGAAGGCGCGCGCGATGTCCTCGGCGCTCACCTCGCGCTGCGCGTCGAGGGCGAAGAGACCCGACAGCGCGGCGATGTACGCCTCGCCGAAGAGGGTCGTCATGAAGGCCGCCGTCGCGGCGTTGATGGCGCCGCCCAGCACGCTGCCGCCGCCGGGCATGAGCTTGAGCAGCCCGCCCACCAGCGCGCGCCCGGCGAAGGTGGCGCCCACCGAGGTCGCCGCCGCCGAGACGATGGTCGAGAGGAACCCCCGGTCGACCGGCAGGCCCCACACCGCCGAGATGGAGGCGAGCATGCCGATCTGCAGCGGCACGAGGAGCGCCGCGTCGGCGAAGGGAATGGGCGCCGCGCCGATGGCCGCCGCCGCCGTCGCCGACGAGGCCACCGCCAGGTGGGCGCGCGTGCGCTTCAGTTGAAGAGACACCCGTTGGGCCGCGGTGAAGGCGTTCTTGTGCGCCTCGGGGACGATCTCCAGCGTCGCCGCCACCAACTCCTCGAGGCCGCGCGCCTCGAGCCGGTGGCCCTCGTCGTCCACCTCGCCGATGGCCCGCACGCGCAGCACCTGGCTCGCCTCCGGCACCAGGCCCCTCACCGTGGCGAGGAAGCCGTGGTCGGCCCGGGCCTTGGTGATGACCACGATGACGGGGATGCCGGCCTTCGCCAGCAGCGCCGTCACCTTCGACTCGCCCTCCTCGACGCGGCGGCTGTCTTCGCTCACGCACACCCACGCGGCGTGCAGGTGCTCGTTGGGGTCCGTCTTCGCGCGGTGCTCGGCGATGAGCGCCTCGAGCTCGCGCAGGGTCTCGGCGTACTGCTCCATCTCGAGGCCCTTGGTGTCGAAGAGCGTCAGCGGAATGCCCTCCTTCGAGTAGGCCTTGATGTCGCGGGTGATGGGGCGGCCCTGGCCGGTCTCGGCGAGGTTGCCCTGGAAGACGGCGTTGATGAGGGTGCTCTTGCCCACGCCGCTGCGGCCGGCGACGAGGAGGTTGAGGCGCCCGCGGTTCTCGAGCGCCTCCCGGAACTGCGCGTCGATGACGCCTGCGAGATCGAGCTCCATGGGCCTCGTCTAGCAGCCTGCCGCGGGCCGCGCCTTCTGCGCGGACCACACAGAGGCTAGGGTCCCGCGCATGTCCCGAATCGCCAAGGCCGAGGTGAACCAGGCGCTGACGCTCGCCGCGCGGCTTCTCACGGAGGCGGGCGGCGCCGACGGCCGCACCAGCCGCGCTGACGTGAAGCGCGCGCTCCCCGCGCTCCCGCCCGCGCAGCGCGCCCTCGTCGACGCCTTCTACAAGTTCATCGACGCGCGCGACGCCCGGCCCGGCGCGCAGGTGACGCGCTCCGACATCGCCGAGGCCGTGGAGTTCGCCAAGCAGGAGCTCATCGCGAAGTACGACGTGAACCAGAACGGCCTCTCGAAGGCGGAGATCGCCCAGATGGGGCAGGTCGGCCAGCTCGCGGTGGCCCTGGCGAAGGCGCTCCGCAGCGCCCCGGTGGACGAGCCCGTGGCCCCGCCGCGCAGGGACGAGGGCTGGAGCGAGATCGACGAGATCCTCGCCGCGGGTCAGGTGCCGCGCGATTGGACGCCCGACGTGCTCCTCGATGCGGGCACCGTCGAGTTCTCGGGCGACCAGTACACCGGCTTTCGCACCACGGTGCCGCTGACGGCCGAGCAGCGCGAGGTGGCCGACGCGGCGTTCGCGGTGGTGTGGAACCACGTGCTGCAGTACCGGGCGCCCGGCGAGACCTCGCTGACCATCGGCCCCAGCAACATGGGCACCCTCAAGGTGGGCGAGTTCACCCGCAGCGACGACGGCAAGACGTACCTGGTGGCCGACTGGCGCGACATCGACGACGGCAGCTCCACGCTGTACTTCGAGCGGCTGCCGAGCGGGAAGCTGCGCCTGGCCATCGACCAGTTCAACAACTGAAGGCGCCTCAGCGCTTGCGCTGCCCGTGGCCCAGGCGCTCGCGCCGCTTCGACGCCGGTCGGCCGCGCGTGTCGCCGGGCTTGCTGAGCCACTGCATCTCGCCCTGGAGCTCGAGCCAGCTCGCGAAGCGCACCGCGTCGAGCGTGCCGTCGGCGAGCGCGGCCTTCACGGCGCAGCCGGGCTCGGCGTCGTGCTGGCAGTCGGTGAAGCGGCACGTCTCGGCGAGGGCCTCCACGTCGTCGAAGGTCTTCGCCAGCCCGCCCTCGGCGGCCCACATCTGCACCTCGCGCAGGCCGGGCGTGTCGATGAGGGCGCCGCCGCCGGGCATCACGAGGAGCTCCCGGCGGGTGGTGGTGTGCCGGCCGCGGCCGTCGTCGCGCGTGTCGCCGGTGGCCATCACCTGGGTGCCGGCCAGGCGGTTGACGAGGGTCGACTTGCCGACGCCGGAGCTGCCCAGGAGCACCACCGTCTTGCCGGGCCCCAGGAGCTCGCGCAGCGGCTCGAGGCCCTCGCCGTCGAGCGCGCTCACGGCGTGCACCGCGGCGCCGCGGGTCAGCGCCAGCACCTCGGCGAGCTGGGCCTCGAGGTCGGGGGCGACGTCCGTCTTGTTCAGCACCACCACGGGGGTGGCGCGGCTCTCCCAGGCCAGCGTCATGAAGCGCTCGAGGCGGCGCAGGTTGAAGTCGCGGTCGAGGCCCATCACCACCAGCACCGTGTCGAGGTTGGTGGCCAGCACCTGCGGGTCGGCGTTCTCGCCGGCCACCTTGCGCACGAAGGCCGAGCGCCGCGGCAGCACCGCGTGCACGAGGGCCTCGCCCGCCTCGGGGATTCGCGCGGCCACCCAGTCGCCCACGGCGGGCAGGTCGCCCGGCGACTCCGCCTTGTGCTGGAGCCGCCCGCCGGTGCGGGCCCAGTGCTCGCCGCGGTGGCTCAGCACCTTGAGCTGCTTGCGGTGGACGAGCGTGACGCGCGCCGGCTCGAGGCCCTTGCCCGCGTAGGCGGCCATCGCCGCGTCGAAGTCGGGGCCCCAGCCCAGCCGCTGCTGCCAGTCGCTCACGCGCGGGCTGACGGGGTCGCCGTCATCAGGCTGACGGGTAGCCCGTCATCCGGTTGGAGTCGGGGTCCCACACCTTGAGCTCGAAGCAGGCCGCGATGTCCTTCGGCTTGAGCGAGGTGCGCCCCGGGTTCTGCAATTCGGGGATCGCGGCCATCGTCTCGGGCAGCCGGTAGAAGGGGATGGCGGCGTTCAGGTGGTGCACGTGGTGGTAGCCGATGTTGGCGGTGAACCAGTTCATCACCGGGCCCATCACCATGTAGCTCGACGACTCGAGGGCGGCCTTGGTGAAGGTCCACTCCTGCCGGCTGGCGATGTGGCCGTCGGGGTAGTTGTGCTGCGCGTAGAAGAGGTAGCCGCCGGCCATGGCCGCCAGCCACATGGGGATGAGCCAGCCGAACACCCAGAGGTCGCCGCGGCCGACCGAGAAGGCCCAGGCCGCCGAGCCGTAGACCAGCACCAGCCCCACGAAGCCCGCCCAGTGCTTGAGCGGCGCGCGGAGCAGCGGGCGCACGGCCATGCCGAGGGTGAAGGTGGTGAAGACCGACAGCAGCATGTTGAGCGGGTGCCGCGCGGCCTTGTAGAGCGCGCGCTGCAGCGGCGTGAGGTCCTTCCACATGGCCGTCGTCACCACCGGGTAGCTGCCGATGTGGCTGCCGACGATCTTCGCGGTGTGGGCGTGGTGGTAGTTGTGCGTCTCGCGCCACACGCTGGGCGGCACGAGGATGGAGGTGCCGAAGAAGCCGAAGAGCGCCTCGGCCACCTTCGACTGCCGGAGGATGGCCCCGTGCTGGAAGTCGTGGAACAGGCAGAACACGCGCACGATGGTGAGCCCCTCGAGGAGGCTGAAGGCCAGGCGCAGCGGCCACCACGGCGAGAACATCGCGCCCGCCGTCAGCCCCGCGAGGATGAGGAGGCTGCTCACGGTGTAGGCCCAGCCCTTCGCGCGGTCCTCCACGGTGAAGGGCCGCGTGGCGCCGAGCAGCTCCTTCTCGGAGCGCGCCCCCGGCGCCGGCGCGCTGGCAGGCACCAGCTCGGGCGGCGGGAGGTCGGTACCCGGGGTTACGGCTTCGGCGGTCACGGCAGGCGTCATGGCGGGCCGTTCGCTAGCACAAGAGCCGCGGGGCGCCAAAGGGGGGCCTCAGGGCCGCCCGTGGCCTCGAGGCCGCAGCCGGTCGAAGCCCTCGAGCATCATGTCGAGGCCCAGCTCGAGGTGATGGAGGCCGTCGTGGCGCCCCTCGGCGACCTCGACGCTCAGCGCGTAGAAGCTCGGCAGCGCGTGGCGATCGATCATCGGCAGGAAGGCCCGGGCCGCGGCCGCGTACTCGCTCGTCGCGATGGGGAAGGTGAGGCGCTGGAGCGTGAAGCCGTAGACGAAGGCGTCCAGCGTGCTCCAGCAGTGGTCGGCGTCGGCGGGGCTGAAGCCGGCGTCGAGCAGGCACCCCAGGGCGGCGTCGATGGACCGCAGCATGTTCGGCCCCACGTTCATGCGCGACATGAAGAGCTGGGTCGCCCACGGGTGCTTCAGGAGCACGGCGTGCGTGTCCTGGGCGCGCCGGCGCATCGTCGCCTTCCAGTCGCCGCCGCGCGTCGGGAGCGCGACCTGCCCGACCACCAGCTCCACCAGGCCGTCGAGGAGGCGCTCCTTGTTCTCCACGTGGTTGTAGAGCGACATCGCCTCGACCCCGAGCGCCGCGGCGAGCGCGCGCATCGACAGCGCCTCGAGGCCCTGCTTGTCCGCCAGCTTCAGCGCGGCCGTGAGCACTCGAGCGGGGGTGAGCGGGGCGCGGCGGGGCTTTCGGGTTCTTCTGGGCACGAGGGGCTCCTGGCGAGGGCCTGATACATACACCGTAAGTATCAATTGACAAGCCTCGCGTGTAGGCGTTACTTACGACGTAAGCCCCAAGGAGGCTCCATGACCGCCACCGCCCTCGCTGCTCCCACGTCGCTCGCCCCCGCCCGCACCATGCACGCGGCCCTCCACCGCGAGTACGGCTCGCTCACCGAAGGCCAGGCGCCCGTGCCCGTCTGTGGGCGGGGCCAGGTGCTGGTGCGGGTGCAGGCCGCGAACCTGACCATCGGCGATCACCACGTCATCACCGGCACGCCGTATCTGGTGCGCCTGAGCCCCTTCGGTGGGCTCCCCCGGCCGCGCCACCTGGTGCCGGGCCAGTGCTTCTCGGGCGTGGTGGAGGGCGTGGGGGCCGACGTGACGGGCCTCGCCGTGGGCGACGAGGTGATGGGGCAGGACGACCGGGGCGCCTTCGCCGAGTACGTGGTGGCGAGCGCCTCGCGCGTGGTGCGCAGGCCCCGGGCGCTCTCGCTCGAAGACTCGGCCGCGGTGCCCTGGGGCCTCACCGCGCTGCAGGGGCTGCGCGACGCGGGCGGGCTCCAGGCAGGGCAGCGGGTGCTGATCATCGGGGCCGCAGGCGCGGTGGGCACCTGGGCGGTGCAGTACGCGCGCGCGGTCGGCGCCGAGGTGACCGCCGTGTGCAGCACGCGCAACGTCGAGCTGGTGCGCACGCTGGGGGCGAGCCAGGTCATCGACTACACGAAGGACGACTTCGTCACCGGTGGCCCGCGGTTCGACGTGGTCTTCGACCTGGTCGGCACGCGGGGGCTCTCCGCGCTGGCGAGCGTGCTGGTGAAGGGCGGGACCTACGTGGCCTGCGCCGTCGGCGGGGGCAACGTCGCCGGGCCCCTGCTGCGGCTCGGCGCGGTGGCGCTGCGCGGCCTGTTCTTCAGGCGCGTGAAGATGAAGACCTTCCTGCAGCGACCGGTCGCCGCCGACCTCGAGGTGCTCGCGACGATGATCGACGCGGGTCAGGTCAAGCCCGTCATCGGCCAGCGCTTCTCTCTGGGGCACCTGGCACCGGCCCTCGAGCTCGTCGGGAGCGGTCACGCACGCGGACAGACGCTGCTCGTCGTGCGGTGACCGGCGCCCTGAGGCCTGCTGGTCAGCTCACGTTGTCCCAGGCGTAGCCCTCGAGCTCCAGCGCGTGGGCGGCGAGCGACTTGACCAGCTCGTCGTCGTTCTGGTCCACGTGGGCGAGGTTGGCGCGCACGCGGTCACGCACCTGGCCGGTGAGCACCTCGAGGATCTCGAGCTCCTTCGTCACCGAGGCCGCGCCCTTCTCGGTCACGGCGGTGGACACGCGCGAGAGGGTGCAGGCGAGCACGAAGAGGTCGATCATCATGTCGCCCAGGCGGGCGCTGGCGAACTGCTTGCCGATGATGTTCTTGCCGTGCTTGCGCAGCACGCCGTCGACCGCGGTGGCGAGCTCGCGGGTGAGCCCCTCGAAGACGACCTGCTGGGTCTGCACCGCGGGGTGCAGCTTGGTGAAGGTGGCCTTGTCGCGCTTGACGTAGGTGGTGGCGAGCGAGGCGCGGCGGCGCGCGTAGTCCGAGATGACGCCGAAGCCCTTGATGGGGTTGTCGAAGATGCCCTTGAGCGAGGCCGACAGCTCCTTCAGGTGGCTGCCCACCTCGTTCATCGCGGTGAGCGAGATGAAGAGCCGGAGGATGTCGTTGGTGCCCTCGAAGATGCGGTTGATGCGCGCGTCGCGCAGCGCCCGCTCGTAGGGGAACTCGCGCATGTAGCCGTTGCCGCCGGCCACCTGCAGCGCCTCGTCGATGGTGCGCCACATGGCCTCGGAGCCGAAGACCTTGGTGATGGCCGCCTCCACCGCGTACTCCTCGTGGCCGGAGTCGATGAGGTGGTTGACCAGGTTCACCGCCGACTCGGCGGCGTAGCAGTCGACCACCATCTGGCCGATCTTCTTCTTCACCAGGCCAAACTCGGCGATGGGCTTGCTGAACTGCACGCGCTCCTTCGCCTGCTTGGTGCTCAGCTCGATCATCTTCTTCATCGCCCCCACCGAGCCGCCGCCCAGGCCGGTGCGGCCCGAGTTGAGGATCTTCATCGCCACCTTGAAGCCCTTGCCCACCTCGCCCATCACGTGGTCCGCCGGCACGCGCACGTTGTCGAGGTTGACGGTGGTGGTGTTCGAGGCCCGCAGGCCCATCTTGTCCTCGTGCGGGCCGGTGCTGACGCCGGCCATGTCGCGCGTCACGATGAAGGCCGTCATCGAGCCGCGCTCGGCCTGGCCGCCAGTCTTGGCGAACACCGTGTAGAACTGCGCGATGCCGCCGTTGGTGATCCACAGCTTGCTGCCGTTGAGGATCCAGTCGTCGCCGTCCTTCACCGCGGTGGTCTTGATGCTGGCGGCGTCGGAGCCCGCGCCCGGCTCGGTGAGGCAGAAGGCCGCGAGCATCTCGCCGGTGGCCAGCTTCGGCAGCCAGCGCGCCTTCTGCTCGTCGGTGCCGAAGAGCATGAGGCCGCGCATGCCGATGGAGCTGTGCGCGCCCACGGTGACCGCCACCGAGCCGTCGTAGCGGGCGAGCTCCTGCAGGGTGCGCGAGTAAGCCGTCGTCGACAGCCCCATGCCGCCGTGCGCCTCGGGGATGATGAGGCTGAAGAGGCCGAACTGCTTCATCTCTTCGATGAACGCCTCGGGCATCTCGCCCTTCGCGTCCCACTCCCGGAAGTCCTTCTCGTGCGGCTTGAGGAGCTGGTCGATGGAGCCGCGGATGTTCTTGAACACCTCCTGGTCGGCGTCCTTCATCTTCGGGTACGGGACGATGAGGTCCTCTTCGATGGAGCCGAAGCAGAGCTGCGAGATGAACGAGTCGGTCGTGTTGGCCATGGCGGCGGGGACCGTAACGCAGCGCGGCGGCCCGCGCACGACGAGCCGGCAGGCAGGCCCTTCGTGGCGCCCCGGCCCGCGGTGACTACAGCGCCCGGAGCACGTCGTCGGCGATGCCGTCGCCGCGGACGAAGTGGAGCCGCAGCCGCTCGAGGTTCGTGAAGTCCACCGCGCGGCCGGCGGCGGCGAGGGCGTCGGCCCACAGCGCCTTCTCGCGCTTCGAGAGGCGGCCGTCGACGACGCAGGCCACGGCGAGCACCTGGAGCGCCAGCGTGCGCTCGCCCGCCTCGAGGGCCACGAGCTGCTCGAGGAACAGGCCCACGTCGTCGAGCTCCGCCTGGCCCGGGTCACCGGCGCGGCGGCGCACGGCCTCGAGCAGGCGCACGAGGTTGGGGTGGAGGTCCTGCGTGCGCACGATGGCCGCGGCCACGGCGCGCACGGCGCAGAGGCGGCCCTCGGGCGACAGGCCGGCGACGTCGCCGAAGATGAGGCCGACGAGCTCCTCTACGGCCGAGGGCCCCAGGGCGCGAATGCGCGCCTCGCGGAGCACCATCCAGCTCACGACGGCGTTCCAGGCGGCGGTGACGGGCAGCGCGACGAAGGGCAGGTAGCTGCGCAGGGCGGCGCGGGACAGCGCGCGGCGCAGCAAGAGCTTCAAGAGGAAGTTGGTGACGCCCACCTTCGCCTTGTAGGCGACGGAGGCCAGCACCAGCCGCCACTTCTGGGCCTCACGGTGCGGGTTGACCCGGGCGCCGACGTCGACGGGGTTGGGCAGCTCGAGGGCCGCGCGGGCCAGCGCGTCGACCAGCGCGTCGTCGCTCGAGGCGCGGTCGCGGCCGAAGAGCTCGAGGCCGGCCACCCGCGCCAGCTCGTGCACCGCGCGCAGCGTGTCCCAGTAGAGGAAGGCAATCTCCAGCACCGAGGCCGCCGCCGTCACCGCGCCGAGGAAGAGCCAGTACCTGAAGGGCTCGTGAGCCCAGCGGCCGTCGGCGTAGACCTCGGCGGCGGCGCAGGTGCCGCCCGAGAGCGCGCCCGCCAGCGCCGCGCGGCCCACGGCGCCCCAGTGCACCCGGCGCATGGCCGCGCGCTCCGCGGCGTTGAGCACGTGCACCGCGTCGTTGGAGGTGAGGGCCTTGAGCCGTGCCGAGCGCCGCTCGAAGAAGCGCCGCCCGAGGCGGGCCATGAGCGGCGGCGGTTCGCTCACGGCTCGCGGGCTCGGCGCACCTGCAGCACGATGATGCCCACGGCCACCAGCCCGAAGATGGCCGGCGAGACGTTCTGGGCGATCATGAAGCTCGAGTCGTCGGCGAGCTTCTTCGCCGTGCCGGCGAGGTACTCGGCCCGCGTGCCCACCACCGCGTACTGGTCGAAGGAGATGGCCAGGCAGGCGAGCTGCGCGGCCACGGTGCTCAGCGCCATGAGCCAGGCGAGCGCCGTCTTGCGCAGGTGCACGAGCAGGCCCGCGCCGAGGCCGCCGAGGAAGCCGAAGGCCACGCAGAAGGCGACGAAGAGCACGTAGGTGGGCAGCAGCGGGAGCGAGGTGGTGTCGAGGAGGTAGACGAACATCCAGTCGGTGCGGAAGAAGTAGTGCCAGCCGACCGAGAGCCCGTAGACGAGGCTCCACACCGCCGAGAGCTGCGCCACCCGCCACACCTCGTGAAGGCCCCTGGGCAGCAGCTTCATCGAGATGAGCGCGAGGATGGTGCCGGCCATGAGCGTGGCGGGCGGGTCGAGGATCACGGTGGCGAGCGTCATGGCGCTCGCGGCTTAGCAAAGATGCCGGGCTGGCAACGCGGCTAAGTGCCGGGCGGCGCCGTCGGCGGGGCCGTGAGCTGCCGCGTGGTGGCGACGTGGTGGAAGTAGTCGCAGGCCGGCGTGCGGTGCCGGGCCATCGTCTGCCGGTCCACCCGGTAGAGCCCGAAGCGCGGCTCGAAGCCCTCGAGCCACTCGAAGTTGTCCATGAGCGACCAGTGCAGGTAGCCGCGCACGTCGACGCCGTCGGCCCGCGCGGCGAGGAGCTGCTGCCAGTGCTCGTGGAGGTAGCGGCTGCGCCGGTGGCCCGCGCGATCGTCGAGGCCGTTCTCGGTCACCCACACCGGCTTCTGGTAGCGCTTGAGCTGCCGGAGGAGCTGCCCGAAGCCCTCCGGGTACCACTCCCAGCCGATGTCCGTGAGGCCGCGGGCGTGCACGTCCTTGAAGTCGAACTGGATGAAGGGGGCCCGGGGCACGAAGCGCAGGTGCGTGCGCGAGTAGTAGTTGAGGCCGGTGAAGTCCATCGAGTCGGCGGCGCCGTCGATGACGGCCTTGCCCGCCGTGAAGCCCGGCATCTGCAGCCGGAGCACGCCGGTGGTGAGCGCCTCGAGGAAGGCGTGGTTGTAGTTCGCGTCGGCCAGCCGGGTGAGGGCCTGGTCGAGCGGGTGCCAGCGCCGCTGCGGCGCGAAGACGAGCATGTTCTGCGCGATGCCCACCGGCCGCGCCGGCGCGCCCTCCTTGAGCGCCGCCCGGGCGATGGCGTGGGCGCGGGCCAGGTTGGCCATGGCGGCGAAGGCCAGGCGGCCGTCGGCGAGCCCGGGGGGAATCATGCCCGCCAGGTAGCCGCCGAGGAGCAGCACGTTGGGCTCGTTGAGCGTGGTGACGGTGACGTCGAGGCCCGAGAGGAGCTCGGCGCAGCGCCGGGCGAAGCGCCCCCAGGCGTCGAGCGACGCGGGCAGGTGCCAGGGCGTCTCGCGGTGGAACCAGGCCGGGTGCGTGAAGTGGAGCAGCGTCACCACCGGGGTGATGCCGGCCTTCACCAGGGCCTCGAGGCGCGCGCGGTAGCCGTCCCACGCGGCGTCGTCCCAGCGGCCGCGCTCGGGCTCCAGGCGCGCCCACTCCAGGCTCAGGCGGTAGGCGGTGGCGCCCAGGCCCGTGATGAGGGGCACGTCGTCGAAGAAGCGCGCCCAGTGCTGCACGGCGTCGCCGCAGCGGGCGTGCGCGTCCTTGAGCTTCCCCTGGCGCTCCCAGTCGCTCCAGTCGTTCTCGATGCCGCCCTCGACCTGGTAGGCCGAGGTGGCGACGCCGAAGGTGAAGTCGGAGGGGAACGCCGTGGGGATCACGCGGTGCTTCGCTCCATCACGTGCAGCACGCGCATGGCGGCGCAGGCCGCGCCGTAGCCGTTGTCGATGTTCATCACCGTCACGCCCGGCGCGCAGCTCGCCAGCACCGAGTGCAGCGCCGTCTGCCCGCCCTGCGCCACGCCGTAGCCGGTGGAGGTGGGCACGCCGATCACCACGCCCCCGAAGAGGCCGCCCACCACGGTGGGCAGCGCCGCGTCCATGCCGGCCACCACGATGGCGATGCGGTGCGCCGAGAGGGCCTCGAGCTTGTCGAGCAGCCGCCACAGGCCCGCCACGCCCACGTCGGCGAAGCTGTTGGACGGCACGCCGGAGTAGGTGAGCACGCGCTCGATCTCCCGCGTCACGTGCGCGTCCGAGGAGCCCGCGGAGAGGATGGCGACCTGCGCCGGGCCGCGCACCGGCGTGTGCGCGCCGTAGAAGGCGGTGCGCGAGACCGGCTCGTAGTCGAGGGCCTCGCGGAACTCACCAGGGAGCGAGGCGAAGGCCTCGGCCGAGAGCCGGGTGAGGAGCAGCGACGCCCCGCGCCCGCGGGCCGTGGAGAGGATCTCCACCAGGTGCCCGAGCGTCTTGCCCTGGCAGAGAATGGCCTCCTCGAAGCCGATGCGGTCCTTGCGCTGGAAGTCGAGGGTCACTTCGTTACGTGGCGTCATGGCGGCGGCGAATAGTGACTCGGTGGCCTCAGGGCAACCTACTGCGCGACGATGAGGGCCTGGCCCTTCTTGAGCCCGGTGCCCTCGAGGCCGTTCCAGCGCTGGAGGTCGGCCACCGTGCAGCCGTACTGCTGGCTCAGCTTCCAGAGCGTGTCGCCGGTGCCCACGGTGTGCGTGGTGCCGCCGCTCGCCTTGCCCGGAGCCTTCGGTGCTGCGCTGCTGGCGACGCCGGTGAGATCGGCCGCGGGGCCCGGCCACACCGTGAGCGCCACGCCCACCTTGAGGCCGCGGGGCGAGCCCAGGTCGGGGTTCCAGACCTTCAGGTCGGCGACGTGCACGTCGAAGCGCCGGGCGATGCTCCAGAGCGAGTCGCCCTTGCCCACGCCGTAGGTGACGCGCTTCTTCCCGTCGACGGTGCCCACGGCCGCGGCGCCGGCGAGGGCCACCTTGCCGGTGGGGCGCGCGGTCTCGGTGCCCGCTGGTACCTGCTCCTCGGGGCGGGTGGCGGTGACGCCGGAGCGGCGCGCGCGGGCTACCTGGCGCTCGAGGGCCGCGTCGCCCTTGCCGGCCTTCACCGCCTGCGCGTTGGGCACGGGCACGAGCAGCTCGGTGCCCACCTTGAGCGACTTTGCCGACGTGAGCTGGTTCATGTGGAGGATGGCCTCCTGCGCCGAGTGGTACCGCGCGGCCAGCTTCGAGAGCGTGTCGCCCTTGCCCACGGTGTGGATCTTGAAGGCCAGCCGCTCGGCGGGCGGCAGCTGCGCGAAGTTCTCGGCGAAGCGCTCGCGCTGCCCCCTGGGGAGCCGCAGCGTGTACGGCGCCTCGGCCGTGGCGGGCGGGGTGCACCAGCGCTTGAGCTCGGGGTTGAGCTCCTGCAGCGCCTCCAGCGTCGTCTCGGCGGCCTGGGCGATGACCTCGAGGTCCACCGCGTCGGAGAGCTGCACCTCGTCGAACTCGAAGGGCCCCTCGGGGGTGAACTCGTCCTGGCTGAAGCCGAAGGCCTCGGGGTGCTTGGCCACCAGCGCGCAGGCGATGAGCTTGGGCACGTAGTGCTGGGTCTCGCGGGCCAGGCCCTTCTTCTGGGCGAGCTCCCAGAAGTCGTTGGTGCCGTGGGCCTCGATGAGCCGGCGCACGCGCACGCCGCCGGTGTTGTAGCCGGCCCAGGCCAGGTACCAGTGGCCCAGCTTGCGGTAGAGGAGCGAGAGGAAGCGCGAGGCCGCGTGTGTGGCCTTGATGGGGTCGCGGCGCTCGTCGACCCAGAAGTCCTCCTTGAGGTCGAACATGTTCGCCGTGCCGGCGATGAACTGCCAGGGGCCCACGGCCTTGGCCCAGGACCTGGCGTGGTTGCTGAAGCCGCTCTCGATCATCGCCAGGTACACCGTGTCGCGCGGCAGCCCGTGCGACTCGAGGATGGGCTGCATGAGCGGGATGTAGCGGTGGCTGCGCGACATCCACCGGCGGAACCACTTGCGGCCGCCGTGCTGGAAGAAGTGAATGTACTGGGCCACCAGCGGCTGCATCTCGATGGGGATGTCGTAGCGGTCGCGCACCTTCGACACGTCGAAGTTGGCCACGTCGGTGACGGGCTCGAGCTCGAAGGCGAGCTCGTCGCCCGACAGCTCGGCGGCCTCCAGCGCGCCCTCGAGGCGATCGCGGGTGAGGCTGCCGTAGCCGAGCTGCAACAGCGCGGCGCGCAGGCCGGCCGTCGTCTTCGCCTCGGGGTCCAGGGTGACCTCCTCGAGGGCGCGCATGGCCTCGAGCTCGGGGTCGGTGGGGCCCTCGTCCTCCGGCGCCGCGGCCAGGCCAGCGTCCACGCCCGTCGGGGGCTCGGCGAGGCCCGCGTCGAGCAGCTCCTCCTCCACCTCGAGGCCCGCGTCGGCCGCCTCGACGAGCGCCAGGCCCACCGGCGGCGGCGGCAGGGGCACGTCGGAGGCGGCGAGGAGGAGGAGGACGACGGGGAGCATGGGGGAAGGTGGTCACGTTACGCCGGGGCGCGCCCGGGTCAAACCCGGGGGCCCTGCTCGTCCTTCCGGCTCGGCCGTCGATTGAGGACAGGGCCCCGGCTCAGACGCGAACCAGCTCGAGGTGGACTCCGGCGGCGGCCGCTAGCGTGGTCAGGTCGTCAGGGTCCGAGGTGAGGAGCTGGTCGCCGTCGCCCGCGAGGAGCACGAGGGCCGCGTCGATGACGTCCTTCGCCCGCGCGCGACCGAGCAGCGCGCCCGCGCTGCGGCCGAGCTCGAGGTCGAGCGGAACGATCTGGGTGGCGCGAAGCAGCCGGGCGAGCTCCGCCTGGCGCGCGCCGCCTCTCCAGACCTGGCCGACGACGCCGCCATGCGAGAGCGGCGCCCGGCGCTCCCTCAGCGCCTGCTTCAGCAGCGCCATCACGCGGCGGTCGCCGCGCTCGACCGCAAGGAAGGCCCCCGCATCGAGGACCAGCGTCACGCGCGCTTCCGGGGCTTGCGGGGGGCCGGCTGCCGAAGCGGCGCCCCGCGCACCACCACCGCCCGGGCTCGCGCCCACCGACTGGCGGCGGCGAGCTCGTCATCGGTGATGACGCCGTGCTTCGCCTCATAGGCGCCCAGAAGCTCGTCGAGCGCGGTCAGTCGCAGGTCGTGCTCGAGCTTGAGTCTCAGGGCGTCGTTGACCCAGGCGCTCAGGTTCGGGGCGCGGCCTCGCGCGACGGCGCCCTCCGC
>CAYUZK010000082.1:0-23959 GCA_964449625.1 uncultured Archangium sp.
TGGTGCTCAAGGTGGTGCGGCGCCACCAGAGCGAGATCCGCTACTGCTACGAGGCCGCGCTCGCGAGCGCTCCGCAGCTTGGGGGCAAGGTGACGGTGGGCTGGACCATCGGCGCGGCGGGGCAGGTGGACGACGCGCAGGTGACCGAGAGCGGCCTGGGGCACACGGGCGTCGAGGCGTGCATCGTGCAGCGCGTGAGGCGCTGGCGCTTCCCCGAGCCGCCCGACGGCCAGGACGTGGCCATCACCTTCCCCTGGGTGTTCCAGGTGGCGGGCGAGGCGGCCGACTGAGCGGCGTCAGGCCTCCTCGTCTTCGTCTTCGTCTTCGTCGCCAGCGACGTCTTCGCGCTCCGGCCCCGAGGCGGTCGCGGTGCGCGCGAGCTGGCCCAGGCGGGTGAGGCGCTCGGGGCCGACGAGCTGCTGCTCGCGGAGGAAGCCCAGGAACTCGATCAGCACCTGCGCGGCGCGGGCGAACTCCGACTGGGCGACGGCGTCGGCGAGCTGCTCGAGCGCGTCGTCGAGGTGCTCGGGGGTGATGGGCTGCGGGCCCTCGCCCCAGGCCGTCTCCAGCACCAGCTCGGCCACCTTGAGGCGGAGCGCGCGCTCGCCGGCGGGGCCCTGGCGGGCGAAGGTCTCGAGCCAGTCGTCGATGCGGTCCTGGGTGAGGGCGGCCAGGTGCACCAGCGTCTCGAGCGTCTCGGCGAGGTACTCGGCGTCGAAGTGGGCCGGGTCCTCCGCGTAGCCGAAGGCCTCCTCCAGCACGGCCTGGGCGATGAGCGCCTCGGCCTCCTCCTCGCTCGCGCCCTCCTGCTGCAGCGCGGCCAGGGCCGAGGTGACGCGCGGCCCCAGCTTCGAGTCGAGGGCGACGCAGGCGCTCGCGGCGCGGGTGGCCAGCACCACGAGGTGCTGCTGCGCGCTGGGCGAGGGCTGCTTGCTCTGCTTCGCGGCGAGCACCGCCTGGCGGGACTTCGGGTAGCGATCGCCGGCGGCGATGAGGGCCGACTCCTCGGAGTCGAGGGTGGCCTCGCCGTCCTTCTTCTCGAGGGCGTGGACGGCCGCGGGCAGGTCGAGGAAGCGCGCGATGACGGGGTGCATGGCCGGGCGAGTAGCACAGTGCTACGCCTCCGGCGCGTGACGAGAACGACGCTCGACGCCTTCGCGCAGGGGGCGAAGCTGCTGGCGGGCCGCGACAAGACGGCTGCGACGCTGCGGGCCGACCTCGCGCGGCGGGGCTACGCGGCGGAGGCGATCGACGCGGCCATCGCCCGGCTGACGGCGCTCGGCTACCTCGACGACGCGCGCTGGGCGCAGGCGCGGGCAAGGCGGGAGCTCGAGGCGGGCTGGGGCGAGGCGGGCGTGCTGGGGCGCCTGACGGCCGCCGGACTCGAAGACGGCCTCGCGCGCGCGGCCCTGGCGGAGGTCATCGCCGAGCTGGGCTGGGCCGAGGCGCCGGCGGCCGAGGCGCTCCTGCGCCGGCGGGGCCTGACGGCAGGTCCGAAGGCCGCGCGGCTGCTCGCGGCGCGGGGCTTCTCCGAGGCGCTGGTGGAGCGGCTCCTGGACGAAGGGTGAGCCCTGCGCTCCGCGTTGGCACGCGAAGGGCGGCGCGGGTAGGGTGCCGCGCCTCATGAAGCTCCGCCTCGTCGCCGCCTGTCTGCTGTCCGCCGCGCTCTCCTGCGCCTCCATCGGCACCTTCGCCGCGGGGGAGGGCGAGGTGCAGTACGCCTCCGACGCCGACGAGAACCTCGCCAAGGGCAACGAGGCGATGGAGTCGAAGAACTACCCCGAGGCCCAGAGCTACTTCGAGTTCGTGCGCACCAAGTACCCCTACCTCGACGCGGCGAAGGTGGCCGAGCTGCGCCTGGCCGACGCGGACTTCGAGCGCGATCGCTTCGTGGAGTCGCGCGATCGCTACCAGAACTTCGTGCGGCTGCACCCCACGCACGCGAAGGTCGAGTACGCCGCCTTCCGGGCCGCGCTGACCCACTACAAAGACATCCCCTCCGACTTCTTCCTCCTGCCGCCGGCCTCCGAGAAGGACCAGGTCGAGGTGCGCAACGCGCTGGTGGCGATGAACGAGTTCCTGCGGCTCCACCCCGAGTCGGAGTACGCGACCGAGGCGAAGAAGGCGGTGACGGAGGTGAAGCTGCGCCTGGCCGAGCACGAGCTCTACGTCGCCGACTTCTACGCGAAGCGCGAGCGCTGGCCGGCGGTGGTGAGCCGGCTGGGCGTGGTGGCCAAGAGCTACGCCGGCATCGGCCTCGACGAGCGCGTCGCCTTCGGCCTCTACGACGCGCACCTCAAGCTGAACGACGAGGCGAAGGCCCGCGAGGTGCTCGCGCAGTACGTGGCGCGCTTCCCCGAGGACAGCGGGGCGAAGCGGGCCAAGAAGCTCCTCGCGGCGGCGCCGGCGGCCGTGGTCGCGCCCGCGCCGTCGCCCGCCCCCGACGCGGGGACATGAAGGACGAGCAGGCCTACCGGGCCCTGGGCTTCGTGGTGGCGACCATCGCGCTGGCCCTGGTGCTCGGCGTCTTCGGCGGCAAGCTCCTCGACGCCGCGGGTGGGCCTCAGGGGCAGCTGGTGACGCGGCTCAAGACCCTCGAGACCAGGGGGCTGCGGCTCGAGCTCGACGGCGGGGTGCTGTGGGCCGCGCGGCCCAGCTTCCAGCGGCTCTCGGTGGTGCTGGAGGCCGACGGCGCGGAGGCCCTCGTCACCTCGACCCTGGACTTCACCGGGGAGCTCCAGCGGCCGGGGCCGACCCCGCCCACGCGCGTGTCGTCGCTGGGCGTCGAGCGCGCGCGCTACCGCTACCGCGACGGCGACTGGGCCCCGGTCAGCGGCGACGCCCCGAGGCTCGCGGCCATCGTCGCCGCGCTGGAGGACCGGAGGCGAGCCCTTGCCGCGCCGCAGGGTGACGGGGGCGTGCGCCCCGAGGTGAGCCAGCGCGCCTGGCGCAGCGAGGCCTGGTACGTGCGCAGCGAGCGCGACGAGGTGCTGGTGACGGAGGACTACCGCTTCCAGGGGCACTCGCCCGCCCGCCCGGTGGACGAGAAGGGCAGCCAGCGCCTGTCACTCCAGGGCCTCGAGGACGGCACGTTTAGCTTTCCCCAAGGGATCCAGTAGGGTACGCAGCGGCACGGGGTCTGAACGAATGGATGACGCTCTCAAGCAACTGCTGACGCTGGGCCGCGGCTACTTCGAGAAGAAGCAGTACAAGGACGCCGAGGCCTACCTCACGCAGGTCGTCGAGCAGAACCAGTCCTTCGCCGACGTCTACAACATGCTCGGCGTCGTCTACCACGACCAGGGGCAGTTCGCCCGGGCGCAGCGGGCCTTCGAGGCGGCGCTGCGGCTCAACCCGTCGTACACCGACGCGGCGCTCAACCTCGCCATCATCTACAACGACCTCGGGCGCTACCGCGAAGCCAAGGAGGTCTACGCCTCGGCCCTCTCGCGGCAGCGCGCGTCGCCGCACCGCCTCGACCCCTACGTGCAGGGGAAGATCGCCAACATGTACGCCGACATCGGCAACGTGTTCTCGTCCTCGGGCATGCTCGAGGAGGCCATCGTCGAGTACCGCCGCGCGCTGGAGCTGGGGCCGACGTTCGTCGACATCCGCCTCAAGCTGGCCGACGCGCTGCGCGACCTGGGCGACCACGCCGGCGCCCTGGCGGAGTTCGAGGCCATCCTCAAGGACAGCCCCAACTACCTGCCCGCGCGGGTGCACTACGGCATCACGCTGTACTCCGCGGGGCGGCGCACCGACGCCGTCACCGTGTGGGAAGACGTGCTGGGTCGCAGCCCGGGCAACAAGAGCGCCGAGATGTACCTGAACCTGGTCCGAGACATGGGCCCCGCGCCGAAAGAGGCTCCGTAGAATGCCTCGCGTGCCTGATGCTCTGAGTCCATCGCGGGGTGCCGCGGGGAGTTACGATCGTGTCTGACGGGTATGCCCTCAAGTTCATCTCCGGCAAGTACCAGGGCGGAGAGTTCCCGCTGAAGGGCGACAAGCAGCTCATCATCGGGCGCTCGAGCGAGCTCGACATCGTGCTCGTCGAAGACATGGTCTCGCGCAAGCACGCGAAGATCACGCTGTCGGCCGGGAAGATCACCATCGAGGACCTCGGCTCGACCAACGGCACCTTCGTCAACGGCGAGAAGGTGAAGACCCAGCGCCTCAAGGAGGGCGACCGCATCCTCGTCGGCACCTCCATTCTCAAGCTCATCAAGCAGGGCGCCAACGCGCCCGAGATGTCCGACGCGCAGGTCAAGCAGCAGCTCGAGCAGGTGGCCGCGGTGCAGAGCGCCCGGCAGACCAAGACGGCGATGACCGGAAAGCTCGAGGAGGTGCCGCTGCCCGACCTCCTGCAGCTCTTTCACACCTCGAAGAAGAACGGCGTGCTCGTGGTGACCAACCAGCAGGAGGCGCGCATCTACCTCCGGCAGGGCAAGGTCTACTACGCGGTCATCAACGAGAACCACGACCTCGGGCCCCAGAAGAGCTTCAACCGCATCATCACCTGGGAGGTCGGCGAGTTCGAGCTCCGGCCGCCAGACAACCAGGAGTTCATGGTCGAGCTCGACGAGTCCACCGAGCACCTGCTCATGGACGCCCTGCGGCAGCTCGACGAGATCCGCCGCCTGCAGGGCTCGCTCCCGGCCTTCGACCAGACGCTGATGATCTCGGTGCCGATGCAGGTGCCGCTGCGCGACCTGACCCCCGACGAGCTCGACGTGCTGCAGCTCCTCATCAACTGGGGCACGCTCCAGGGCGTCTTCGACAACGCCCCGCAAGACGACGTCACGCTGGCTACCACCGCGGCCTCGCTCATCGATCGCGGCTACGTGCGCTCCGTCTGACGTCTCGCCGCTTGGGGGCGGTGCGCGCCCGTGGTTGAAGGGCGCATGGCCACGCCCCCGCTCAAGCTCACCTCGTTGTCCAACTGCGCCGGCTGCGCCGCCAAGCTGCGGCCCGACCTGCTCGCCGAGCTGCTCGCCGGGCTCCCCAACGTCCACGCGAAGGACGCGCTCGTGGGCTTCGAGACGAGCGACGACGCCGCCGTCTACCGCCTCACCAGGGACCTCGCTGTGGTCTCGACGGTCGACTTCTTTCCGCCCGTGCTCGACGACCCGTTCGCCTTCGGGCAGATCGCCGCGGCCAACGCCATGAGCGACATCTGGGCCATGGGCGCCCGGCCGCTCTTCGCCCTCAACCTCGTCGCCTTCCCCAAGGAGCTGCCCACCCGCATCTTGAAGGCCATCCTCGCGGGCGGGGCGTCGAAGGCGGCGGAGGCGGGCATCCCCATCCTCGGGGGGCACTCGGTGCAGTCGCCGGAGCCCAAGTACGGCATGGCGGTGACGGGCGTGGTGCACCCGAAGAAGCTCCTCACCAACGCCGGCGCGAAGGTGGGCGACGTGCTGCTGCTCACCAAGCCGCTGGGCACGGGCATCGCCACCACGGCGCTCAAGCGCGGCCTGGCGCCGCGGGCGCTGGTCAGGCGCGTCACGACGCAGATGGCGACGCTCAACAAGGCGGCCGGCGAGGTCTTCGCCAGCGGCACGTTCCCCGTGCACGCGCTCACCGACGTCACCGGCTTCGGGCTGCTGGGGCACGCGCTGGAGCTGGCTCGCGGCGCGAAGAAGCGCGTGGTGCTGGAGCTCGAGCGGGTGCCGCTGCTCCCCGGCATCGCCGCGCTGGCCGCCGAGGGCGTGGTGCCCGGCGGCACGAAGACCAACCTCGCCCACGCCGGGCGCTTCGTGCGCTTCCCGGCAGGGCTGCCGGAGGCCATTCGCCACGTGCTGGCCGACGCGCAGACCAACGGCGGGCTGCTCGCCGCGGTGCCGGCGCCTCACGTCGCCCGGGCCCTGCGGGCGCTCGAGAAGAAGGGCGTCGAGGCCTGGGCCATCGGCCGCGTGGTGGCGGGGAAGGCTGGCATCGACGTGGTCTGAGGTAGAGTCGGCGGTCGATGCGCTGGCCGTGGCTCACAGCCCTGGTGTCGTCTCTCGCCGTGGCGGCAGCGCCGGTGGTGGTCATCGACCCCGGTCACGGCGGCGCGCAGCACGGGGCGTCGGGGCCGGCGGGGCTCGTCGAGAAGCACCTGGCCCTCACCCTCGCCCGGAAGCTCAAGGCGCAGCTCGAGAAGGACGCCGGCGCGACGGTGGTGTTGACGCGCGACCGCGACGCCCTGGTGCACCTCTCGGAGCGGGTGACGCTGGCCAACAGCAAGCGGCCGGAGCTCTTCATCTCGCTCCACGCCAACTCCATGCCCACCGCGAAGCAGCGGCGGCTCAACTCGGGCATCGAGACCTACTTCCTCTCGGCCGCGGCCTCGGGCGAGGAGGCGAAGAAGGTGGCCGCCCGCGAGAACGCTGAGGCCGGGGGCGTGCCGAAGGGGCAGGCCGGCGACACGCTCTCGTTCATCCTGGCCGATCTCCAGCGCACCGAGACGCACGTCGACAGCTCGCGCCTGGCCTACGCGGTGCACGAGGCCCTCATCGCCGAGACGGGCGCGGCCGACCGCGGGGTGCAGCAGGCCCCCTTCTACGTGCTGATGGGCCTCGACGCGCCGGCGGTGCTGGTGGAGGTGGGCTTCGTCTCGCACCCCGAGGAGGGGCGGCAGCTCGCCGACGCCGCGTACCAGGACAAGCTGGCCGCGGCCATCAGCCAGGGCGTGCAGAAGTTCCTCGCGCAGCTCGAGGCGCGGGACGGCAAGAAGTCCAACTGAGGCCGTGGTACAGGCCCCGGCCCATGCGCTCCTACAACCGTGGCCCTCTCGAGACGCGCCCCGTCACCCTCACGCCCAACGTCAACAAGCACGCCGAGGGCTCCTGCCTCGTAGAGTTCGGTGACACGCGGGTGCTGTGCACCGCCTCCTGGGAGGAGAAGGTGCCGCCGCACGTGTACGGCACCGGCGCCGGCTGGGTGACGGCCGAGTACGGCATGCTCCCGCGCGCGACCAACGATCGAAACCGCCGCGAGGCCGCCCAGGGCAAGCAGGGCGGGCGCACGCTCGAGATCCAGCGCCTCATCGGCCGGGCCCTGCGCGCCTCCATCGACCTCAAGTCGCTCGGGCCACGGTCCCTCACGCTGGACTGCGACGTGCTGCAGGCCGACGGCGGCACGCGCACCGCGAGCATCACCGGCGCGTACGTGGCGCTGGTGCTGGCGCTGCGCAAGCTCAAGAGCAAGGGCGTGATGTCGCAGCTGGCGAAGATCGAGCACGTCGCCGCCATCTCGGTAGGCATCGTCAAGGGCGCCGTGTCGGTGGACCTGGACTACGTCGAGGACTCCTCGGCCGAGGTGGACCTGAACATCGTCGCCCTCGACGGCGGCCGCCTGGTGGAGGTGCAGGGCACCGCGGAGCACGGCGCCTTCGACCGCGCGCAGCTCAACGCCATGGTCGACGCCGGCCTCGCCGCCACCACCAAGCTCATCGAGCTGCAGCGCAAGGTGCTCTCGGCGTGAAGGCGCTCGTCTTCGCCACCGGTAACCCCGGCAAGGTGAAGGAGCTCGAGGCGCTGCTCGGGCCCGGCTGGCAGGTGAAGACGGCGAAGGACTACCCCCACCTGCCCGAGGTGGTGGAGGACGCCGACACCTTCGAGGGCAACGCCGAGAAGAAGGCGCGGGCCTTCGCGGAGGCCACCGGGCTGCCGGCGCTGGCCGACGACTCGGGCCTGGTGGTCGACGCGCTCGACGGCCGCCCGGGCGTGCACTCGGCCCGCTACGCGCCTACCGAGGCCGAGCGCATCGACAAGCTCCTCGGCGAGCTCGAGGGCGTGCCTCCGGAGCGGCGCACCGCCCGCTTCGTCTGCGTGCTGTGCCTCGTGACGCCGCAGGGCGTGCACGTCACCCGCGGCGCCTGCGAGGGCGTCATCGGCTACGAGCGCCGCGGCGCCCACGGCTTCGGGTACGACCCGGTCTTCGTGCTGCCCTCGGGCCAGACGATGAGCGAGCTTCCCCGCGACGAGAAGTCGGCGGTGTCGCATCGGGGCCACGCCTTCCGCGCCATGCGCGAGGTGCTCGAGCGGCTCGACGCCACAGGCCCCGCCGTCAGCGGGTGAAGAGCTCGGCCTGCGTGGGCTCGAGGCCCAGGGCGCGGCGCACCGGCGCGAAGCTGCGGCGGTGGAAGGGCAGCACGCCCAGGCGCCCGAGGGCCTCGAGGTGCACCGGGGTGGGGTAGCCCTTGTGCGCGGCGAAGCCGTAGCCCGGGTGTCGCGCGTCGAGCTCGGCCATCAAGCGATCGCGCGTCGTCTTGGCGAGGATGGCGCCGGCGGCGATCGACAGGCTCTGCGCGTCGCCCTTGATGATGCCCCGCTGCGGCGGCGCGAGGCCGGGGATCTTCCGCGCGTCCACCAGCACGAAGTCCGGCCGCTGGGTGAGGCCCTCCACCGCGCGGCGCATGGCCAGCAGGCCCGCGTGGTAGATGTTGAGGCTGTCGATCTCCTCGACCTGCGCCCAGCCGACCGCCCAGGCCACGGCGTCGCGCTTGACGGCCTGGGCCAGGGTCTCGCGCCGCGCCTCATCGAGGATCTTCTTCGAGTCGTCGAGGCCCTTGAGCTTGTAGCCGCGCGGGAGGATGGCCGCGCCCGCGCACACCGGCCCGGCCAGCGGGGCCATGCCCGCCTCGTCGACCCCGGCGATGAAGACGTGCCCCTGCGCCCAGAGCTCCGTCTCGAACTTGAGCATGTGCCGCAGCCGCTGCCCCTCGGCGCGGTTGTCGGCCTGCTGGCGCCGCAGCGCCCGGGCGAGCTGCTGCGCGCCGGCGCGGGGGTCTGCCTCGAGGCGCGCGAGGAGCCCGGCCGGCGGCGCGACGCCCTCCACGAGGTGCCGCTGCCGCAGCTCAGCCCACGAGGCGCTGGCGCCGCGGCCCTTCGGCATCGCTCACTGCAGGGTGAGGAAGAGCTCGCGCGGCGTGACCGCGGAGCTGCAGTCGGTGCCCACGAAGTTGAGCTCGCCGAACTGGGTGTCGAGATCGTTGACGCTGCCCTGCACGCGCACCACGCCCACGCCCCGGGTGTGGCCCACGCGGAGGATGCCGCGCGCGTCCGTCGTCAGCACCTCGCTCTCGTCGTAGCCCAGGTAGTCGAGGGTGACGATGGCGCCCGGCGCCGGGTCGCCCGCGCGGTCGAACACCTGCACCGCCGCCGTCACCGCGTTGTCGTCGCAGTTGACGCGCGCCCGGCCGCCGTCGGGGAGGTAGGGCACGTAGTTGGGGCAACCGGTGGCGAGCACGACGAGCGCGGCGAAGGAGAGGGCGAAACGCATGGTGGTGCGACCTACACCTAGCGGGCCCTTGGGTTCAAGGCTCACTCCGCACTCCAGGGCACGCCGAGCCAGGCCTCGTAGGCGGCCCGCTGGGCGTCGGTGGGGTGCTCCACGGGGGCCAGCCAGGCCATGTCGAGGGGGCGGGCCCCGACGGTGAGGGGCACCTGGAGCAGCCGCTCCCGGCGGAAGAGGCTCACCTGCAGCGTGTCGCCGGGCTTGCGCTCGTCGCAGCGGCTCACGAGGCCGGCGGCGTCGCACTTGTGGCCGTCGACAGCGAGGATCTCATCGTCGGGGGCCAGGCCCGCCTCCATGGCCGGCGAGCCCTCGAGGACCGAGGCGACGACGCCCCCGGCGCGCGGCACCAGGCCCACCCAGCCCGTCGGCTTGTCGGCGCGCCCGCGCGGCGGCGTGCCGCCCTTGTCGCCCGCCGACTCCCGCGTGCGGAAGCGCACCTCCAGACCCACGTGCGCGAAGGGCGCGTAGTCGAGCTCTTCGGTGCTTCGCAGCGCGCGCTGGAAGAAGTCCCGGAGCGGGGTGCCGGCGACCTCCGCGGCGGCGGCCTCCACGCCGTCCTCCGGCACGCCCGACTCGTCGCCGTAGCGCTGCCAGAGGAGCCGGGCCACGTCGTCGAGGCTCTTCCGGTCGCCCGTCGCCTGCCGGAGCGTGAGGTCGAGCAGCGCGCAGACGATCTCCCCCTTGAGGTAGTAGCTGATGGCCGTGTTCGGCGTGTTCTCGTCGGGCCGGTAGTGCTTCACCCACGAGATGAGCGAGGCCTCGGCCAGCGGCAGCACCCGGCGGCCCGGCGTGCCGTGCAGCACCGAGAGCGACTCGCCCAGGCGGGTGAGGAAGCGGGCGCCCGACATGAGCCCCGCGCGGCGGGTGAGGAGCGTGTCGTAGTAGCTCGTGCCGCCCTCGAACCACCACAGCAGCTCGGTGTAGTTCTCCTGCGCGTAGTCGAAGGGCACGAAGCGCCGCGGCTTCACGCGCTTCACGTTCCACAGGTGGAAGTACTCGTGCGCGCAGAGCGTGAGGAAGTCCTCCCAGCCCTTGGCCGACGAGAAGCCGGCGCGCGGGTAGATCAGGGCGGTGGAGGCCTGGTGCTCGAGGCCCCCGCGGCCCTTGTCGCCCGCGTAGATGAAGAAGACGTACCGCTTCATCGGCAGGCCGCCGAAGAGGGCCGCCTCGGTCTCGACGAGCTTCGCCAGATCCGCCGTGAGCTTCTGCTCGTCGAGCTGCGGCTCACCCCAGGTGACGATCTCGTGCGGCACGCCCGCGGCGGTGAAGCGCAGCACCTCGTGGTGGCCGACCTCGAAGGGCGAGTCGACCAGCTCGTCGTAGTCCTTCGCCACCCAGGACACGCCCTGCTGCTCGAGGGCCACGGTGGTCTTCCAGCCCGCCGGGGCGTCGATGGTGACGTGGTGCGGCCGGCCGCGCAGGGCCTCGGCGTAGAAGAAGAGCGTCGCGCCGTTGAAGTAGCCGTGCGTCGCGTCGAGGTGGCTGGTGCGCACCGTCAGCTCGTGCGCGTAGACCTTGTAGCGGCAGCGCACGGCCGCGCCCTTCGCCTCGACGCGGTAGCTGCGCTTGTCCACCCGCGAGAAGGGCACCGGCTGGTCGCCCTCGTCCACCACCGAGAACTCCTGCACGTGCCGGCTGTACTCGCGCACGAGGTAGCTGCCGGGGGTCCACACCGGCAGCGCCACGACGAGCTCGCCTGGCGTTGCGGGGAAGGCGGCCTCCACCTCGAACAGGTGCGCGTGGGGCCGCGACATCGAGACGCGATAACGAACGGGCTCCGACATGAGGAGCCTTCTACCGCAGGCCGCTCACGCGCTCGACGGGAAGATCCGCGCGCGGGCCAGCGACACGCGCGCCTCCTGCCCGGGCACCAGCCCCTCCACCGGCGGCCCCACCGCCCGCAGCACGCCCTCGCCGGCCTGGAAGCGGTACTCCGTCGCGCTCCCGAGGAAGAGCCGGGCCAGCAGCCGCAGCGGCGCCCCTTCGCTCCCCACGCGCAGCTCCTCGGGGCGCACGGCCAGCGTCGCCGGGCCCTCCGGCGCGACGAGGCCCGCCGGCAGCGGGAGCACGAGCGCGCCGGACACGAAGGCCCCGCCCTCCACCCGGCCCTCGAGGCGGTTGGCGCCGCCGACGAAGCCCGCCACGTAGGGGGTCGCCGGCTCCCGGTAGATGAGCTCGGGCGCGTCCACCTGCTCGATGACGCCGCGGTTCATCACCGCCACCCGATCGGCGAGCGCGAGGGCCTCGGCTTGATCGTGCGTCACGAAGATCATCGTGGTGCCCAGGCGCGCGCGCAGGGCGGCGATCTCCCCGCGCAGCTCCTCGCGCAGGCCCGCGTCGAGGTTGGACAAGGGCTCGTCGAGCAGCAGCACCCGGGGGCTGGCCACCAGCGCCCGCGCGATGGCCACGCGCTGCAGCTGCCCGCCCGAGAGCTGCGAGGGCATGCGCGCGGCGAAGGCGCCCAGGCGCACCCAGTCGAGCGCCTCCTTCACCCGCCCGGCCAGCTCGCCCGCGGCGACGCCCTGCCGCTGCAGCGGGTACGCCACGTTCTCCTCCACGGAGCGGTGCGGCCACACCGCGTAGCTCTGGAAGACCATGCCCAGGCGCCGCCGCTCCGGGGGCACGCACACGCCCGGGCCGTCGACGAGCTGCCCGGCGATGGTGATGGTGCCCGCGTCGGGCGTCTCGAGGCCGGCCACCATGCGCAGCGTCGTCGTCTTGCCGCAGCCCGACGGCCCCAGCAGCGCGAGGAACTCGCCGCTGGCGATGCTCAGCGAGACGCCCTTCACCACGGCCGTGGAGCCGTACGCCTTGTGCAGCGCCGCGAGTTCGACGGTGGCCATGTCAGCGCTCCCTGGAGCCCGAGAAGAGGGCCCGGAGGCCCTGGGCGAAGACGACGAGCAGCACGAAGGCGCAGGCGATGACCGCCGCCGCGCCCGGGTCGGCGTAGCTCTGCAGCTCGAAGAGGAGCGTGCCCAGCACGTCGCGCCCGGTGGGCACGAGGAGCACCGAGAGCGTCAGCTCCGTCATGCAGGTGAGGAAGGTGACGAGGAAGGCGGCGGCCAGCGGCGCCTTGAGCTGCGGCAGCGTGGCGTCGAAGAAGGCCCGGCCCCCGCCCGCGCCCGAGAGCCGCGCGGCCTCGGTGAGCGACGGGTCGACCTGGGCCAGCCCGTCGGCCGCGTTGCGCGCCCCGAAGGCCAGGTGCTTGACGGTGTAGGCCACCAGCAGCAGCCCCAGCGTGTTGCCCAGGGCCAGCACGAAGGCCACCCGCTCGAAGGCCACCACGCGCACGTCGCGCGAGAAGGCCACCAGCAGCGCCAGCGCCAGCACCGTGCCCGGCACCGCGTAGGGCGCGCCGGCCAGCGTCTCGAGCCAGCGCCGCCGCGTCAGCGCCACCGCGAGGCCCAGCAGCGTGACGAGGCTCGCGGTGCCGAAGGCCAGGGCCAGGCTCCGGCCCGCCGCGTCGAGCGTGCGCGCGTTGGCCAGCACCGCGCTCCAGTGCTTCGTGGTGAGCCCCGTGAGCTGCCCCCACACCGGCTGCACCGAGGTGAGCGCCACCGCCAGCAGCGGGAGCACCACGAGGGCGAGCGCCACGCCGAGGCACACGGCCGTCAGCGGCCAGCGCCAGCGCCCGAGCGCCAGCGGGCGCACGGCGCCGCCCTTGCCCGCCAGCAGCTTCACCTGCCCGCGCTTCGCCAGCGCCCGGCTCGCGAGGAGCACCAGGGCCGCCAGCACCAGCAGCTCCAGGCTCAGCACCACCGCGCGCGGGAGCCCGCCGGCCCCCATGAGGATCTCCCCGTAGATGCGCGTGGTGAGCGTCGGCGTGGGCGGCGAGGCGGTGACGCCCAGCAGGTAGGGCACACCGAAGGCCGAGGCCGCGAAGAGCGCGCACAGGGCGGTGCCCGAGAGCGCCGCCGGCAGCGCCAGCGGCAGCGGCACCGTGAGGAGCGTGCGCACGGGCCCCGCGCCCGAGAGCCGCGCGGCCTCCTCGAGCGACGAGTCGATGCGGCCCAGCGCCGCCACGGTGGGGAGGAAGACGAGCGGCAGGCCCGCGCCGCCCAGCACGAAGGCGATGCCCGCGGCGCCGTAGATGTCCACCGTGCCCGGGCCCAGGGCGAGGTTGAGCAGCCCCGCGCGGGGGTTGGCCAGCGACACCCAGCCCATGCCGAGGATGAAGGGCGGCAGCGCCGAGGGCAGCGTGAAGAGGGCCCGCAGCGCGCCGGGCAGCGCGAGATCGGTGCGCGTGAGGAGCAGCGCCACCGGCACCGCGACCGCGAAGGCGAAGGCGGCCGCGCCGAGCGAGGTGACGACGGTGCCGCGCAGGGCCTCGAGGTTCTCGGGCGCCGCCCACACCGCCCACCAGCCCGACTCCACGCTGCGCGCCTGCCAGAGCAGGAGCCCCAGCGGGCCTCCGGCGAAGAGCACCAGGGCGCCCAGCAGCGCGAGCGGGGCGAGGTGGCGCTTCATTTCGCGAAGGCGCGGCCGAAGGCGGCCTTCACGCGCGCGCCGTCGGTGTTGCCGCGCTCCAGCAGGGCCTCGTCCCACGGGGCGCTCCGCTCCACGAGCTGCGCGAGGCTGGCCACGTTCCGCGGCCCGGCCACGCGGGGATCGACGGCGTGCATGTCGCCCTGCTGCGCCATGATGCGCTGGCCGGCGGGGGAGAGCAGCACGTCGACGAGGAGCTGCGCCGCGGGCCGGTGCGCGCTCGACGCGAGGATGCCGGCATACCCGGGGACGACGACGGCCCCGTCCGACGGCCAGGCCACCTCGATGGGGCTGCCCTTCGCCTTCGCGGCCAGGGCGTTCTCGAGGAGCAGCACGCCCACCCGCGCCTCGCCGCCCTCCACCTTCTGCAGCACCGCGGCGTTGCCGCCAGCTACGCGCGCCTCGTTCGCGCGCAGGCGCTCGAAGTACCCGGGCCCGAGGGCGCGCTCGAGGGCCACCGCCCAGGTGAAGGCCGTGCCGCTCGTGAGCGGGTCGCCGAGGGCCACCTCGCCCTTGAGCGCGGGCTCGGCGAGGGCCTCGAAGCTCGCCGGCGGCGGCGTGCCCGCCCGGTGCACCAGCACCATCGTCGAGAGCCGCACGGCGGCGAAGTGGCCGTCGGGGTCCACGAAGGCGCGCGGCGTGCGCAGCCCGTTGGGCGAGACGTAGCGGTGCCAGCGGCCCTCGGCCTTGAAGCGCTGGTAGAGGAAGGGGTCCGAGGTGATGAGCACGTCACACGGCGTGCCGCCGGCCGCGAGCTCTGCCTCGAGCTTCGCCGTCACCTTCTCGCTGCCCGCCTGGAACCAATGAATGGTGACGCCGGGGAGCGCCTGCCTCAGCTCGGGCTCGAGCGCGTCGAGGACGTGCCGATAGACGGAGGTGTAGACCCACAGCTCGCCCGCGGGGCCGTCGGCCTTCGCGGCGGGCGCGGCGCCCGGCGACACCGTCTCGATGCGGCAGCCGCTGCAGGTGAGGAGGGCGAGGAGGAGCCAGCGCACGGGGCTGCTCGTCTACTCCATCGCCGTGGCGAAGCGGGCGCCGATGCGCTGCGAGAGCGCCTCGTCGTCGAAGTTGAGGAGCATCTCCCAGAAGGCTCGGTAGTAGCCCGCGCCGGGCCGCTTGGTGACGCGCAGCCGGTAGCCGTACCAGGCGTCCTCGAAGTTCGCGGGCCCGGCCACCATCGCCCACAGCTCGCCAGCGGGGAGCGTGAGCGTCTCGTCTTCGTCGCCCTGGAGGCCCGCCTCGAGGCGCGGCGCGGCGCCGGGCTCGAACACCAGCCGCCAGGCGCCTGCGCCCTCGGCGACGAGGCCCGCGCGCATCGACAGCCCCTTCGTGGTGGCGGTGGCCTGCGAGAGCAGCGCGCCGAAGTACTCGCGCACGGCGGCGTCGAGGCGCTCGGCGGTGACCGGCTGCGTGGGCACGCGCGCCGCCGCGAGGGCGGCCTCCACCCGCGAACGCTCCTGCGCGGCGTAGCGCCGCACGCTCGCCACGTCGCTGGGCCAGGCGGCAGTGAGGCCCTTGTTGATGGCCCCGGTGTCCGGGCTCCACTCGTCGCCGGGCTCGAGGTGGAGCAGGTGCGTGCCGTGCGCGTGGGCCAGCGGCATGGCGTGGGCGAGCGCCTGCGCCGCGGTGGGGCGGTCGACGAAGTTCTTCTCCACCTCCGCCTCCTCGAGCAGCGCCCAGCTCGACGCGAAGGGCACCGCCTCTGCCGGCTCGAGCCCCTCAAGGCCGTCGGTGAAGCGCGCGAGGCCCTCTTGCTTCTTCTGCTCGCACCGCGCCCGCAGCGTCGCCTCGTCGCCGTCGAAGCCCGTGGGGTACGAGGAGGCGCCCGCGTAGGGGAGGAAGGCCAGGTCGATGCGCCCCAGGCGCCGCACCACCTCGCGGTAGCCTTCGACGGTCAGCGGGTTGTCGTTGCCGTGGTACAGCCGCACGCCGTCGGCCTCGATCACCAGCGAGGCCACCTCCCAGCCGCGATCATTGGGCACGAAGGTGACGGCGAGCCCGGGGCTCACCTCGGTGCGCTCCCAGGCGCCGAGCCAGCGCACGTCGGTGAAGCCCAGGCGCTCCAGTCGGCGGCGCATGGCCCCGGAGGGGAAGGGGAACACCAGCACGGGCGTCTCGCGCCGGAGCTGCGCCAGCGTGGCGGGGCCCGCGTGATCGGGGTGCAGGTGCGAGAGCGCGAGGAAGTCGGGGCGGGGCAGGCTGCTCGCGTCGGGGTAGGGCGGCGGCGGGTAGCGGAACCACGCGCCCCCGAAGACCGGCTCGGCGAACCACGGGTCGACGAGCACCGTCTTGCCCGCGGCGTTGAGGAAGAGCTGCGCGTGGCCGAGCCAGGTGACGAGCACGGCAGCACTCTAGTGCGCGCCGCCTTGGCGAGGGCGGGTGTTACGCGCCGCCCGCCGCCTGCTCCGCGAGCACCATCTTCCAGTACTCGCGCCCGTGGTACTGCCGCATCATCCCCAGCTTCCGGCCGCCCTTGAAGAGCACGAAGGCGGGGATGCCGAAGAGCGCGAAGCGGCGCGCCAGCTCGGGGTGCTCATAGGCGTTCACCTTCACCAGCCGCACGCTCACGGGTGGCAGCTCCTCGAGTAGCCCCGGGAGATCGCGCGCAAAAACTTCGCAGTTGGGGCAATTCGGGCCCCAGAAATACACGACGACGAGCTCGTCGCCGCCCTCGATGAGTTTGTCGAATGACTCCGGTGTGGCCGACTCGATGGTGACCGCCATGGCGCGGGCTTCCTAACGATCAGCCTCTTGACGCGCTCGGTGCGGACAGGTACTTCTTCGCGCAAGTTGAGAATGAATATCAAAATCGTAGGCTCGCTGGGGCTCCTCGTCCTCCTCGGCTGCCCGCCGGCCGTGAAGCCGGAGGCTGATCTGGCGCTCAAGCGCGAGGTGCTGGGGCAGCTGGTGGCGGGCGTGCTCCTGCCGACGCTGGAGGGCTTCGTCACCGAGGCCGACGCGCTCGCGGCCTCGACGGCGACCTTCGCTACGGCGCGAGCCTCGGGCCCGGCGACGACGGAGCGTGATGCGGCCCGCTCGAGCTTCCGCGCCGCCTTCCTCCGGTGGCAGCGGGCCGAGATGATGGCCTTCGGGCCCGCAGGCGCCGCGCCGGCCTTCGTGCACGGCCTGGCGCTGCGTGACGTCATCTACGCCTGGCCCACCATCAACCCCTGCCGGGTGGACACGGTGCTGGTCGAGCGCAAGTACGCGGAGGCGGGCTTCTTCGACACCGCGCTCGTCACCTCCACGGGCCTGGCGACCGTCGAGCAGCTGCTCTACGCGGCGAGCGACGCCAACGCGTGCCCGGCGACGGCGACGCTCAACACCGACGGGAGCTGGGCCGCGCTGTCGACCGACGAGCTCGGCCTGCGGCGCGCCCAGTACGCGGCGGCGGCCTCGGCAGCCGTGGCGGCGCAGGCCCGGCGGCTCCGTGACGCATGGACCGCCGGCGTGCAAGAGAAGTTCGCGACGGCCGGGGCCGCGGGCACCGGCTTTGCGACCGCGCAGGCCGCGCTCGACCAGGTCTTCGCTGGCATGTTTGCGGCGGACCAGCGCCTCAAGGACGCCCGCCTCGGCGCGCCCGCGGGCATGACGGCGGCCTGCGTGGGCATGGTGTGCCCGGAGCTGGCTGAGGCCCGCCCGTCGGGCCTCTCGCGCGAGGCCATCGCCGCCAACCTCGAGGCCCTGCGCGCGCTCCTGCACGGCGGCTTCGAGGCGCGGGGCACGGGCTTCGATCGGCTCCTGGGCGCGCGCGGCGCTGCGTCGCTCACCGACGACATGGACCAGGCCCTCGATCAGGCGCTCCTGGCCATCGCCGAGGTGCCGGCGCCCATCGACGTCGCCGTCACCACGCACCTGGGCAGCGTGCAGGCCACGCAGGCCGCGGTGAAGGCCTTCACCGATCTCCTGAAGCTGCAGTTCGTCACCGTCCTCTCCTTGCAGGTGCCCGCGGAGGGCGCGGGCGACAACGACTGACCCCCAACCCGGAACGACGCCATGAAGAAGCTCCTCGCTGGTCCCCTCGCCTCGATGCTCCTCCTCGCCTGCGGCCCGGCCACCCCGGCGCCGGAGTGCACCGCCGACGCCTACCCGGCCGAAGGCTTCGCCACGAACGCGGCCGCCGAGCTCGAGCTCCGCGCGCGGTTGAAGGCGCTCAACGACGCCATGAAGGCCGCCGAGGCCTCGGTGACGGTGAAGCCCACGGCAAGCGAGCTCTCGGCCCTCTTCGGGGCGGGCACCCCCAGCCTCCAGTCCGTCACGGCGGAGCCGTACCGCGCGACGCTCGCTGACCTCTTCACGCGCTTCGAGGCCGCTGCGGGCAACGCGTGGACGCCCGCGGATCCGCCCGTGGGCGCTGGCGGCGCCTTCGGCCCCTACATCTTCACGGAGCGCGGCATCGACCTGCGCCAGGTGATGGAGAAGGGCCTCTTCGGCGCGGCGCACTACGCCCAGGCCGCGCGCCTGATGACGGCCTCGGCGACGGCGGCCGACGTGGATCGCATGCTGGCCCTCTTCGGGGCGAACCCCTCGTTCCCGATGGACGACAAGGCCCCGGTGGACCCCGACGTGCATTCGGCCGTCTACGCCAAGCGCCGCACCAACGTGGCCGCCGCGACGCCGGGCCCCTACCTCGCCATCAAGCAGGCCTTCATCGACGCGCGGCAGTCGGCGACCGTCGGCGAGGCCTGCGCGGCGAAGCGTGACGAGGCCTTCACCGCCATCCGCGCCCAGTGGGAGCGGGCCCTCGTGGGCACCGTCGTCTTCTACCTGACCTCAGCGGCCAACACGCTCGAGAAGCCGACGCCGACCGAGGCCGAGCGCGCTGGTGCGCTGCACGGCATCGGCGAGGGCATTGGCTTCCTCAAGGGGCTGCGCGCGCTGCCCGCGGCGGCGCGCACGGTGACTGACGCGCAGCTCGACCAGCTCCTCGGCACGCTCGAGGGCGCCGACCTCGGCACCTCGAAGGCCTACGAGTACCTCACCAACAGCACCTCGAGCGTCGACCGGCTCACGACGGCCATCGCGCAGGTGCAGGCGGCCTGGCAGTTCTCCAGCGCGGAGATCAACGCGTTCAAGGCGAACTACTGAAGCATGCGCCGCCGTGACGCCAGCCGGGCGCGGGCCACGCTCGCCCTCGCGCTCCTTGCCGGGGCCCTCTGCGCGGCGCCGGCGCTCGCCCAGAGCGAGCCCGAGGCAGGTGACGCCGAGCTCGACGCTGGCGTCCTCCTGGCCCCCGTGGAGGCGATTGAGCCCGAGGTCCACGACGCGGGCCCTTCCTCCGACCCTGAGCCCGTCGACACTGGCGCCGGCCTGCCGCTCGACGCCGACGCCGATGCCGATGCCGGCGCGATCGTGACGCAGGCCCAGGACGACCCCGCGCCCGACGCCGGGCCGCCACAGAACGAGACGACCGTCACCGCGCGGCTGTCTGACGTGCGGCGCGTGGCGGGCTCGGCGCAGGTGATCGGCCGCGAAGAGCTCGAGCGCCAGGAGGCGAACGATCTCCACCGCGTGCTGCAGGGCGTGCCGGGCGTCTACGTGCGCGAGGAGGACGGCTTCGGCCTGCGACCCAACATCGGCCTGCGCGGCGCCAACGCCGATCGCTCCAGCAAGGTGACGCTGATGGAGGACGGGGTGCTCTTCGGGCCCGCGCCGTACTCCGCGCCCGCGGCCTACTACGTGCCGATGGTCACGCGGCTGGTGGGCGTGGAGGTCTTCAAGGGCCCGGCGGCCATCCGCTTCGGGCCGCAGAGCATCGGCGGCGCGGTGAACTTCCGCACCCGCGAGGTGCCCTCGCACTTCCTCGGCGACCTCGACGTGGCCCTGGGCAACTACGCGACGGGCAAGGCCCACGGCGTGCTCGGCTGGGGCACCGATCGGTTCGGCGTGTTGGTCGAGGGCGTGCACCTGCGCTCCGACGGCTTCAAGGAACTCGACGGCGGCGGCGACACCGGGTTCGCGAAGAACGAGCTCATGCTCAAGGCGCGCTACGCGACCGACCCCTCGCGGCCCCTGCGTCAGGCCGTCGAGCTCAAGCTCGGCTACTCCAACGAGCGCTCCAACGAGACGTACCTGGGCCTGAGCGCCGCCGACTTCGAGAAGAACCCGCTGCGCCGCTACGCCGGCAGCGCGCTGGACCAGATGAACTGGTGGCGCACCCAGGCGGCGCTGAGCCACACGCTGTCTCTGGGCGAGCGCTTCACGCTCGTCACCACGGTGTACCGGCACGACCTCGAGCGTGACTGGCGGCGCTTCGACCACTTCCGCCAGGGGCCGTCGCCGTACGAGGCGCTGACCTACCCGGCGGGCGTGAACGCGCTGTACCGGGCGATCCTCGCCGGCGAGGAGGACTCCGTCGGCGCCGACCAGCAGCTCATGATCGTCAACAACCGCCGCGCCTTCATCTCGCAGGGCGTGCAGACGCTCGCGCGCTGGTCGGTGGACACGGGGCCGCTGGTGCACGACCTCGAGCTGGGGGCGCGCTTCCACCACGACGAGATCGTCCGCCGGCACCGGGTGCAGGGCTACGACATGGTGCGCGGTGTGCTGGTGCCCGAGGCGGCGCCGGCCGCGGTGAGCGCCGACAACACCGCCTTCACCCGGGCCTTCAGCGCGCACCTGGCCGACAGCATCTCCTGGGGGCGGCTCCTCGTGTCGCCGGGCGCGCGCGTCGAGGTGATCGACTCGATCCTCAGCGATCGACTGCAGGGGCAGCGCGGCCAGAACGCGACCGTCACCCCGCTCTTCGGCGTCGGCGCGGTGTACGGCTTCGACTTCGGCCTCTCGGTGCTCGGCGGGGTGAACCAGGGCTTCAGCCCGCCCAACCCCGGCCAGCGCGACGCGGCGCCAGAGCGGGCGCTCAACAGCGAGCTGGGCTTCCGCTACGCGCGCAAGGGCGCTCGCCTCGAGCTCATCGGCTTCTGGAGCGAGTACTCGAACATCACCGGAGAGTGCACCGGCTCCACCGGCTGCCTGGGTGACGACATGAACCGGCAGTTCAACGGCGGCGCGGCGCGGGTGCTGGGCCTCGAGGCGCTCGGCAGCTTCCGCGCGCGGCCGGGCTGGGGCACGACCGTGTCGGCCGACGTCTCGTACACCTTCACCAGCGCGCGCTTCCTCTCGGACTTCCAGTCGGAGAACCCCACCTGGGGGCGCGTGCGCCTCGGCGACGAGCTGCCCTACGTGCCGGCGCACCAGGGGCAGCTGCGGCTGCGCGCGCAGAAGGGGCCCGTCGAACTCGGCGTGGGCGCGATGTACTACGGCGAGGTGCGCGAGCTGGCGGGGCAGGGGCTGGCCGACGAGGCGGTGCGCGTGCCCGGGCGCCTGCTGCTCGACGCGAGCGCCTCGGTGGAGCTGGGCGCGGCGCGCTTCTACGTGACGGCCACCAACCTCGCGAACCAGGCCTCGCTCGTCTCTCGGCGGCCCTTCGGCGCCCGGCCGCAGGCGCCGTTCCTCGTGCAAGCGGGCTTCAAGTACGCCTTCCGCTAGTCAGCGCGGCTGCCAGGTGTCGACGTTGCGCGAGATGTTCTGGGCGATGAGCTCCAGCGGCAGGTCGTTGTCGTCGGTGCCGAAGGGGTCCTCGATCTCCACGCCGATCTCCTCGATGCCCAGGAGGATGCCCGAGACGGCGAAGACGACGAAGAGGTTGGCCCAGCCGAAGACGTTGACGAGGCTGAGCGGGAGGCTGACACAGAAGAGCACCAGCGCCCGGCGCAGGTGCACCACGTAGGCGAAGGGGAGCGGCGTGGCGTGGATGCGCTCGCATTTCCCGACGATGTCCACGAGCGCCTGGCAGTTGGCGTCGATGGAGGTGAAGACGATGTCGGCCAGGTGGCCGGCGCGCCGCTCCTGCTCGAGGTGCCAGGTGATTCGCTGCGCGATGGCCGTGGGGGCGTGGACCCTCGCCGCGACGGACTCCGCGTCCTCGGCGGCGATGCGCGAGGCTTGCCAGGGCTGCAGGCGGAGCACCGCGATGGTGGCCTGGGGGAAGGCGTCGACGAGGGCGAGCACCCGGGTCAGCCGCTCCGGGGTGTGCGCGAGGTGCACGGAGGTCTGACGGGCGAGGTTGCGGCTGGTGTTGACCAGCGCGCCCCACAGCTTCCGGCCCTCCCACCAGCGGTCGTAGGCCTGGTTGGTGCGGAAGACGAGCAACAGCCCCAGGGCTGTGGCCACGAGGTTGTGGGTGACGGGGGCGTTGGGCAGGTCGAAGCGGGGCCAGTTGTAGTGGAGCCCCGTGAGGCCCGCGGCGGCGAGCGTCACCAGCAGCGAGCGCACGGCGATGACGCGGAACATCGACCCGCGCAGCGCGAAGAGGCTCGAGCGCCAGCGGTGCGGCTCGTAGTCGATCATGGGCGGCTCACAGGCCCTTCTCGGTGTCCCAGGTGGTGGGCTCGGGGCTGACGGGGCGCAGCTCCGAGAACTCGTAGCGCTCGAGGAGCGCGCCGGCCGCGTCGAAGCCCTCGACCTTCGCGGGGATGCCGGCCAGCGCGTCGGTGCACACGCGGGTGCTGGCGTTGTCGAAGCCCTTGCCGCCGTCGGGGAGCACGTAGAGGGCGCAGAAGTGGCCCTTGTCGTTCCAGCCCTCGTGGGTGACGACGATGCGGGCGCCGCCGCGCGCCTGATCTGCCTGCAGGCGGCGCACGAGGTTGCCCAGGCCCGCCTCGGCCACGGTGTGGTTGCTGTCGTTCTTCGTCACCGCCGAGTCGAGGGGGATCCACAGCTTCCCGATGATCGACAGGAAGCCCGGCTCGCGCACACGGAACTCGTCTTTCTTCACGGCGCTGTCGTAGATGACGACGCGGCCGGCCGACGGGCCCTTGAGGTAGTCGAGGCGGATGGCCATGGGCAGCTCGCGCACGGTGGTGCGGACGGTCTGCGTCGGCTGCATGCGGCCGTTGATGCGCTCGGACTTGGCCATGAGGTACGAGTAGGGCCCCAGCGACATCACGGCCTGGTTGCTCAGGGCGAGCAGGGTGGCCGGCGCCGTGGTGGTCAGGAAGGCCGCGAGCTGCTCCTTCGTCATCGCCGCGACCTGGGCCTTCCGCTCGGCCTCGCTCAGGGGGAGCGGCGGGCTCGCGGCGAGCGCCAGGCACAGCGCGAGGGCCGAGAAGCTCACGGTGTGCCCACGGGGGCGGGCGTCGTGGGCACGTACTGCGCGCCGGAGCTCGGCGTGGCCAGGCCGCTTGCCCTGGTGTCGGGCGGGAGCAGCTCGAGGTGCAGCTTGCCGTCGTTGTCGCCGGAGTACGGGTCGAGGATCGCGAAGCGCGCGCGGAGGCCCTCGGCCAGCAGCGTCTCGCCGGGGCCCAGCACGCCGGCGCGGTAGGTGCGCGGGGCCTCGAGCGACTCGAGCACCCAGGCGACCCGGAGCGAGACGCCCTCGCCCAGCGTCAGCGTCGCGTCGGTGGGCACGCGCACGCGGTGGCGCACGCCCTCGCCGAGCTCCAGCGTGCGCGTCACCTCGAGATCCCAGCAGTGCCGGGCGGGGAAGACCTGGAACTCGACGGCGCGGCCGGAGGCGAGATCGACGAGCTCGAGCGGGTAGGTGTCGGCGTCGGTGAAGCTCTTGCCCGGCTCGCAGTGCAGCCGCAGGGTGCGCGCGCCGCCGAACTGGAGGGCGGCGTGGCTCGCCATCTTGCGCAGCGTGCCCCAGCCGCCGCTCTCCTCGAGGCGGGCGAGCACCGTGCCCAGCTTCGCGTCGTCGCGCTGAATGCGCAGGCGGTACTTGTGCGTGTCGTCGAGCTCGAGGTCGGGCGCGTGCATGCCGAGGGGGTCGAGCACGTGCGTCTTCGCGTCGAGCGAGAGGTGCGGGCGCTCGGGCGCCGCGGGCGGCGGCGGGGTCTGCGCCGCGGCGAGGGGCGCAGGCTTCGGCGCGGGCGGCTCGGCCAGCGGCACGGGGGTCGAGGGCGCGGCGACGCGCGGGCGAGGCGGCGGGGCGGAGGGCCAGAAGATCCAGCTCAGCACGCCGACGAGGGCGACGGCTCCGGCGAGGCCGGCGACGCGTGGGAGCGTCCACTCGAAGGTCGGCGCGGGCGGCGTGAGCTTCGGGTGGGTCGGCTGCGCCTCGAGGGGCTGGCCCGGCGCGGGCTGGGTGGCGACGTCTTCGAAGCCCGGCGTGGCGGCGGGCACCGCGAGGCGGCTCGCGCGCCGGGGGGAGGCGGCGGAGGGCTCGGCGCCGACGCGCGTGGGGCCGTCGCGTGGC
>CAYUZK010000083.1:0-23941 GCA_964449625.1 uncultured Archangium sp.
GTGTCGCCCTTCTCGGCGCGCGCGGCCTGCAGCTCCGCGAGCCGCCGGGCGTCGGCGGTGAGGCCCTCGAGCGTCGAGACGCGCACCTCGGCGGCCGCGACGTCACCGATGACCTCGTAGAGCTCCAGCACGCGCTGCCGGAGCGCCTCCAGCGCCTCGAGCGCCGTGGCGCGCGCTGCCGCCGAGGTGGCCTCCTGCCGCGGGCCGCGCTTGCCGAGCTCCAGCAGCACCGAGACGCCCACCTGGACGTTGGGGACGTTGAGCAGGGGTTGCTCGAGCTCGGGCGGGTTCAGCGGCCCCACCGGCAGCGTGTTGAGGCCCAGGTCGAGCTCCGGGTTCGGCAGGCGCGTGGCGCGCCGGGCCTCGGCGATGGCGCTGGCGACGCGGGTGCGAGCGGGCTGGAGCTCCGCGTCGTGCTGCCACACGAGCAAAGCGAGCTCGTCACCCGTGCCCACCTGCGAGAGGTCGAGCGCGGGCGTCGAGGCCAGGAGGAAGAGAGCTGCGGACAGCGGGCACCACACCCGGCCGCCGCTATCCACGTTCCGGGCCACGCCCAGGTGCGCGGAAGTACTCAGAGGACTGCGCTGGCCCTGAAAGAAGCTTTCAGTGGGCGCTGAAAGAAATCATCAGGCCCTCGGCGTGCCGTGCGATCCGGCGGCGCTCCCGGGCTCGTCGCCGGCCGCGCCGCGCAGCGCCGCGAGCTCCAGGCGCAGCGCGGCGAGCTCGGCTTGCACCGGGTCCACCGCCGGCTCCGCCTTGCCCTCGCCGACGAAGATGCTCGCCACCGCGCCGCTCAGCGTGCCGAAGAGGCCGACGCCGACGAGCATGAGGCCCGCGGCGACGGCGCGGCCGAGGTCCGTCACCGGGTAGCGGTCGCCGTAGCCGACGGTGGTGACGGTGGTGAGGCTCCACCACAGCGCGTCGGAGGCGGTGGTGATGTTGCCGCCGCTCCCGCGCTCCACCACCAGAATGGCGATGGACGCCAGCGCCAGCGCGAGGAAGGCCACCGTGCCCGCCGTGGCCAGCCCGCCCGTGGAGCGCCGCTGGAAGACGATGGAGAGGAAGGCCTTGAGCGAGCGCACCGCGCGGATGAGGCGCAGCACGCGGAGCACCCGCAGCGCCCGGCCCCAGCGCAGCGCGTCGATGGCGGGGATGCTCGCGAGCAGGTCGAGCCAGCCCCACTTGAGGAAGGCCAGCTTCGACTCCGCCTTGCGGAAGCGCACCCCGAAGTCCACCAGCAGCACGCCGCAGATGGCGGTGTCGATCCACTGCAGCAGCCGCTCGACCTCCGGGTCGAAGGGCACCACGAGCTCGACCGAGAGGATGACGAGGACGAAGACCGAGAGGACGAGGACGACGACCTGGAAGGGCCCCAGCTCAGTGGTGGTGGTCTCGTTCATCGCGGCCCGGAAGAAGGGAGCGGCGAGCGTAGTGCGCCGGGCGCCCCGGGCCAGAAAGCCGCCTCAGCCCAGGCGGTGGCGCACGCGGCCGTCGGCCCCCACCGCGACCGCCAGCGGCACGAGCGTCACGCCGTACTTCTTCGCGAGGTCCTTGCGCTTCGACACGTCCACCGTCACCACGCGCCGGCCCTCGCGCGCCAGCCGCGGCGCCACCTCGTGGCACTCGCTGCACAGCGGGTGCGTGAAGAGCACCACCAGCTCCGCCTCGGGCAGCACGCCGAGCTGCTCCAGGTCGATGCGCTCGAGCAGGCCACCCTTCACCCCGCGCAGCCGCGCCAGCACCCGGTAGACCTCGCAGCCCACGCACAGCCCCGTCGTCACCGCGAGCGTCGCGAGGCCCGCCACGAGCCCCCCGAGCACCTGCCCTGCGAGCGGCGCGCCGAACCCCCAGGCCAGCGCCCCGCTGAGGAGGAAGAGGGCGCCCAGGATGTTGGCGAAGCGCGGCGCGCGGCTGTCCTCGAGGCGCCCCTCGCCTACCCGGGGCTGCACCACCTCGAAGTAGAAGACGCAGGGCAGGCAGTACTGGCGGCCGAAGAGCACCGAGACCGCGAGCTGCGCCCCCACCAGCGCCAGGAGCGGCCAGAAGCCCGTCACCACCGCGACGAGGCTCAGCGTGGCCACCACGGCCTGGTTGAAGCGGGGGGCGCGGGCGTCGATGACCTGGAGATCCCGGTACGGATCAGCGCGGCGGACGAAGGGGGCGGTCGGCATGACGTCCACCCTAACGGACATACGTCCGCTACACAAGACGACCTCCGTGATGACGGATGCCGCGGCGCCCCGGGGGCGACGCAGTTTCTGCGGTCATCGGGGCAGATTGCGCCGGGGGTGCGGGCACTGCGCGCGGTGGCTCCGGGCCCCCCGTGCAGGTGTGCAGATTCGCTCGCCGTCGCGCTCCGCGGCGCGGGCGCGGGTGGCTCACGGGTTGCTTGGGGAGCAGGTGCCCCCTCGGGCGGGAGTTTCCCTCATGTCCAGCGCGCCTCCGCCAGCGGAACGCCTCGATGAGCGCCTCGGCGCGCTGCTCGACGTGGAGCAGCGGCTGGCCGGGCTGGTGGCCGAGGCCCGCGCGGAGGCGGAAAAGCGCGTCGCGGCGGCCCGGGCAGATGGCGAGCAGGCGGCGGCGCGGGCGCGCAGCGATGAGGCGGCGCAGGCGGCGGCCATGGAGGTGCGCCTTCAGGCGGCGCACGCGCAGGCGCTGGCGACCCTCGAGGTCGAGCACCGGGCGGCGTTGGCGCGCCTGGCCGCTGTCGGTGAGGAGGTCGTCGAGCGCCTCGCGCGGCGGGCCCTGGCGCGCGCCGTGGGTGCGAAGGAGGGCGCGCGATGATCGTCCCCATGACCCGCGCCCGCCTCGCCGGGCCCCGCGCCGCCCTCGACGCGCTCCTCGTCGAGGTGCAGGACGCCGGCATCCTCCACGTCGACCGCCCGCGCGTGGGCGCGCCGCCGCCGGTCGACGACGCCACCCGGCGCGAGCGCCGCCACCTCGAGCGCCTGCTGCTCGACGTCGAGACCGCCCTCGCCGAGCTCGGCCTGCCTTCGTCGTCCGCCGCGTCGCTGCCCTCGCCGTCGTGGCCGAAGGCAGCGCGCCGGGCTCGCCGCACCCGCCGCCACGCGGTGCGCCTGCACCTGCGCCGGGCCGCGCTGGAGGACGAGCGCGTGCTGCTGCTGCGCTACCGCGAGTTCTTCGCCGCCTTCGAGGCGCTCGTGGGCCACGAGCTGACCTGGCCCGACGGCCAGGCCTTCTACGTGGTGCTGCACGTCGGCGCCGGGAGCGCGCTGCTGGAGCTGCGCCGCACCCTCGAGGCCGCCGTGAGCGGCGAGGTGGAGCTGCTCTCGCGCGAGCTCTCCAGCCACGAGCTGGCGGTGCTCATCCTCGCCTCGCCGCAGGCCGCGCCGCGGGTGGCGAAGCTCCTCTCCGAGTCGCGCGTCGAGGAGCTCCCCACGCCCGCGAGCCTGGGCGAGACGAACCTGCTGCGCGCGGTGCCGGCCCTCAAGGCGCGCCTGCTCGCCATCGGCCCGGAGCTGGAGGCCGTGGCCACCGAGCGCGCGGCGCTGCGCGACGCCGAAGGGCCCTGGCTCCAGGGCACGCAGGCCTGGCTGCGCGACCGGCTGCTGCTCCTCGTGGCGCGCGCGCAGGTGCACGCCGGCCAGCACCTCTTCGTGCTCGAGGGCTGGGTGCCCAAGGACCGCTTCGGCGAGCTCGGCGCGCGAGTCGGGGCCCGCTTCGGCCCGGAGCTGGTGCTGGAGGCCGTCGGCGAAGAGAACTGGGTCAGCCCCGACGCGCCCGTGGTGCTGCAGAACCCGCCGCTGCTGAAGCCCTTCGAGGTGGTGACGCGCCTGCTGCCGCTGCCGCGCTACGGCACCATCGACCCCACGCCCTTCGTGGCCGTCTTCTTCCCCGCCTTCTTCGGCCTGATGCTCGGCGACGTCGGCTACGGGCTGATGCTCGCCATCGTCTCGCTCGTGCTGCGGTTCAAGTCGAAGCCGGGCACCACGCTGCGCGCCGTGGCGGCGGTGGGCGGCGCCTGCGCGGTGTCGGCCATCGGCTTCGGCGTGCTCTACGGCGAGGCCTTCGGCTCCCTCGGGCACGCGCTGGGCATGCACCCCGTCTTCAACCGCGAGGCGGCCATCATCCCCTTCCTCATGCTGTCGGTGGCCATCGGCGGCGTGCACGTGCTGCTGGGCCTGGTGCTGGCCGTCATCACCGCGTGGCGGCGCGGGCACCGGCGCGAGGCCTTCGGCCGGGGCGTGGCGGCGTCGATGCTGGTGCTGACGGCGCTCTCGCTGCTGGCGGCCTTCGAGGTGCTGCCCTCGGCGCTCTTCACGCCCTTCGTCATCGCGGTGCTGGTGGCCTTCCCGGTGCTCATCGCGCTCGAGGGGCTGGTGGCCGTCATCGAGCTGCTGTCCACCTTCGGGCACGTGCTGTCGTACGCGCGCATCATGGCCCTGGGCACGGCCTCGCTCATGCTGGCGATGGTGGCCAACCAGCTCGTGGGCGCCATGGGCAGCGTGGTGGTGGGCGTGGTGTTCGCGCTCCTCTTCCACCTCGTCAACTTCGCCATCGGCGTCTTCAGCCCCACCATCCACGCGCTGCGCCTGCACTACGTGGAGTTCTTCGGGAAGTTCTTCAGCCCCGGCGGCGCCGCCTACCGGCCGCTCGGGCACTGGCACCCGCAGTCGTAACGAGGAGGAGGACGTCATGGAACTCGGACTCTTGGGGTTGGCGGCGGCGCTGGCCATCGGTGTACCGGCGCTCGCCACGGCCTGGGCGCAGAGCCGCATCGGCCCGGCCGCGGCGGCGAGCCTGGCCGAGAAGCCGGAGCTCTCGACCACGGCCATCATCCTCATCGCGATCCCAGAGACGATGGTCATCCTGGGCTTCGTGGTGGCGGTGATGATCCTCCTGCGCGGCGGGCCCACCGGCGGGTGATGCCGTGGCGCTCGTCGACCTCATCAGCCGCCTCGAGCAAGACGCCGAGGCCCGCGTGCAGGCCATCCACCGCGAGGCGGACGAGGCCGTGCGCGCCCTCGAGGCGCAGGCGCACCGGGCGGCCACCGAGGAGAGCGCGCGGCGCGTCGGCCAGCGGCAGGCGGCGCTCGAGGCCACGCTCCAGCGGGAGCGCTCCGAGGCCCGGCAGCGCACGCGGGCGGAGGTGCTCTCGGCGCGGCGCGCGCTCTTCGAACGCGTGCTGGCGCGCGCGGCGGCCCTGACGCCGGAGGTGGCGGCCTCGCCCGCCTACCTCGCGGTGCTGCCCGCGCACGCCGAGGAGGCCCTCGCGTACCTCGAGGGCCTGCGGCCGGTGCTGCGGTGCACGCCTGAGACCGCCGCGCACCTGGCGCCCCTCGTGCACGCGCGGGCCGACGTGACGCTCGCCCCAGCAGACGGGCTCCCGCCGGGGGTGGTGGCCGAGGCGGCCGACGGCTCGGTGCGCGTCGACAACACGCTGCCCGCGCGGCTGCGCCGCCTCGAGGCGCGGCTCATCGTCGAGCTGCTCGGCACCCCGGAAGGTGGCGCGACATGACGCCCCAGCGCTCGTTCAACGTCGCGCTGCTCGGCACTGCGCGAGGGCGGCGCGGCATGACGCCGGCGCTCTCGTTCAACGTCGAGCTGTCCGTCACCGCGGAAGGTGGTGCGACATGACGCCCGAGCTCTCGCTCATCGCCCGGGCCCGCGGGCTCGCCACCCACCTCGTGGGCCGCGAGACGCTCGAGGTGCTCTGCCAGGCCACCGACCTGCCCACCTTTGCCCGGGAGCTCGCGCGGGTCGGTGGGCGCCTCGAGCCCGTGGGCGACCACGTGGACATCGCGGCCGTGGAGCAGGCCGTGCGGCGCACGGCGGCGCGGCACCTGCGCACGCTGCGGCCCTGGCAGGAGGCCACCCCCGGCGTGCTCGACGTCTTCTTCGCCGCGCAGGATCGCCGCGCGCTCCGGGCGCTCCTCCGCGGCGCCGTGCAGGGCGCGCCGGCCGAGACGCGGCTCGCGGGCCTGGTGCCGACCCCCGAGCTCCCCGAGCGGGCCCTGACCGAGCTGGCGCACGAGGCCACCGCCCGCGCCGTCGTCGCCCACCTCGTGATGCTCGGGCACCCCGACGCCGCGAGACTCGTGCCCGTAACGGCGAAGGCCCAGCCCGAGCTCTTCGCCATCGAGGTGGCGCTGCTGGCCGGCCTCGCTGCGCGCGCCAGCGAGGCCGCCCGCGCCGCCGACCGGGTGACGCGGGACTACGTGCGCGAGACCATCGACCTGGGCAACGCCCACGACGCCCTGCTCCTCGTCAGCGGCCCAAAGGACCACGACGTCGATGCGGGCACCTGCTTCGTCGAGGGCGGGCACTGGCTCTCCCGCGCCGCCTTCCTCTCGGTGGCGGCCGCGCCCTCGCGGCCCGCGGCGATGGGGCTGCTCCACGCGGCGCTCGCGCGCTCACCGCTGGCCGCCGTCTTCGCGCCCGGCGCCGACGACGCCGCCCACGTCGACCGGGCCTTCCTCGGCGCGTGGCTGGCGCGGCTCGCGCACGACGCGCGGCTCGAGCCTCTCGGCACGGCCCCGCTCCTGCGCTTCCTCCTGCGCCTCGAGGCGCAGAGCCGCGACCTGCGCGCGGCGGCCTGGGGCGCGGTGCTCCAGGCGCCGCCGGTGCTCCGCAAGCAGGACCTGGTGACGCCATGGAGCTGAGCGTGCGCGTGCTCTGTCGACCGGCCCTGGCCGCGGGCTTCTCGCTCGCCGGCCTCGACGTGGTGCACGCCGTCGACGTGGCGGCCGCGGTGGCGGCCCTCCGGCGGCTCGAGGCCGAGCGCGACGTGGGCATGGTGCTGGTGGACGACGGGCTCTACCGGGCGCTCCCCGCGGAGCTGAAGGCGCGCTTCGACCGCCAGGCCCTGCCCGTGGTGGCGCCCTTTCCGGCGCCGACGTGGGACGCCGCCAGCGAGGCCGAGGCCTACGTGCTCGAAATCCTCCGGCAGGCCATCGGGTACCGGGTGAGGCCGCGATGACGACCGGCAAGCTGACCCGGGTGGTGGGCGCGCTGGCCGAGGCGTCGGGCCTGCGCGACGTGGCGCTCAACGAGCTCGTGCACGTCGGCGACGGCGGCCTGCTGGCCGAGGTGCTGCGGGTGACCGGCGACCGCGCCACGCTGCAGGTCTTCGAAGACACCACCGGCCTGCGCCTCGAGGAGCCGGTGCAGCGCGAGGGGCTCCCGCTCGCCGTGGAGCTGGGGCCCGGGCTGTTGGGCAGCGTCATCGACGGCATCGGCCGGCCGCTCGCGCAGCTGGCCGTGCTCTCGGGCGACTTCATCGCGCCGGGGGCGACCGCGCCGACGCTCGACCGCGAGCGCCGCTGGCGCTTCGAGCCCACCTGCGCGCCCGGTGACCGCGTGGCCGAGGGCGACGTGCTGGGCACCGTGCCGGAGCGCGGGGGCCTGGTGCTCCGGGTGCTGGTGCCCGCGGGCCGCGCGGGCGTGGTGCGCGCGGTGCACGCCGGCGAGGTGACGGTGGAGCAGCCGGTGGTGGAGCTCGACGACGGGCCGCCGGTGACGCTCCTGCAGCGCTGGCCGGTGCGAAGGCCTCGGCCCATCGCCACGCGCCTCGATGCGCACACGCCCTTCCTCACCGGGCAGCGCATCTTCGACTTCCTCTTCCCCGTGGCCGAGGGCGGCACCGTGGCCGTGCCCGGCGGCTTCGGCACCGGCAAGACGGTCATCGAGCAGTCGCTCGCGCGCTACGGCGACGCCGACGTCGTCGTGTACATCGGCTGCGGCGAGCGGGGGAACGAGATGGCCGAGGTGCTGCACGACTTCTCGGCGCTCAAGGACCCGCGCACCGGCCGCAAGGTGATGGACCGCACCGTGCTGGTGGTGAACACCAGCAACATGCCGGTGGCGGCGCGCGAGTCGTCCATCTACCTGGGCCTCACCGTCGCCGAGTACTTCCGCGACATGGGCTACCGCGTGGCGGTGATGGCCGACAGCCTCTCGCGCTGGGCCGAGGCGCTGCGCGAGATCGGCTCGCGGCTCCAGGAGATGCCCGGTGAGGAGGGCTACCCCACCTCGCTGGCCAGCCGCGCGGCGAAGCTGCACGAGCGCGCCGGGCGCGTGCGGTGCCTCGGGCAGCCCACCCGCGAGGGCAGCGTCACCCTCATCAGCGCCGTGTCACCGCCCGGCGGCGACTTCAGCGAGCCGGTGACGCAGGCCTGCCTGCGCGTGACGGGCGCCCTGTGGGCCCTCGACCCCGCGCTCGCGCACCAGCGCCAGTTCCCCGCGGTGGACTGGGAGATGAGCTACAGCCTCCACGCGGAGGCGATGAACGCGCACTTCGACGCCGCGGTGGACCCGCGCTGGTCCGCCACGCGGGCCCGGGTGCTGGACCTGCTGCAGCGCGACGCCGAGCTGCGGGAGGTGGCCTCGGTGGTGGGCCCCGAGGCGCTCGAAGACAAGGACCGGCTGCTCCTCGCCGCCGCCGCCACGGTGCGCGAGTTCGTCCTCGGTCAGAGCGCCTTCGACGAGCGCGACGCCTTCTCGCCGCCAGCGAAGACCTTCGCGCTGGCCGCCGCGGCGCTGCAGGTGCTCGACGACGGGCAGGCGGCCCTCGCCCGCGGCACCGCGTTCTCCGAGCTCCCGCTCGCTGAGGCCCGCCGCGCGCTCGCCGCCCTGCGCGACGCGCCGCTGGCGACGCCGAAAGAAGGCACGCCATGAAGACCCATCGACCGTCGCGCTCGTGGCGCTGGGTCGCCCAGGAGGAGGCCCGATGACCGTCGCGCGCACCTACCGGGGAGCCCACGCCGCCGCGGGGCCGCTCCTCTTTCTCTCCAGCGTGCAGCGCGTGGCCCTGGGCGAGTGGGTGGCCGTCGAGGCGCCGGGGCAGCCGCCGCTGCGGGGGCAGGTCATCGACGCCGGGCGCGAGGTGACGGTGGTGCAGGTGCTGGAGGACACCCTGGGCCTGGCGCCCGCGGCCGTGGCCGTCACGCTGACGGGCGAGCTCGCGGCGGTGCCGGTGGGGCGCGACCTGCTGGGCCGCGCGCTCTCGGGCCTGGGCGAGCCGCGCGACGGCCAGCCGCGGCCCATCGGCGAGGCGCTGCGGCCGCTGTGGGGCGCGCCGCTCAACCCCACGCGCCGCCTGCCGCCGCGCGACTTCATCGAGACGGGCATCTCGGCCATCGACGGCATGAATACGCTGGTGCGCGGGCAGAAGCTGCCCGTCTTCTCGGGGCCGGGCCTGCCAGCGCTCGAGCTCGCGGCCACCATCGTGGAGAACGCCCGCGCGCCGCACGGCGAGCCCTTCGCCGTCATCTTCGCGGCCATCGGCATCACCGAGCGCGAGACGCGCACCTTCCTCGAGCGCTTCCAGCGCTCCGGCGCCCTCGAGCGCAGCGTGCTCTACCTGAACCAGGCGCAGGACCCCACCATCGAGCGGCTCCTCACCCCGCGCGCGGCGCTGGCTCAGGCGGAGTACCTGGCCTTCACCCACGGGCTGCACGTGCTGGTGGTGATGGCCGACATCACGCACTACTGCGAGGCGCTCCGCGAGGTGGCCGCTGCACGCGAGGAGGTGCCCGGCCGGCGCGGCTACCCCGGCTACATGTACACGGACCTCGCCTCGCTCTTCGAGCGCGCCGGCGTGGTGGAGGGGCGCGCGGGCAGCGTCACGCAGCTGCCGGTGCTCACCATGCCCGACGACGACATCACGCACCCCATCCCCGACCTCACGGGCTACATCACCGAGGGGCAGGTGGTGCTCAGCCGCGATCTCCACCGCCGCGGCGTGTTCCCCCCGGTGGACGTGCTGCCGTCGCTGTCCCGTCTGATGAACGCCGGCATCGGCGCCCGGCACACCGTGGCCGAGCACCGGAAGTGGGCCGACCAGCTCTACGCCATCTACGCGCGCGGTCGCGAGGCGCGCATGATGGTGGCCATCGTCGGCGAGGCGGGGCTGGCGCCGCCAGACCGCCGGGCGCTCGCCTTCACCGAGGCCTTCGAGCGCGAGCTGGTGGGGCAGGGCACGCAGCGCCGCACCATCCACGAGACCATCGAGGCGGGGTGGAAGCTGCTCGACGCCCTCCCGCGCGAGGACCTGCTCAAGCTGTCCGACGAGCTGCTCGCCGCGCGCCGCGCGAAGGGAGCGCCGCCGTGAGCCAGGGCACCCGCGCCGCCGCCACGCGCTCGGGGCTGGTGCGTGCGCGCCGGCGCCTCGACCAGGTGCAGAAGGGCGCGGCGCTCCTCAAGCGCAAGCGCGAGTCGCTCGTGGAGGAGCTCTTCGCCCGCGCCCGGCCCGCGGTGTGCACCCGCGAGGCCATCGAGCGGCAGGCCCGCAAGGCGTGGCACACCTGCTGGGCGGCCCTCGCGCAGAGCGGCAGCGACGGGCTCGCGGCGGTGGCCTGGCCCTCGCGGCCGGTGACGGTGGACTTGGAGCCGCTCGAGCTGTGGGGCCTGCGGGCCGTGGCGTTGAACCGGCCGCCGAAGGTGGTGCGCAGCCTCGCCGCGCGCGGGGTGCTGCCGGGCAGCGACGACGCGGCGAGCCAGGAGGCCGCGGCCGACTTCGAGGTGCTGGTGGAGCAGCTGCTCGAGGCCGCGCCGCAGGAGCACGTGATGCGGCGGCTCGGTCAGGCGCTCGCGCGCACCACGCGGCTGGTGAACACCCTCGAGCAGCGCGTCTCGGTGCAGCTGCGGCGCGACCTCTCGGGCATCCGGCGAACGCTCGAGGAGCGGGAGCGCGAGGAGCACGTGCGGCTCAAGCTGCTGATGGCGCGCCGGGCGCGGGCCGCGGCGTCGCGGGAGCGCTGAGGCCTGTGGCGCCGAGGCGTCGCGGTCGGCTCGGAGAGCCTGCCGCCCCCGCGCAACCCTCACGCAGGCTCGACGTCGCCCGCGCTCCGCTGGCGCCGAGACGCGGGTGCACGAGGAGGCGTAGGGTCGCTCCGAGATGAGGCGCCGCGCCACCACCGGGCTGCCGTTCGTGCTGGGGCTGGCGCTCGCGTGCGGTGGCACTCCTCCGCCTGCGCCACCGGGCCCGTGCCTGGTGCTGACGCCCGCGGCGCTCGCGTTTGCCGGCGCCGAGGTGGCGTGTCGGCGTGAGACCCTGAGCGTGACAATTCGCAACGACTGCGCGCAGGAGCTCTCGCTGGTGGCGCGCACGACGCCCGGGAGCGCCTTTCATCTCGTCTCCACGCCCGGGTCGCCCGTGAAGCCGGGCGCCGAGGCGAGGATCGAGGTCTCGTTTCGGCCCGCCTCCGCCGGGACCGCCGAGGCGCTCCTCCAGGTTCAGGCCGAGGCAGCGGGGGGCCCCGAGCTCCACGAGGTGCGGCTCAGCGGCTCCGCGGCGCCGCTGGTGCTGAAGGAGGAGGCCTGGGTCGTGCCCGAGGCACCAGCGCGCATCGACGTGGTGTTCGTCGTCGATGACGGCGTCACGATGCGCTCGTGGACCGAGTCTCTCCGCCGCAACCTCGAGCACGTCGCGCTGGGGTTCGCGGCGAGCGGCGCCGACGTCCGCCTGGGTGTGCTCTCCGCCAGCCTGGAGTCGGGCCAGTACGGCCGCTGGCGCCCGACGAGCTCCGGCGCAGCCTGGGTGGACGGGCCGTCGCGCGCGGAGGTCCTGGCGCTGGCCGCGCCGCGGGGCGATCAACCGGGTGCCGCGTCATGCCTGGGCGCGTTGCGCTTCGCCCTGCAGGAGGGCGAGCTCACGGCCTTTCGCCGGGCGGGGGCGCGCCTCGACCTCGTGTGCCTGACGAGCCAGCGCGAGAGCTTCCCCGGCGCGCTCGCGCCGGCCTTCGCGCAGCTCTGCGAGGCGCTCGAGGACCCGTGGCCGTCGTGGCGCACGTCGCTCAGCGTCGTGGCCCGCTTCCTCGACGCGCCGGAACGCTGCGGCGAAGCAGGCAGCCTCGACGATGGTCGCCTGCGCACCCTCGCGGCGCTCGGCGGCGGCGTCATCGAGGACCTGTGCACGCCGAGCTGGAGCGCGACCCTCGCCAACGTCTACCCCACGCACGGCTGGCGGACGCCGGGCCCCTTCTTCCTCGAGGCCACGCCAGACACGGCCCGGGCGCCCCTCGAGTGTCTGGTCGACGACCTCGCGCTCCCCCCTCCGGGCCCGGCGACCTGGTCGTGGAACCCGGTGCAGAACGCGCTCGTCTTCTCTCCCGTGTTCGTTCCAATGCCGGGGCAGGTCGTGCGCCTGCGCTACGCCTCGGCGTGCCCCTGAGCGCGGAAGTCAGGCCGCGCCCCGTGGTGTGGCTCCGGCCAGGCAGCGCCCTCGAGCTTCCTGCTTCGGCCGGGGAGTGCCCCGTCAGGCGCCGCCGGCCCGCGGCTTCACCGGCCCGCGCACCACGCCCTCCAGCGCGAGGTCCACGAAGGTCCGCCCCGGAGGCTGGCTCCCATCGGCCTGCCGCACGACGAGCGCCCGCGGCTTCGCGAACGACGCCGGGCTCCGCGCGGGCGAGGCGCTCATCACCACGCGCCCGTCGGCCAGCACGAGGAAGGTGCCGGGCGGGAACTGGCCGAGCGTGTTGATGAGGACCTGCGTCAGCACCGGGTCGTACTCCCGGCCCGCGCCGGCGGCGAAGTGCCCCAGCGCTTCAGGTGGCGACAGGCCCGAGCCGCCCGGGCGCGTCAGGGTGTCGAAGTCCTCCGCGAGCCGCACCACGCGCGCGACGAGGGGCGGCCGCGCGGTGAAGGGCGAGTGGTGGTGCAGCGCCGCGTCGAGCCGCCGCACCTTCGCGTCGTGCGAGCCGGCCTGCCGCAGGAGCGCCCTCGCGCCCGCCATGGGGTGCGCGGCGAGGGTGGCGCCCGCCAGCGCGTAGCCCACGTCGTGGGTGAGGGCGGCGACGCCGAAGTCCTGCTGCACGCCGGCCGGGAGCCCCAGCGCGCCGGCCAGCGCCATCGTCACGTGGGCCACCCGCCACGCGTGCCAGCCGTGGGCGCTCGCCCCGCCGGGCGCCGCGAGCCAGAGGTCCTCGTGCGAAGGCCCAAGCAACTGCACCCGCGCGACGAGGCGGCGCAGCGCGAGCACGTTCAGCTCTCGGCCGGCGCCCAGGGCGTCCCACGCCTGCTCCACGGCCTCCACCAGCGCGTGCACCAGCGCGCCCGCCTCGTCGTCCGGCGCGGCGTCGTCGGACATGCGGAAGCGATGCAGCCCCTGCAGCGTGACGCCGTCGACGCCCGCCTCGCGCAGGTGCCGCAGTACGGCGCCGCGCGGGTGCGGTGGCTCCGGGCGCTGCGCGAGGCGCGCGACGAGCACCCGCACCTGCGCGTCGGTCAGCGCGCCCCCGAAGGTGAGGCCGCCGACGTTGTGCTTCGCCAACTCCGCGCCGAGGGCGCGCTGCGGCCCCTCGGCGGTCGTCTTGAGCCGCACGTCGTTCAAGTACACCTGGTCGTCGACGGCGACGAGGTGCACCGACCCCAGCAGCGAGAGGAGCGCGTCGAGGGCGCGCGAGAGCTCCGCGCACGGCTGGTCGAAGGCGTGGTTGGTGGTGGCGTGCACGTGCCCCATGCGCACCAGGCCCGTGAGGAGGTGGGCGAGCTGCTCGCCCCGCTCGCGGACCTGCGCGGCGAGCACGCGGTCTTCACCGGCCCGGGCGCGCTCCACGGCCCGCCCCAGCGACGCCTGCGCCTGCTGGAGCTCATCCACCGGGCGGCCCTCCCGTCGTGGCGCGGCGGCGTCGCATCAAGGTCGCGGTGCAGTGCCGCTTGAGGAGCTCGTCGGTGGCGTGGGCGCCGATCTCGCGCACCTCGGCCTCGGCCTCCGGCCCGGTGATGGTGCCCAGGCCCGAGACGGCGACGAGCTGGAGCCAGCGCTCCTGGGCCGACTGCACCAGCCGCGAGAGGAAGCCCGCCTTCGGGTGCGCCCACTGGCGCAGCAGCGGGAGCGCTCGCCGCGGCGCGCACTGCACCAGCGCCTCGCCCAGGGCCGTGGCCGACTCGCGCGTGAGCCGCTCGCTCGCGGCGCGCGCCTCGGCCTCCTTCACCAGCGCGTCGAAGGCCCGGGGCTCGTGCAGGTGCCCCAGGGCCGCGGCGGCGCGCGCGAAGACGGCGTCGTCGGGGCTCGCGGCGAAGCGGGTGAGGAGCAAGAGCTGCGGCTCACTCCGCAGCGCGTGCTCGAGCAGGCCGATGGCCTCGAGCTGCGACGCCGGCTCGGGGCTCTCGGCCAGGCGCGTGGCGATGGCGAGGCCCTGCTCGGGGCGGGCGGCCATCATCGCCTCGGTGAGGCGCGCCGCGGTGCGCTGGGGCAGGCGCTGGAGGTGCGGCAGCACGAGGTCTGGCGCGCGGCGGGCGAGGGCGAGCAGCAGGCCGTCGAAGGCGCGCTGGAGGCCGGGGTCTTCTTCGTCGCGCAGCCGCGCGGCGATGGCGTCCACCGGGTTGCCGCCGACGACGGCGAGGAGCTCCACCAGCGCCGGCGGCGGCGCGCCGGTCTCGCCGGAGAGGCCGTCGAGGAGCCGCTCGAGCACCGCGGGCCGCTGCAGCGCGCTCACCACCGGGAGGAGCGCGTCGCTGCCGATGCCGTGCTGGGCCTGCACCGCGCGCACCAGCTCCAGCAGCGCGTCGGGGGCGCCGTCGGCGAGGCAGGCGTCGCGCACCTCGCCCAGGAGCGGCACGAGCTCGGCGTTCGACAGCTCCGAGGCGGGCCCGTTGGCGGCGACGGCCAGCTCGGCTGCGAGGTGCACCGCGGCGTGCCGCACGCCCGCCGGGCCCTCTTCCGCGCGCAGGGCCGCGAGGTAGCGCTCCGGCACCTCCCGCCAGGCGAAGCCCACCGGCGTCAGCGGGGCGAGCGGGAGGTCGAAGTCGGCGGGGGCGAAGACGGCCGGGTGCGCGCGGGCCGTGCCCACGACGTCGGGCGCCTCGGGCTCGGGGTGCTCCTCCGAGGGCACGAAGCCCTCCACCGCCGTGAAGGCGAGGTGGGCGAAGGCGCCCTTGCGCAGGAGCGTCACCACGTCGTCCTCGCGCTGGCGCACGCCGGTGAAGCGCAGCGAGACGAGCTCGAGCAGCCGCAGCGCCTCGTCCCACGTGAAGCCGGGCTGGAGCGTGAGGGTGCGCACGCCGTCGCGGAAGAGCCGGAAGGCGAGGGAGCGCTCGCGGTCCTGCTCGGCGTAGACGACGTCTTGCCCGAGGAGGAACTCGTAGGGGCCCACCGTCAGCGCGAGCGCGCCGTGGGCCGAGAGGGCGGCCTCCACCGCCGCGCGGTAGTCGGCGAGGAAGCGCCGCATGATGAGGTTCTTCGCGTCGTAGAGCGTGAAGGCGCGCGCCGCCCGGGACAGCGCGCGGAGCGTCGCGTTGGCGAGCTTCGCCTGCGGGGTCGAGCCCAGCGCCGGCTCATCGGGGCCGAGGGCGGCGGGGTCGAGCGCAGGCGGGGAGCCGGGCGTCACGAGGGAGCAGGCTACTCCCCCGGCGAACCGGAGGAAGGGCGGGGCCTCACCTCGGAGCGATGGCGCCTGTCAGCCGACCTTCTCGTCGCCGAGCTGCGAGGCGCCCTGGCGGTCGTAGATGATCTGCAGCACCGCGGCGAGCACGGTGAAGCTGACGAGCAGCGTGGTGCCCAGCCCGATGCAGGCCACGTAGCCGATGCTGCGCAGGCCCAGGTGCTCGGCGAAGCCCAGCGAGGCGAAGCCGGCGATGGTCGTCATGGTGCTGCTGGCCACCGCGCCGCCCACGCTGCGCAGCGCCACCATGGGCGAGGTGCCCTCGAGGAAGCGGTGCAGGAGGTACAGCCCGTGGCTCACCCCGAAGCCCAAGAGGATGGGGAGGATGACCAGGTTCATGAAGTTGAGCCGGTGGTTGGTGATGGAGAGCACGCCCAGCATCATCAACAGCCCCACGCCCAGCGGCAGCACCGAGGCGAGCGCCAGCTTCACCGAGCGGAAGTCGAGGTAGTGCATGAGGAGGATCCACAGCCCCGCCAGCAGCACCGTCAGCTTCCCGTCGAACAACACGATGCGCGCCAGCTTCGCGTAGAGAATGGCGAGGCCCGCCGACTGGTACTTCGCGCCGCTCTTGCCCTCGATGACGCGCGTCTGGTCGGCGAAGGCCATGAGGTTCTTGCCGTCCCACAGGTCGACCTTCGGGTAGAGGAAGGTGAGGTAGCCGTGGTTCTCCGGCTTCGTGGTGGGCAGGTGCGTGAAGAGGTTGGCGTAGAGGGCGGGCACGCCGTGCACGTCGAAGGGCTTCTTCTCGAGCACCCGCAGGAAGAAGGCCGCGCGCTCCTGCAGCTCGGGCGGGAGCGACTCGACCTCGATGTCTCTGAGCTCCTCGCGCCACTCGGCGAGCACCTTCGCGTTGGCCTCGGCGGTCTTCGGCGGCGGCGTGAAGCTGTAGATGCTCACCACCTGGTCCACGGTGGAGAACCGCGAGGTGTCCACGTTGAAGTCGTGGTCGGGGTCGTGGGTCATCGCGTCCCAGAGGTCCTTCGCCTCCTCGAGGGTGCGCGTGTAGACGGCGACGGGGTCGGAGCTGATCTGAAAGCGGCGGTTGATCTCGTCCTGCAGCTTGACGCTGGGCTGGTCCACCGGCTGGAGCGCGCGGGTGTTGTAGTTGAAGCGCACGCCGCCCTGGAGCCGCTCGAGGAGCGTCAGCTCGCGGTCCCTGGGCACCTCGAAGTCCACCCAGGGCACGGCGAAGGCGCACACCCCCCCCACCATCACCATGGAGGCCGCCAGCATCAGCTTCGGCGAGGGGATGCGCGTCTTCCCGCTCGCGACGTCGGCCGAGGGGGGCGCGGTGACGCCGATGAGCCGCGCGGGCCAGCTGGGGTCGCGGTGGCCCGCGAGCGAGAGCACGGCGGGGCTCCAGGAGAAGAGCGCGAAGGCCGTCAGCAGCGTGCCGAAGCCGGCGAGGAAGCCGAACTGCGAGAAGCCGCGGAACTCCGACACGAGGAGCACGAAGAAGCTCCCCGAGGTGACGATGGCGGCGATGAGCGCGGGCCGGCCGGCGTTGATCAACGCGTCGCGCAGGGCCACGTCCCACGGCTTGCCGGTGCCCAGCTCGATGCGCGAGCGGTAGGTGAAGTGGATGCCGTAGTCGATGCCGAAGCCGAGGAGGATGGCGGCGATGATGCTCGTCACCATGTTGAGCTCGCCCAGGGTCAGCTTGGCGAAGCCCAGCGTGAAGAGCGTGCCCAGCACGGTGCCCGAGAGCACGATGAGCGTGGGCGCCAGGCGGCGGAAGAAGACGCCGATGATGACCGCGATGAGGCCCAGGGCGATGAAGGTGATGTCGTCGAGCGACTGCATCATCGCCACGCTGTCGTCGACGTTCGTCTTGTACGAGCCGGTGATGCCGAAGGCGACGCGCCTGGTGTCGCCCATCAGCTCGTAGTCCTCGACCAGCTCGACGCCGGCCTTCTTCGCGGCCTCGGCGAGCAGCCCCGCGGTGAGCGGCGTGCCGGCCTTCGCCTCGCCGGTCATCGCGCCGATGAAGGCCTGCGTCTTCGGCAGCACCGTCGAGTTCCACATCGGCTTGATGAGGACCATCATCATCTTCCGGTCATCGGAGAGGTAGTAGTCGTCGCGGATGCTCTTCTTGCCGATGGAGGCGTACTTGTTGATGAGGTCGGTCAGGTCGAGCTTCAACGGCTCCGTCTTGCGCAGCTCGATGAAGAAGGGGTTGTTCCGCCGCAGCTGGTCCTTGAGGTAGGCGTTGATGCGCTTCTTGCCCTCGACCAGGTCCTCGGTGCGAATGAAGAGCACCATGTTCTCCTGGATGAAGTCGACGGGCACCTTGTAGGTGAGGAAGCGCACCCACGGCGTGCCGTCGGGCTGCTTCGCCTCGCGCAGCGTCTCGGCGATGGCGTCTGAGAGCTTCTTGAGCGTGTCGGGGTCGTCGCCGCGCAGGCCCAGCTGCAGGTACCCAGCGCCGCCCACCATGTCGATGATGCGCTTGACCTCCTTCACCTCGGGGAGATCCTGGCTGATGAGCGAGAGCTGGTCCGACTCGAGGCGGAGGTTCACCGTCAGCCAGGTGGCGCCCACGCCCAGGGCCAGCAGCGCCAGCAGCACCTTTCCGGGGTGGCCGACGAGGAGCCGCGCGTAGGCGGCGAGGCCGCGCGTCAAGAAGGCCGACTTGTCACTCATGGGGGCACGGCTCTTAACCCTTCGGCGCCGTCATGAAACGCCGTAATCTCACGTCGTTGGGCGGCCGTCGTTGGGGCGTCGTCTAAGGGTAGGACATCAGACTTTGACTCTGATTATCGTGGTTCGAATCCACGCGCCCCAGATGTAGCGAAACCACGCGGGTATGGCGCGCGCGGAAGTTGGGCCACAATCGAAGGCAGTCGCCGTAGCCGTTGTGCCTCGTCGCGGGAGCGTCGAAATGGCGGTCAAGGAGCTGCAGCTCATCCCCGTCGGACCCGTCGCGGTCTCCTTTCTGAGGGAGCTCGAGGCGCCCATCGCGCAGGTGCTGGGCGTGACGGCCTACGTCGGCAAGGCGGTGCTGGCGCAGCCGACCTTCGCCTTCAACAAGGACCGCAGCCAGTACCACACCACCGCCATCATGCGCCGGGTGCTGACCCTGCGAGACCTGGGCACGCCCTTCATCCTCGGGGTGGCCGACGTCGACCTCTTCGTGCCCGACACCTCCTTTGTTTACGGGGAGGCCGACCGCGAGTCGCACGTGGCCATCACGTCGCTGTGGCGGCTCAAGGGAGAAGGCGACGCCTGGAAGCGGCGCACCTTCGTAGAGGTTGTGCACCAGGCGGGCCACCTCGTGGGCCTGTCCTTCTGCGAAGATGCGCGCTGCACGATGTTCGCGGCCACCACCATCACCGACGCGGAGCGCCGCCAGCTCCACCTGTGCAACAACTGCCGGAATGAGCTGGTGAAGCTGCGCCGCCTCTGAAGGGTTGTGCCGATGAAGACTGGCGTGGTGCGATGCGTTCCATGTCCATGTCTCTTTCTTCCGCTGGTCCGCAGCGGGCCCTCGTGGCCCTGGTGACGCTCCTCCTGTTCCCCGCCTGTGACTTCCTCCTGGGGGGCGGTGGCGGTGGAGGCGGCGGGGGCGGCGGGGAGGTCGACTTCGCGTCGGGCTTCACCTACGTGCGCAAGGACGACCGGAACGTCTACCTGGTCGACGAGCGCGACACCTCCACCACCGCGACGCGGACGCAGTCGGCCAACGTGCGCACCCCCAGCTTCTCGCGCGACGGCCGGCAGATCGTCTTCGTGCGCGGCACTGGCAGCGAGGCCGAGGTCGCGGTGGTGCCGACGGCTGGCGGTGCGGTGAGCGTCGTGCTGGCGAGCTCGTCGCAGGCGCGAAACTTCAGGACGCCGGTCTTCTCTCCCGACGGGGCCCGCATCGCCTTCGCCTATGACGAGGGCGGGGCCGCCACCAGCGTGGGCCTGGTCAACGTGGACGGCACCGGCTTCCAGCGCCTCGTCGGGGGCAGCTCGCTCGCCTACGCGTCGCCCGCCTTTGCGCCCGACGGGCTCTCGGTGGTGGTGGTGGCCGGCACCCCGGGCCTCTCGTACACGCAGGTCGAGCGCGTGACGCTCTCGACGGGCATGCCGGTGAGCATCACCAACACCCTGGGCAACGAGGCGCAGACGGTGGCGAACCGCCTCGTCGTCTCGCCCGATGGCACGAAGGCCGTCTTCGACGCGCGCGTGTCGAGCGGGCTCACGCGGCTCTACCTGCTCGACCTCTCGAGTGGCCAGGTGACGTCGCTCTACGCCGCCGAGGCCAACACCAACGACACCTTCCCCTGCTGGGTGTCGAGCTCGGCCGTGGCCTTCTCGTCGGACTCCGGCGGCAACGACAACGTGTACCAGGTGACGCTGCCGACGAGCTCGCCGCAGCTCCTCGTGCCCAAGGCCATCGAGCCCTGGTACGGGGCCCGCGCGCCGTAGCGCGCCTTCAGTAGCGGCAGTAGTTCGAGCAGGTCGTCGCCGCGGGCACCAGCTGGTTGGGCGCGCACTGCGTGGCGTCCACCGGGGCGCAGTGGCCCAGCGTGCAGATCTGCCCTCGCGGGCAGGGCGTGCTGTTGTCGCAGCCGCAGCGGCCGCTCGTGGCCGCGGGCTCCCCGAGGCAGCCGCTCTGCTCGAGCGGCTGGCAGCTGCCGGCGCGGGAGCAGGCGGTGCCGCACCCGCCGCAGTGCGAGGCGGACTGGGTCAGGTCCACGCAGGTGCCGGAGCAGCAGCGCAGGGCCGCGGTCGAGCCGCAGATGGTGGCGTCGGCGAGGTTCGGGTACAGGCAGCGCCCGGTGCCGGCCTCGCAGGTGCCGCGGCTCGCCTGGCAGGCTGACGGCGGGGAGTCGCAGGCCTTGGGGGCGCCGCGCGCGCAGCTCCCGGCGGAGCAGCGCTCGCCCTCGGTGCACACGTCGCCGTCGTTGCACAGCTGGGCGGCGCAGTCGGGGTCGGCGCAGTCGGTGAGCTGGTCGCAGTCCTCGTCGATGCCGTCACCGCAGCGCGTCTCGCTCGCTGCGCAGGCCACGCAGGCGCCCTCGCGGCACTGGAGCCCGCTCGCGCACGTGACGCCGGTGCAGGCCGCGTCGACGCACGCGTTGGCCCGGCAGGCCTGGCCCGGCGCGCACTCGGTAGCGCCGCACTGCCGCGCCTCGCAGGTGCCGGCGACGCAGAGGCTCGCCGCGTCGCAGGTGACGCCCGCGCAGCTCGACGGCTGGCACCGGTCCTCGAGGCACACCGCGCCCGCGCCGCAGGTCACGGTGCCGCACTGGGTGGGGTAGCAGGCGCCGCGCACGCAGGCCTGGCCCGCCGCGCAGGCCGGGTCGCAGCCCCCGGCGCCGCCGTCGAGCGCCCGGCAGAGCCCCTCGACGCACCCGTAGCCGGCCAGGCAATCGCCGACCGCGTCGCAGGGCTGGGTCTCGGGGTCGAACTGCGTGAGGCAAGAGCAGCCGGCCAGAAGGCCCGCCGCCAGCAGAGACGACACGACGAAGCGCATGGGCCCACTCTCCCACGACTCGCGCGCGGCGGCGCGTTCCCGGCTTCACCGGCCAGGGCCCGCCGTGCTGTGGTGCCGGCATGGCGCACCCCAACGAAGCCATTGCCCGGGCGTGGCTCGAGGCCTTCAACGCCCACGACGTCGTGGCGCTCGTCGCGCTGTACGCCGACGACTGCACGCACAGCTCGCCGAAGATCCGCGCGCTCCACCCGGAGACGGGCGGGCGCCTCCTCGGCAAGGCCGCCCTGACCCAGTGGTGGACCGACGCGGTGCGCAGGCTCCCCGGCCTGCGCTACGAGGCGACGGCCCTGACCGCGAACGACGCGCGCGTCTTCCTCGAGTACGTGCGCCACGCGCCCGACGCCGCGCCCCTGCCCGTGGCCGAGGTCTTCGACGTGCGCGACGGCCGCATCGTCGCCTCGCGCGTCTACCACGGCTGAGGCCGACGACTGGCCAGCCAGGGCCGCGTGGTCTCCCTGCCCTGACGGCGGGCCTGGGTGGTGGGCGCGGCGCGGGTGCGAGAAGATGACCGCGTGGCTCCCCTCGAGGTGTGCCGGTGAAGCGACACGTGCGGCTAGGTGACCTGCTGGTGGAGTCGGGCTCCGCCCTGCGCGACGACATCGAGCAGGTGGCTGGTGACCCGAAGTGGAAGAAGCACCGCCTCGGTGAGCGGCTCCTCGCGGGCGCGGCGGTGGAGGAGCGGGCGCTCTACCGGGCCTTGTCACAGCAGAGCGGCCGCCCTCTGGCGGAGCTCGACCAGGTGCTGAGCGAGGCTGACCCTGCGCTCTTCGGCAAGGTGTCGCGGCGCTTCCTGGACCACCACGCGCTCGTTCCGTACAAGCGCGTGGGCGGCGTCGTCTACGCCGTGACGAGCGAGCCCTTCATCAGCGGCGACGAGCTCGGCTGGGCGCTCGCTTCGGCCACGGTGAAGCTGGAGCTCTTGCCGCCCTCCGAGCTGCGGCGGCTGATCGCCGCGCTCGAGCTGGGGCAGGCCGGCCCGCGGGCGGCCGCCGACGGCGACGAGCAGGCGGTGGACGTGCTCGAAGGCTCCTCCTTCGACCCGGCCCTCGTGTCGCTGTGGAACAACATCGTGGGCGAGGCCGTGGCCGAGCGGGCGAGCGACATCCACCTCGAGCGGTACCCGGGGCGGGTGCGGGTGCGCTTCCGGGTCGACGGCGACCTCCGCGACGTCGACCACTTCGTGCTGACGCCGACGCAGTACGGCGGCGTCGTCAACGTGCTCAAGGTGGCGGCGGAGCTGGACATCACCGAGCGCCGGCTGCCGCAGGGCGGCCGCTACCAGGTGCACGCCGGCCCGAAGGTGTTCGACCTGCGCGTGCAGACGCAGCCGTCACTCCACGCCGAGCACGCGGTGGTGCGCCTGTTGCCGCAGGAGCAGGCGCGCCTCGACCTCGACACCATCGGCTTCGCGCCGCCGGTGGTGGCGGCCTACCGCCGGCTCCTCGACAGCCCCTCGGGCCTGGTGCTCGTGGTGGGCCCCACCGGCAGCGGCAAGTCGACCACGCTCTACGCGGGCCTGCAGGGGCTGGCGCGCGACGTGACGCGCAAGGTCATCACCGTCGAGGACCCCATCGAGTACGCGCTGCCCGGCATCCAGCAGACGCGCGTGCGGCCCGACATCGGCTTCTCCTTCGCCGACGCCATGCGCGCCTTCGTGCGCGAGGACCCCGACATCATCCTGGTGGGGGAGATCCGCGACGGTGAGACGGCGCTGGAGGCGATGCGCGCCTCGCAGACGGGGCACCTGGTGCTCTCCACGCTGCACTGCAATGACAGCGTCGACGCGGCGCAGCGGCTGCTCGACCTCGGCATGCACCCCAACACGGTGGCCAGCGAGCTCCTCGCCGTCTTCAGCCAGCGCCTCGCCAAGCGCCTGTGCTCGCGCTGCAAGGTCGAGCGCCCGCCGCCCGAGGCGCTCTTGCGCGAGGTCTTCCCCCAGGGCGTGCCTTCGGGCTTCCGCGCCTTCGCGGGCCAGGGCTGCGCGAGCTGCCGCTCCCGGGGCACCTTCGGGCGCGTGGCGCTCGCCGAGTACCTCCAGGTGGGGCCGCGGCTGCGCCTGGCCGTCGCCGCGCGGCAGCCGCCCGACGTGCTCCGCGCCGAGGCTCGCCGCGCGGGGCTCGTGACGCTGCGCGAGCACGCCCTCGCCCTCGTGCTGGAGGGCGTCATCGGCTTCGAGGAGCTCCGCGGGCTCTTGAGCTGGGAGCAGCTCTCGGGCGGGCCGGAGGAGGGCGCGCCGCGCGAGTCGCCTCGCTGAGGCGCGCCGTCGACCCCGCGCCAGTGCGGGCGCCCCTCGGCACCCTCCGTCCTGGACCCACCGGGGGCGTCTCGACCCCACGGGGTCGCGGCGACCCCGGCCCCCGGGTGGGCTTTCGGGCGGTTGGCGTGGGCGCGGCGGGTGCAACCCCCGGAGGCTGACGACCAGCCCCGGAGCCCGCGATGGCCAGCATCCTCCTCATCGAAGACGACGAAGACACCCGCCGCTATTTCGCGCGAGCGCTCGAGCACCTCGGCGTCATCGAGGGCGTGGAGAGCGTCAACCAGGCGCTCCCGCTCCTCGACGCGCAAACCTACGACGCCATCCTCCTCGACCTGAACCTGCGCGGCTCCGACGGGCGCGGCGTGCTGCGGTACCTGCGGGCTGGCGGGCCCAACGCCCACACGCCGACGTTCGTCGTCTCGTGCAACGTGCTGGCCGACGTGCACGAGCTCGGGCGCGACCGGCCCTGCTTCTTCGTCGACAAGCCCGTGCACCTGCGCACGCTCGTCAACCTCGTGACGGGTGTGATGGGGCGCAAGCCGCGCGGCGGCGAGCCCCACCACGTCGGGCCGCCGCTGTAGGCGTTCGGCGCCTGGCCGAGGGGCACGGGCGCGGCTGGCTGCTCCTGGCAGGTGTTCCACGCGCCGCCGCGTCGGCCGCCGGTCCGGCCACCTCAGGCCTTCGTCTTCGCCCCGGCCAGCGCCAGCACCCGCGCGAAGTGCGCCGGCGACACCGGCTGCACCGAGAGCCGCTGGCCGCGCTGCAAGAGCGCCATGCCGGCGAGCTTCGGGTCGGCTTTGAGCGCGTCGAGCGGCACCAGCGCCTTGAACTTCTCGACGAAGGCCACCGGCA
>CAYUZK010000084.1:0-17125 GCA_964449625.1 uncultured Archangium sp.
GTCGTGCCCTCGTGGATCGAGTTCAGCTTCTGATCGCGCAGCCACGCCTCGGGCAGGTACTCGCTCGAGTAGCCGTAGCCGCCGTGCACCTGGAGCGCGAGCGCGTTGGCCTCGAAGCCGCGCTCCGCGGGGAAGCTCTTCGCCACCGGCGTCAGCAGGTCGAGCAGCAGCCGGCAGCGCTCGCGCTCGTCCTCGTCGGGGGCGTGCTGCGCCAGGTCGGCGAAGCGGGCGGTGAAGCCCAGCAGGCCCAGCGCGCCCTCCACGATGGCCTTCTGGCGCAGCAGCATGCGGCGCACGTCGGCGTGCTGCACCAGCGGCACGGGAGCCGTGGTGGGGTCGCTGACGCCCAGCGGCCGGCCCTGCCGTCGCTCGCGCGCGTAGGCCAGCGCCTCGTGGAAGGCGACCGAGGCCGTCGCCGCCGCGTTGAGGCCCACCATGAGGCGCGCCTCGTTCATCATCTGGAACATGCACTTGAGGCCCTGGTGCGGCGGGCCGACGAGGAAGCCGTGGCAGTCGTCGCGCTCGCCGAAGGCCAGGGCCACCGACGGCAGCCCCCGCCAGCCAATCTTGTGGATGAGGCCGGTCACCTGCACGTCGTTGTCCTCCAGGCCACCCGGGCCCTCGCGCCGCGCCGGCACCGCGAAGAGCGAGATGCCCCGGGTGCCCGCGGGCGCCCCGTCGAGGCGCGCGAGCACGAGGTGCACGACGTTGGGCGCCAGGTCGTGGTCGCCGGCGGAGATGAAGATCTTCGCGCCGCGGAGGCGGTACGCGCCGTCGCCCGCGGGCGTCGCGCGCGTGGTGACGTCGGCGAGGCTCGAGCCGGCCTGCGGCTCGGTGAGCGCCATGGTGCCCGTCCACTCGCCGGCGTAGAGCTTGCCGAGGAAGCGCGCCTTTACTGCCTCGTCGCCGAAGGCCTCGAGGAGGTGCGCCGCGCCGGTGGTGAGGCCCGCGTAGCCGAAGGCCGAGAGGTTGCCGGCCATGAGGTACACCTGACCCAGCGTCGCGGCGGTCAACGGCAGGTGCTGGCCGCCGACGGCCTCGGGCCGGCTGCACGCCAGCACGCCCAGCTCCACCAGCCCGCGCCAGGCGTCGTGCATGCGCGGGTGCACCACCACGCGGCCGGCCTCGAAGCGGGGCGGGGCCTCGTCCATCGCGCGGTACGAGGGGAAGAGCACCTCGCGCCCGAGGCGGCGGCAGGCGTCGACGAAGGGCTGCACCGTGTCGCGGCCGTGGCCGGCGAAGGCCGGCAGCGCGCACAGGCCCTCCACATCGAGCACGTCGAAGAGAAGGAAGTCGATCAGGCGATCCGACAGCAGGGGGTTTCCAGCCATGGCGGGCACCTCACGCCGCCCCGGCCCGGAATTCAACCACCGCCGCGCGGCGTCACTGCGGCTTCTTCTTCAGGTTCGCCTGGATGGCGCGGAGGATGTCGAAGCGCGTGATGGCGCCCACCAGCTTGCCCTGCTCGAGCACCAGCAGCCGGCGGTAGTTCGCCTTCAGGAAGAGGCCCGCGGCGAAGTACACGTTCATGTCCGGCGGCACGGCGTCGACCTGCGTGGTCATGAAGTCGCGCACGACGCCCCGCGGCACGTCGGCCTCCATGCCGGTCGAGAGCAGCCGCAGGCAGTCCTTCTCGGTGATGATGCCGACGACGGCGCCGCTGCCGTCGATGACGGGCGCGCCGGTGACGTGGCGCTCGAGCAGGAAGTCGACGGCCTCCAGGATGCCCGTCTCGGGCGAGAGCGTCGGCACCACGGTGTCCATGAAGTCTCGAACGACGGGCAGTCCGGCCACGGGCATTCTCCAGGAGAGGCGAGGAGCCGTGGGGTTTGCCACGTTTCACGCTGCGAGGGTGAGCCCCCAGCGCGAGGAAGGGGTTGCCTCCCGGCCGGCGGCGGCGCATGAGGCCGCGCATGAAACTCGTCGTCCTCGGCGCCTCGGGCGGTTGCGGCGCCCAGCTCGTCTCCCAGGCGCTGGCGCGGAGCCACGAGGTCACCGCCGTCGTCCGCAGCCCGTCGTGGCAGCCGCCCGCGGGGGTGCGCATGCTGCGCGGCAACCTCGTGAGCGTCGACTTTCTCCGCACCGCCGTGCGGGGGCAGGACGCCGTGCTCTCGGCGCTCGGCCTGCGCATCGGCGGCCTGGGCCCCTGGAACAAGCCCGAGCAGCCCGACTTCCTCGTCAAGAGCACCAGCGCGCTGCTCGAGGCCATGAAGGCCGAGGGCGTCAGGCGGCTCGAGGCCATCAGCGCCGGCGGCGTGGGTGACTCGCGGGCGCAGATGCCGGGCTTCTTCAAGGCGATGATCGCCCTCACCGCGCTCAAGTTCGCCTACGGCGAGCTCGAGAAGATGGAGCAGCTCATGCTCGGCTCGAGCCTCGACGTCTGCGTCTGCCGGCCCTCCGGCCTCACCGACGGGCCGGGCACCGGGCAGGTGCGCGTCGCCCAGAAGTACGCCGGCCGCCCCACCATCAGCCGCGCTGACGTCGCCGCGTGGATGCTCGACCAGCTCGACGAGGCGCCCTTCCTCCACCGCGCGCCGATGATCTCCGTCACCGGCGTGGCCTGACCGACGCGCCGCGGGGCCAGCCGGTGCGCTTCGACGCCTGAGGCGTCAGCTCACTGCTTGTCGAGCCACGGGCAGTCGCTGCGCACCATGCACGCCTCGAGGCTGATGCGCGTGCCGCCGCTGGCGAGGTAGTCGGCGAAGACCGTCAGCACGTAGGTGCCCAGGTCGAAGGGCAGGCCGGGGTCGGGCACCGGGAGGCTGTGCTCGCCGCGCGGGTCCATCATGGGGAAGAGCGCGCCCACCCTGCCCCCGCGCTTCCCGTCGCGCACCAGCCGCATGGGCGGGTCGAGCCGCGGCGTGCCGAAGCCGTCGTCGGCGTTGGCGATGGCCTGCAGCACGTCCACGTCCATCAGCACGGGGCGGCCGTTGGCGTCCTTGTAGCGGTTGGTGCGCTCGACGCCCTCGACGAAGCCGACGTCGATGAGCTGCTGCATCTGCGTCTTCCCGTAGCGCGGGTCGACGTTCTCGAAGTCCACCAGGCCGGCGGCGCGCATGAGGGCCGCCGCGGTGGCCACCGGCACGCCGGGGTCGCCCGTCATCGGCAGCAGGAGCGCGCGCGTCTCCACCGTCTTGCCGTCGCCGTAGGTGAACTCGCGCGTGCGCTCCCAGTAGGGCGCGAAGTTGGCCGGGTCGGCCGGCTCGAGGGCGACCTGCGCCAGCGTGAGGAGCCGCCGGAACTCCGGGCTCCCGCGGCGCAGGCCGAAGCCGTCACCTAAGGCCGCCAGCGGCGCGCCCGCCTCTACCGTGCGCCCCTGGAAGGCGAAGGTCTTCTGGAAGGTGTCGATGACGAGCGACGGCGTGAAGCCCGCGGGGTCGCAGCCCTCGCGCGGCCGGCTGGGGAGCTCCTCGTCGTAGAGCTCGAAGCGCAGCGCGTCGCCTTCGTCGGAGGGCACCGCGAAGCGCAGGCGCCCGGTGAGCTGCACGCGGCCGCAGCGCCACTCCTTCGTCTTCAGGTTGTGCACCACGGCGATGGCCCCGGGCAGCAGCGGCCGCGGCAGCTGTGCCACCTCGCGCTCGGTGCCCTTCGTCAGGTCGGGCACCATCTGGAACAGCGCCGGGTTCCCCGCGGCGTTGTTGTGCACCAGCATGAGCGGCCCCATCATGCGCAGCACGAGCGGGTCGCGCACCTGGCCCAGGTCCGAGCGGGTGCCGATCTCCGAGAGGTAGCCGCCCGGGAGGATGGGGGCGATGGCGTCGACCTCGGGCTCGATGCCGCCCATGAGGCTCGCGAGGATGCCGCCGAGCGACGCGCCGGAGATGTAGATGGGCACGTCGGGCCCGCCCATGTCCACCACGCCGTCGCCGTCGAAGTCACCGGCGAGGTCGGGCTCGCCGTCCTTGTTCACGTCGAAGGCCCAGCGCCGCTTCCCATCGAAGGAGCGCAGCACGCGCACCATCTGCATCAGGTCGATGGCCGTCTGCCGCACGACGTCGCGGGTGTGCGTGACGTAGGCGGTGAAGTAGTCGGCGCCCGAGTCGATGATGCCGTCGCCGTTCTGGTCGATGCCGCGGCCGTCGCCGGTCATCACCGCCGCGAGGGGCTCGAGGCCGTAGGGCTTCACCAGCTCGCTGACGAGCTGCCGGTCGACCGGGTCGAGGCCCAGGCCGTGGCTCACCGCGTCCATGCCGATGGTGGCGACGCCCGCGCGCGAGAAGGAGCCGACGGTGAGGAGCGAGTCGAGCTTCGAGCCCGAGTGCCCGTGCATGAAGATGGCGACCGGCGCCGGGCCCACGCGCGCCTTGGGCACCGACACGAGGAAAGGAATCGTCTCGGGCCGGTGGAAGGTCTCCTTGCGGCCCACCTGCGGGTCCATCACCTGGGCGTAGAGCGGCAGGAGCCGGCCCTCGGCGTCGTGCCGGGGGAAGAGCTGCGGCGAGACGATGGTGCCCGAGGCGTAGAAGTCGACGTTGGCCAGCCAGCCGGCGATGAGGTCCTTGGTCGCGGTGGACTGCGTGCCGGCGAAGTTCTGGAGCAGCTGCGCGCCCAGGTCGAGGAACTGCGCGCCCGGCACCACCTTGGTGTTGCGGTTGGCGGCCGTGGCCTTGCGCGCGTCGGGGAAGCTCGTCACCTCCGCCGGGTACTGCGCGCCGAGGAAGGCCAGCGGGCCCATGCCGTAGAGGCCGTCGCGGAAGGCGCGGTAGTCGGCGGTGAGCGACTGCGTGGTGAAGGACCAGGTGAAGGCCACGTCGGCCAGGCCCAGGTTCTGCTGCGCCAGGCACTCCCCCAGCGGCGCGAGCGCCGGCGTCTGCGCGAGGTGGTTGATGTGCTCGAAGGGCGAGCGCACCGGCGCGCCGGCCTTGTCCGTCAGGCGCGTGGTGAGCACCACCGCGTAGGTGGTGGCCTCGCGCATCGGCGTCAGTGGCCGCGCGATGAGGGTGTTGGTCTCCTTCTCGTAGAAGCCGATGACGTCGAAGGGCCCGTTCTTCCCGTCGAGGGTGTTGGGGTGGTCGAGCACCCCGTCCATGTCGGTGTCCTCGCCGGGGTCCAGCACGCCGTCGCCGTCGAGGTCCTCCTCCTCCTGCTCGAAGAGGAGCGACTGCTGCGACTTGTGCGGCTCGTCGGGGTAGTAGTCGACGCGGTCGAGCACGAGGGGGAAGTGCCCCTGCCCCAGGTCGAGGAGCTGCGGCTTGCAGAAGTCGGGCGAGCCGCGCGTGACGTCGAAGACGTAGAGGGCGTCGTCGGCCACGTCGGCCGGGCGCTGGTGGCGCGCGACGAGGTTCTCCAGGTCGAGCGGCGCCTCGAAGGCCACGGTGATGGGCGCCAGGGTGCCCCAGCCCGACATGCTGTTGAGGCCCTCGCGCGTCTTCTTCTCCCACTGGGTGTGGGCCGCCTCCACCGAGGCGTTGATGCGCCGCTGCGTGGGCGAGGTGGCGTCGAAGCGCGCCGCGAAGTCGTTGGGGAGCGGGATCTCCGGCAAGGGCTTGTGCATCACGTCGAACTTCACGACGGGGCCGGCGCCCTCGGGCGTGAAGCCGAGGCCCTGCGGGGGGGGCGGCGTGCAGGCCACGAGGGCGAGAATGACGAAGCCGGGGACAGAGCGCATGGCGGCCCCTTAGCCCGGTCGGGCACGCGGAGGGGAGCCCCCCCGCCCCTTCGGGTTTTCGGTGCATTCGCGGCGCAGGCGAGTACGACGCCGGCCCCATGAGCCTCGCGCCCCTCCTGCTCGCGGTCGCCATCGCCGGTCAGCTCCCGCCTGCCGAGGAGGCCCCCGGGGCCGAGGCGCCGGAGACGGAGGTGCCCGCGCCCGCTGAGGACGCCCGCGTCACCGCGCCGCCCGCCGTCGAGCCGGCCGCGCCGCCGCCCGCCCCACCGCCCCCGGCGGCGCCCATCCGCGAGCCGCCGGCCACGACGCGCTCGAGCGGGCCGGGCCTGGGCTACACCTTCGGCACCAGCGGCGTGGAGGTGCGGCTGACCGGCGCGCTCCGCCTCGCGCAGACGGTGGGCAGCGACCTGCTGCTCGACGACGTGGGCACCACCATTCGCCCCGCGCCCTTCGAGACGCGGCTGCGCCTGGGGCCCGAGCTGCGCTGGCGCGGCTTCTCGCTGGTGTCCGACTTCGACCTCGCCACCGGCGCCGTCCTCGGCGTGCCCGACGACACGGTGGTGGCCGCGCGCGTGCCCACGCCGCGCTTTCAGGCCGCGGAGCTGCGCCAGCTCTACCTCCAGTACCGCTGGGCCACCGGCGGCGTGCGCGTGGGGCAGCAGGTGTCACACTTCGGCCAGGGCATGCTGGCCAACGCCGGCGCGGCGGACCCGTCGTCGGGCGACTTCGGCATGCAGCGCAGCGGCAACTTCGTCTTGCGCGCGGCCTACGCGGGCCGGCCGCTCTACGGGCTGGGCGGCCTCTTCCAGCTCCTCGAGCCGGTGCTGGCCGTGGACCTCGTGGTGAAGGACGCGACGGCCGACCTGCTCGCCGGCGACCGGGCGCTCCAGGGCATCGCGGGGCTGCGCTTCGTGGTCGACGAGAAGAGCCAGGTCGGCGTGCTGGCCATCTACCGCAACCAGCGCCGCGACAACGCCAGCCCCGGCGAGCGCTCGACCGACGTCTTCGTGGCCGATGTCTTCGGCACCTGGAGCTTCATCGACCGCGCGTCGATGTCGCTGTCGGTGGGCGCGGAGCTGGTGGCCATCACCGGCACCACCACGCAGGGCCGCAGCGACACGGCGCCGGTGCTCGACGTGCGGCAGCTGGGCGCGGTGGCCTCGGTGCGCTTCCGCACGGGGCGCCTGGGGCTGCTCCTCGACGGCGGCTACGCCTCGGGCGACCAGAACCCCTACGACACGCAGCTCAACAACTTCCGCTTCGACCCCAACTACAAGGTGGGGCTGGTGCTCTTCGACCAGGTGCTGGGCTACCAGACGGCGCGCAGCGGCCTGCGCGCGGCCGACCCGCAGCTCGTCGGCGTCGCGCCCGAGGGGGTCGACCTGCTGCCCTCGGCCGGCGCCATCTCGGGCGCGTGGTACGTCTTCCCCCGCGTCAACCTCGCGCTCGCGAGCTGGCTCGACCTCTACGCCGGGCCGCTCTTCGCCTTCGCCAGCGCGAAGCTGACGGACCCCTACAACACGCGCCTCAACGGCGGCGTGCCCCTCAACTTCGTCGGCGGCTCACCGGGCAACCTCCTGGGCACGGAGCTCGACCTGGGCCTCACCGTGCGCTCGACGCCCGCGCCCTTCCTCAACCTCGCGGCGACGCTGGAGGGCGGCGTGCTCTTCCCCGGCGACGCGTTCCGCACTGGCAGCGGCGCGGTGCCCGGGCCCATCGGCCTGGGTCGCCTGCGGTTGACGCTGAGCCTGTAGCCTCGCGGGCTTCTCCTTTAGTCTTCGCGGTCGTCGGCGGTACGGTCTGCGGCGCATGGCTCGCCTCGCCGCCTCGCTCGTCGCCGTCCTGCTGCTCGCTCTGGCGATGCAGCTCGCGGTCACGCGCGCGCGCCGCGAGCCTCCGCCCTCGCCCCGCGACCGCTGCGGTGAGTGCCACGCGGCCGTGGAGGGCCTCGAGGCGGGCCACGCGACGCTCAGCTGCGCCGCCTGTCACCTCGGCAACCGCCACACCCTCGAGCCGGCCCTGGCCCATCTGGGCCTGGTGCGCATCCCCGGCAACGCCGCCGACATGGACCGCACCTGCGGCGCGAGCGGCTGCCACGCGGAGCTCCCGCACCGCTTCCGGGGCAACATCATGACCACCATGAACGGCGTGGTGAGCGTGGACCGCTGGGTCTTCGGCGAGCAGCCGACGCCCACGGCCCGCACGCCGGTGGCGGAGCTGGGGCACTCGCCGGCCGACACGCACCTGCGGAACCTCTGCGCGTCCTGCCACCTGGGCAACCCGAAGACGGAGGCCGGGCCCCTCACCGAGCGCTCCCGGGGCGGCGGCTGCAACGCCTGCCACCTGCGGTACTCCGACGCCGCGCGGGCCTCGCTCGGGCAGCACCGCGAGCCCTCGCGCCGCTTCGTGCACGCGGCGCTGTCGGTGAAGCCCGAGCCCATCGCCTGCTTCGGCTGCCACAGCCGCAGCGGGCGCGTGTCGCTCAACTTCGACGGCTGGCAGGAGTTCTCAGGTGACGCCGGCACGGCGCCGCTGCGCGCGCTCGAGGACGGCCGCGTGGTGCGCCGCGGGCTGGCCGACGTGCACGCCGAGCGAGGCCTGGGGTGCGTGGACTGCCACGGGGCCTGGGAGGTGATGGGCGACGGCACCACGCCGCTGCACCGCGAGGACCAGTCGACGCTGCGCTGCACCGACTGCCACCTCACCGCGGCGCCGGTGACGCGCACGCTGGCCGAGCTGGACCCCGGCTCGGCGCGGGTCGCGGCGCTCGAGGGCTTCGCGCAGCCGGGCCGCCGCTACCTCACCATCGCGCGCAGCGGCGTGGCCCTGGTCAACACCTTCGTCGAAGACGGGGGCGCCTTCCTCACCGGCAAGTACTCCGGCCGCACCGCGCCGCTGCGCCCGCCTGCCGCGGCGTGCACCGCGGGCACCGCGCACGACGCGCTCGCCTGCGCCACCTGCCACGAGGCCTGGGCGCCGCAGTGCGTCTCGTGTCACACGCGCTTCGACCCTGACGAGCCCCGGTACGATCTGCTCGACCACGCCCAGGCCGACGGCGCGTGGTTCGAGGACGGCGACGCGGCCCTCGCCGAGCCGGCCACCCTGGGCGTGCGGGTGCTGGACGGCGGCGCGCAGCGCATCGAGACCTTCGCGCCGGGCATGGTGATGACGCTGGCCCAGCCGGGCAAGCCGACCACCTTCCACCGGCTCTTCGCCCCGGTCTTCGCGCACACCATCCGCCGGGAGGCCCGCGCCTGCGTCGCCTGCCACGCCGACCCCGTCGCCCTCGGCTACGGCCGGGGCACGCTCCGCTACGAGCCCGGGGCGCGGCGGTGGGCCTTCACGCCGTCGCGGCCCCTGCGACCCGAAGACGGGCTCCCGGCCGACGCCTGGGTGGGGTTCCTCGCCTTCCGCGGCCCCGAGTCCACCACCCGCGAGGACACCAGGCCGCTCTCCCCCGCCGAGCAGCGCCGCGTGCTCACCGTGGGCGCCTGTCTCACCTGCCACGCGCCGGACTCAGCCCCGATGACCCTCGCCCTCGAGGACATGGCCCTCGCGGTGAGCCGCATGCAGCCGGCCTGCAGGAAATAGCGCCCGACGAGGCGAGGCAGCCACGCATCAGTCTCGCTACTTTGATGAGTTCATAAGATAATTGAACCTTCTTTTTGTGGCGTCGGCTCTCTGGCCAGGACTCGAGGGACCCCGACATGCCGCAGGCGATGAACCGGAGGACATTTCTCAGGATCTCGAGCACCACGGTGCTCGGCGCGGCCGCCGCCTCGGCGGGCCTGCTGGCGCTCCCGAAGGCGACCTGGGCGAACGATCGCAGCGTCATCCCCGACCGGGTGGTGCCCACCTTCTGCGAGCTGTGCTTCTGGAAGTGCGGCGTGCTCGCCTCGGTGAAGGACGAGAAGGTCTACAAGCTCGAGGGTAACCCGAAGCACCCGCTCTCGAACGGCAAGCTGTGCCCCCGCGGCACCGGCGGGGTGGGCGCGCTCTACGACCCCGACCGGCTCAAGCGCCCGCTCATCCGCACGAAGGTGAACGGCGAGGACAGGTGGCGTGAGACGAGCTGGGACGAGGCCCTCGACTACACGGCGAAGCGGCTCTCGGAGGTCAAGGCGAAGTACGGCGCGCCGAGCATCGCGCTCTTCTCGCATGGGCACGGCGGCGCCTTCTTCAAGACGCTGCTCAAGGGCCTGGGCAGCAACACCATCGTCGCGCCGTCGAACGACCAGTGCCGCGGCCCGCGGGAGACGGGCTTCGAGCTGACCTACGGCGACGCCGTGGGCTCGGTCGAGAGCATCGACACGCCGCACTCGAAGTGCATCGCCTTCATCGGCTCGCACCTGGGCGAGAACATGCACAACACCGCGGTGCAGGACGTGTCGGCCGCGAGCGCGAACGGCTGCACCTTCATCACCGTCGACCCCCGCTTCTCCATCATCGCCAGCAAGTCGAAGCACTGGCTCCCCATCAAGCCCGGCACCGACACCGCGCTGCTGCTGGCCTGGGCCCACGTGCTCATCGAGGAGGACCTCTTCCAGAAGGAGTTCGTCGCGCAGAACGTGGTGGGCTTCGAGCAGCTCGCCGCGCACGTGAAGGACAAGACGCCCGAGTGGGCCTGGGTCGAGACGGGCCTCGAGCCTGCGCTCATCCGCGAGACCGCGCGGGAGCTCGCCCGCGCCGCGCCGGCGGCCTTCGTGCACCCCGGCCGCCACGTCGTCTGGTACGGCAACGACACCCAGCGCTCGCGCGCCATCGCCATCGTCAACGGGCTGCTGGGCAACTGGGGCAAGCCCGGCGGGTTCTACCTGCCGCAGAGCCTCGCCATCCCCGCCTACCCCGGCGCCGCGGCCACCCCCTCGCAGATGTACACGCCGCGCGTCACCTTCCCGCTGGCCACGCTCCCGTGCGCCTACGACGTCGCCCTGGCCTCGATGAAGGACGGCGCCGACGAGGCCCGCATCCGCGCGTGGGTCGTCTACGGCTGCAACGTGCCCCTCACGCTGCCGAACACCGCGCAGACCATCGAGGCGATGAACGCGCTCGACTTCGTGGTGGCCATCGACACCATGCCCTCGGAGGTGACGGGCTACGCCGACGTGGTGCTGCCCGAGAACACCTACCTCGAGCGCCACGACGACCTCGACACCACGCCCTACCGCGTGCCGTACGTCGCCCTGCGGCAGCCGGCCGTCGCCTCGCTCTACGACAGCAAGCCCGGCTGGTGGATCGCCCGGACCCTGGGCCTCAAGCTGGGCCTCGAGGCCGCCTTCCCCTGGAAGGACGCCGACGAGTACCTGTCGACGCGGGTGGCGAAGGCCAACCTCTCGTACGAGCAGCTCCAGCGCGACGGCGTCATCGTCGGCCCCGCCGAGCCCATCTACGAGCGCGGGCCGCTGACCTTGAAGACGCCGAGCACCAAGGTCGAGTTCTTCAGCCAGCAGCTCGCCGACGCCGGCCTGCCGCCGCTGCCCGACTACGAGCCGCCCGAGGAGCCGCCGCCTGGCTACTTCCGCCTGCTCTTCGGGCGCTCGCCGGTGCACACCTTCTCGCGCACCACCAACAACGAGCGGCTGCTGGAGGTGATGCCGGAGAACGAGCTGTGGCTCAACGCGGAGATGGCGCGCGTGCTCGACCTCGCGCCCGGCACGAAGGTGATGCTCGAGAACCAGGACTCGGTGAGGACCGGCCCCATCACGCTCAAGGTGACGGAGCGCATCCGCCAGGACTGCGTCTACATGGTGCACGGCTTCGGCCGCGAAGACCGGCGGCTGCGCCGGGGCTTCGGCAAGGGCGCCTCCGACGCGCGCCTCGTCACGCGCATCAAGCGCGACCCGGTGATGGGCGGCACGGGCATGAACGTGAACTTCGTCACCCTCTCGCGCTGGAAGGAGGGCTGACGATGCCTCGCTACGGCATGACCTGTGACGAGAAGCTGTGCGTCACCTGCAACGCCTGCGTGCTGGCCTGCAAGCACGAGAACGCCGTGCCGCAGGGCGAGGCCCGCTGCTGGACGGTGCAGGCGGAGCGCGGCGTCTACCCGCTGCTCACGCTGGCCACGCGCAGCGAGCGCTGCAACCACTGCGAGCACGCGCCGTGCGTGACGGCCTGCCCCACCCGCGCCAGCCACTACGAAGACGGCGGCATCGTGGTGGTCGACCCCGACAAGTGCGTCGGCTGCAAGGCCTGCATCGTCGCCTGCCCCTACGAGGTCCGCTACATGCACCCCGAGGGCTACGTCGACAAGTGCACCTTCTGCATTCACCGCGTGAAGGAGGGCAAGGACCCCGCCTGCGTGACGGTGTGCCCCACGAAGGCGCTGACCTTCGGCGACCTCGACGACCCGCGGTCGGCCATCTTCCGCCAGCTGCAGAGCCGCCAGCACAAGGTCCTCAAGCCCGAAGAAGACACGCGCCCGCGCCTCTTCTTCCTCACCTGACCCCGAAAGCCGCGCCCCCATGAAACTCACCTGGACGGACATCGTGAACCGGGACGGGCTCTCGAGCGTGCCCTCGCTGCTGCGCGTGCTGCCCACCGACCTGCCCCACCAGGCGCGCGGCAAGCGGCTCTTGCAGGCGCTGCTGGTGGTGGCGCTCGTCGGCGCCGGCGCCGGAGTGGTGGCGCTGCTCGAAGGCCACCACGTGATGGGCACCACCTCGGAGATCTCCTGGGGCGTGCTCATCGCCGCCTATGTCTTCTTCGTCGTGTCCAGCACCGGCCTGTGCCTGGTGAGCTCGCTGGGGCACGTCTTCGGCTTCACGGTCTTCGAGCCCATCGCGAAGAAGGCCATCTTCCTCGCCTTCGTGACGCTGCTGGTCGGCTTCGCGGTCATCGCCACGGAGATCGAAGCGCCGCTCAAGCTCGCCAAGTGGGTGGTGCTCTCGCCCAACCCCGCGGCCCCCATCTGGTGGATGGGCACCCTCTACGGCGTCTACATGGTGCTCATCGGCGCCGAGCTGCTCTTCCTCTTCACGAAGGACCACCAGAAGGCGAAGGTGGTGGGCCTGGTGAGCGTGGTGGCGGCCGTCGCGGCGCACTCGAACCTGGGCGCGGTGTTCGGGCTGCAGCACAGCCGGCCCTTCTGGTACGGGCCGCTGCTCCCCATCTACTTCATCGCCTCGGCGCTGGTGTGCGGCGCGGCCCTGCTCATCCTCATCGTGACGCTGGGCGACTTCTTCGGCCACAGCCGGCAGCTCGACCCCGCGCACGCGCCGCTCGTCGAGGCGCTGCGGAAGCTGCTGGCGCTCTTCCTCCTCATCGTCGCGTTCTTCACCGTGTGGAAGGTCATCACTGGCGTGCAGGGGGGACACCCCGGCAAGTACGAGGTGACGATGGCTGCGTTGACCGGCCCGCTGTTCGTGAGCTTCTGGCTCTTCGAGGTGCTGCTGGGCCTGGTGGTGCCGCTGGTGCTGCTGCTGGGCCGGTGGCGCAGGTCATGGCGGGCGGTCGCGCTCGCCGCCTTCCTGCCGATGCTGAGCGTCTTCGTCATGCGCTACAACTTCGTGCTCCAGGGGCAGATGCTCTCGCTCAAGCCCGTCACCGGGCGCCTGGGCGAGCGGCTCAGCTACGCGCCGCCCTTCAAGGGCAACCCCGAGGGCTTCCTCGCCTACACGCCGTCCATCGTCGAGGCGCTCATCGTCGCCGGGGCCATCGCCGCGGCCATCTTGCTCTTCGTCGCGGGCCAGCGGGCGCTGCGACTGGTGCACTCGGAGGCCGCCCATGGCTGACCCACTCCCGCAGGTCGAGGCGCCCGAGGCGCTCCCGCCACCGCCAGCCGCCGACGTCGTCGAGGCGTCGAGCGTGGCGCCAGAGGTCGTCGTCGCGCCGCCGGAGGCCCCCGCGCTCCTGGACCCCGCGGTGGAGCCCGGGCCCCAGCCGTACTGGAACTCCTACGCCGCGGGCATCGCGCTGGGGCTGGTGCTGCTGGCCGCCTTCGTCTTCACCGGGCGCGGCCTGGGCGCCTCGGGGGCAGTGACGCGCATGGCCGCCTACTCGCTGCAGAAGGTCGAAGCCTCGGTGCGGGGGGGCACCGAGGCGGAGACCGACACCATCGCCACGCGCAACGCCTACACGGGCCAGTACCTCAAGGGCCCGGCAGACCCGCTCGACGACTTCCTCGTCTACATGTTCGTCGGGGTGGTGGTGGGCGGCTTCGTCAGCGGCGTGCTGGCGCGGCGCGCGAGCTTCTCGGTGACGCACGGGCCGAACTCGTACGTGGGCCGGCGGCTCGCGCTCGCCGCGCTGGGCGGCTTCATCTCGGCCTACGGGGCCCGGCTCGCCCGCGGCTGCACCTCGGGCCAGGCGCTCACCGGCGGCGCGACGCTGGCGCTGGGGAGCTGGGTCTTCATGCTGGCCGTCTTCGCGGGCGGCTACGCCATCGCGTACTTCGTCAGAAGGGAGTGGATCTAATGGAGCCGCTCGCACCCATCTCCAAGCTGGCCGAGTGGGGCCCCACCACGATGATCGTCGCCGCGGGCCTGCTGGGCGTCGGCTTCGGCTTCGTCCTCGAGCGCGCCGGCTTCGGCAACGCGAAGACGCTGGCCGGGCAGTGGTACGGCTACGACTTCGCGGTGCTCCGGGTGATGTTCACCGCCATCCTCGTGGCGATGGTGGGGCTCTTCGGCCTCGCCGCGGTGGGCGTGGTGGACCTCTCGCTGGTGTACGTGAACGAGACGAACCTCTGGCCGCAGCTCGTGGGCGGGCTCATCTTCGGCGTGGGCTTCGCGGTCGGCCAGTACTGCCCGGGCACGGCGGTGGTGGCCTGCGCCACGGGGAAGATCGACGCCATGGTCTTCATGGGCGGCTTCTTCGTGGGGCTCCTCGCCTTCTTCTTTTCGTACGACGCGCTCGAAGCCTTCTACTCGAGCGGCAGCATGGGGCGCGTGCTGTTGCCCGAGGCGCTGGGGGTGCCCGCGGGCGTGGTGGTGCTGCTGGTGGTGCTGGTGGCCCTGGGCGCCTTCGCGCTCACCCACGTGCTCGAGCGGAAGTTCGCGGCGAAGCGGGGGGCGGTGTCATGAAGACGCTCTTCGGGAAGCGCGCGGCCCTCTTCGCGGCGACCTTCCTCGTCGCGGGCGTGGCCGTGGCGGGGCTGTCGCTGCGCGGAGAGCCCAGGCGCAAGCTGCACTTCGGCGTCTCGCAGACCGCGCGCACCGTGAAGCCGACCGAGCTGGCGTCGTGGATCATCGAGGGCCGCCGCGACTTCGTCGTCATCGACCTGCGCGGCCAGGCCGACTTCGACCGGGGCCACGTGCGCGACGCCGTGAGCTGCGGCCAGTGCCACGCCTCGGCTGAGGAGGGCCGCAAGGCGGTGCAGGAGACGATGTTCGTCGACCTCTCCAAGAAGCTGGTGCTCTACACGCACAGCGGCGACGAGACGGTGGAGCTGCCGAAGCTGCTCGCGCGGAACCCGCGGCTCTACACGCTGGAGGGCGGCTACGCGGGCTGGGAGCGCGCGGTGCTGGCGAAGGTGGCCTTCGGCGGGGAAGCGGACGTGGAGGAGCTCCAGCGCAAGCAGCGCCAGGAGGCCGTGCGCGCCTTCTTCGCCGGGGAGCGCCCCCAGCAGGCAGCCCCCGCGGTGCTCCCGATGGCCCCCATCAAGCGGAAGTCGACCCACGCGCCGGCCGCCGCCCGCGAAGGCTGCTGAAGCCCCTCACCGCCGCGCGCGCCGTCGCAGCGCCGCCGCCAGGGCGAGGAGCCCCAGGGCCTCGAGGCCGGAAGCTCCACAGCCACACCCGACCCCGAGCTGCCGGAAGCCGGGGAGGATGGTGACGGTGACCTCGTCGGTCGCGCTCGCGCCGCCGGGGTCGGTGACGCGCAGCTCGAAGCGCAGCGCCGTGGGGCTCGTCGCCGCGGGCGCCGTGAAGCCGGGCGTCGCCGACGTCGCGTCGTCGAGCGTCACGGGGGGCCCGTCGAGCTGGGTCCAGGCGAAGGCGAGCGGCTGGCCCTCCGGGTCGGAGGAGCCGGTGCCGTCGAGCTGCGCGGTCGACCGCTCGCTCACCGACTGGTCCACGCCCGCGTCGGCGATGGGCGCGTCGTTGAGCGCCTCGCGCACCAGCACCACCACGCGGTCCGTCGCCTGGGCGCCGCGCACGTCGGTGACGCGGAGCTCGAACTCGAGCGGCGTGTCACCCACCACGCGGACGCCGGCCAGCAGCGGCTGCGCCGAGTCAGCGAGGGTGAGCGCGGCGGTCGGCCCGGACACCTGCGACCACGCGTAGACGAGCGCGCCGCCCTCCGGGTCGAAGGAGGCCCGGCCGTCGAGGCTCGTACCCTGGCCCTCGTCGACGACCTGGTCGTCGCCGGCGTGGGCGACGGGCGGGTCGTTCGGCGTGGGCGTGACGACGACCTCTACGCGGTCCGTCGCCGAGGCGCCGAGCGGGTCGGCGACGGTCAGCTCGAACTCGAAGACGGTGTCAGCGGCCACGGCAGGCGCGGTGAAGTCGGGCCGCGCCGTCGAGGGCCCGGTGAGCGTCACGGCCGGGCCCGCCGTCTGCGCCCAGGCGAAGGTGAGCGCGTCGCCGTCGGGGTCCGACGAGCCGGAGCCGTCGAGCTGCACCAGCGAGCCCTCGGGCACGCGCTGTGAGACCCCGGCGTCGGCGACGGGCGCCTGGTTCGGCGCGACGGTGACCTGCACCCGGTCGGTCGCCGTGCCGCCGCGGCCGTCGCTCACCGTGAGCTCGAACTCCAGCACCGAGGGCGTCATGCCGAGCGGCGCGACCCAGCTCGGCCCCGCGCTCGTCGCCCCGGCGAGGGTCACCGCGGGGCCCTGCGTCTGCGCCCAGGCGAAGGTGAGCGGGTCGCCGTTGGGGTCGGAGGAGCCGGTGCCGTCGAGCGTCACCAGCGCGCCGCCGAAGGTGGCCTGGTCCGGCCCCGCGTTCGCGAGCGGCGCCTCGTTGACGGTGTCCTGCACGGAAACGCGCACGCGGTCCGCCGCCGTGCCGCCGCGGCCGTCGCTCACCGTGAGCTCGAACTCCAGCGCGGTGCTGGCCGTCACCGTGGGTGAGGTGAAGCCCGGCGTCGCCGTCGCCGCGCCCGTGAGCGTCACCGCCGGGCCCAGCGTCTGCGCCCACGCGAAGGTGAGCGGGTCGCCGTTGGGGTCGCTGCCACCGCCCGCGAGCGCCACGGCCACCTGCTCGCCCACCACCTGGTCCGGGCCGGCGTTGGCTGTGGGCGGCTCGTTGACGGTGTCCTGCACGGTGACGCGCACGCGGTCGGTGGCCGAGCCGCCGCGACCGTCGCTGACGGTCAGCTCGAACTCGAGCACCGTGCTCACCGTCACCCTGGGCGTGGCGAAGGACGGCGTCGGTGTGGCGGCGCCCACGAGCGTCACCGCGGGCCCCAGCGTCTGCGTCCACGCGTAGGTGAGCGGGTCGCCGTTGGGGTCGCTGCCCGAGCCCGAGAGGGCCACGGTCACCTGCTCGCCCACGGTGCGGTCCACGCCCGCGTCAGCCGTGGGGGGCTCGTTGACGGTGTCCTGCACGGTGACGCGCACGCGGTCGGTGGCCGAGCCGC